>NZ_MOWM01000141.1 GCF_016082275.1 Variovorax sp. E3
CTGGCATGGATGCGGATGTAGAGCGGCGAGGCTCCGTTGGCGGCATTGCTCATCGTGGAAACCTTGTCTTGCTTACAGCACCTTGTGGCCCGTCAGCAGTGTCGGCAGCCAGGTCGAGAAGGCCGGCACATAGGTCACCAGGGTGATGGCGATGAAGATCGCCAGATAGTAGGGCCAGGCGGTCTTCGTCGCCTCCCCGATGGATATCTTCCCTATCGCGCACCCGATGAACTGCACCGTGCCCACCGGCGGATGCACCAGGCCCAGCGCGCAGTTCAGCAGCAGCATCATGCCGAACTGCACCGGGCCCACGCCCATCTGGATGGCCAGCGGCAGGAACAGCGGCGTGGTGATCAGGATGTGCGCCGCCATGTCCAGGAAGATGCCCAGGAAGATCTGGATCAGGTTGATGTACAGCAGCATCAGCCACGGGCTGGTGGTCGCGGCCAGCAGCACCGACTCGATCGCGTCCGGAATCTCCAGGTAGGCCATCTGGTAGCGCAGCATGTTCGACACGCCGATCAGCAGCAGGATCACGCCCGTGGTCTTCGAGGCCTTGGCCAGCGACTTGAACAGCTTCTCGCGCGTCATCGTGCGGTAGACCACCACCGTGAGCAGCAGCGAATACGTCACCGCGATCGCGGCCGCCTCCGTGGCCGTCGCGATGCCCTCCATCACGCACACCAGGATGATCACGATCACCAGCAGGCCCGGAATGGCCGCCAGGAAGGTCTTGGCCACCATGCCCCAGCCCGGGAAGCGCTCGACCAGCGTGCTGCCGTCGGTGCGCTTGGGGTAGCCGTGCTTGGCCGCCTGCCAGTAGGCCGCCACCAGCATGCACACCATGATCCAGAACACCGGGATCAGGCCCGCGAACATCAGGTCGCCGATCGACACGCCCTTGATCACGTGGTCGCCGATGGTGCCCACCGCGGCCTGCGCCGCGAAGGCGTAGATGATCATGTTGTGCGAGGTCGGCATCAGCGCGCCCGACAGCGACGCGTGCGTGGTCACGTTCACCGCGTAGGCTGCGCTGTAGCCCTCGCGCTTCATGATCGGGATCATCACGCCGCCCATGGCCGAGGTGTCGGCCACGGGCGAGCCCGAGACGCCACCGAACAAGGTGGAGGCCACCACGTTGGCCAGCCCGAGGCCGCCCTTCCAGTGGCCGACCAGGCTGCGCGCGAACGCCACGATCTTGTCGGCGATGCCGCCGTGCAGCATCAGCTCGCCCGAGAAGATGAAGAACGGAATCGCCAGGAACGAGAACACGTTCATGCCCGAGACCATCATCTGGATGGCGGTCTCGAACGGCAGGCCTTCGTAAGCGAACGTGGCCAGGCAGCTCAGCCCGATGGCGAAGGCCACCGGCATTCCCAGCAGCAGGAACAGCACGAAGCTCAGGGACAGCACTGTCAATGCCATGATGGAACGACCTTCAGGCCGGTGAACTGAGCAGCCAGGTGCTCGAGGGAGAAGAGGGTGATCAGCACCCCCGCGAAGAGAACCGGCACGTAGCGCACGGCTTCGGACAGCCCCAGCGTGGGAATGGTCGACTCCCGCGTCGAGACCGCCATTTCGGCCCCGCCCGCGAACAGCGCGATGGCGAAGCCGATGGTCAGCACGCACACGAGCGCCTTGCACCAGAACTGCGCCTTCGGCGGCAGCACCTTCACCAGCGAGTCCAGGCCGATGTGCCCGGCGTCCCGCACGCCGGCGGAGGCGCCGAACATGGCGACCGAGATCACCAGCAGCAGCGCGACCTGCTCGACATACGGCGGAGCGTCATTGAAGACGTAGCGCAGCACCACGCCGTAGACGACGACCGCGAGCAGGCCGACAAGGCACACGCACGCCAGGTACATCGCCCAGCGTGACAGCCGCGCGTTCAGTTGAGTCAACAAGTGCATATGAATGTCCTGCCTTGCGCATCCCCCGGAAGGGGAAGCGCAAGACCACGGGCCTCATTTGGTGTTGACGATTTCCTGCACCAGCGCCTTCTGCTCCGGCGTGGTCGCGAACTTGTCCCACACTGGCTTCTCGACGTCGACGAAGCCCTTGCGGTCGATTTCGGCGGCGGAGACGATCTTGGCGCCGCCCTTGATGACGGCCGCCTTGGCGTCTTTCTCGCGCGGCTCCCACAGCTTCACGTAGTAGGGCACCGAGTCCTTCGCGGCCTTGCGGATCGCGGTCTGCTGTTCCTTGCTCAGCGTGTCCCAGATCTTCTTGGAGAACACCAGCACCTCGGGCGTCATGACGTGCATGGTCTCGGAGTAGACCGGCGCGGCCTCGAAGTGCTTGGCTTCCTCGTACGAGGGGTAGTTGTTCTCGGCGGCGTCCACCAGGCCGGTCTTCAGGCCGGTGTAGACCTCGGCGATGGGCATGGGCGTGGGCGAGGCGCCGGTGGCGCTCACCAGGCTGACCATCAGGTCGGACGGCTGCACGCGGATCTTCAGGCCCTTCATGTCGGCCACCGACTTGATCGGCTTCTTGGCGTAGACCGAGCGCGCGCCGCTTTCGTACATGCACAGGCCGATGAAGCCGGCCTTCTCGAACGCGGCCAGCACCTTGTCGCCGGCGGGGCCGTACATGGCCTTGCGGAAGTGCTCGATGTCTCGGAACAGGAAGGGCAGCGACGGAATGACCGACTCCGGCACGATGCCGTGGAACGACGCGCTGCTCACGCGCACCATGTCGAGGGCGCCGATCTTCACCTGCTCGACCGTGTCTTTCTCGGAGCCCAGCGAGCTGTCCGCGAAGATCTTGATGTTGTCCTTGCCGCCCGTGGCCTTCGACAGTTCGTCGCCCATGAACTTCACCGCCTGGTTGGTCGGGAAGTCCTTGGCATGCACTTCCGCCGAGCGGAAGGTGCGCGCCGTGGTGACGTTCGATGCCGTGAGTGCGATCAGGCCGATCGCGATCAGGCCTGCCAGCTTCTTCATTTGTAGTGATTTCATTTTTGATGGCTCCTCGGTGGATGAAAAGAAAACGCAGCGGATCAGTGGGTCAACAGGTGAGCAAGGGCTATGGGGTCATGGGTCATGGGCCGAAGGCGGGCTCGGCGATGCCCTGCGCGCCGGGCCGCAGCGCGAACACGCCGCCGGCCAGCGGCTGGTCCGACAGGTCGATGCCGCCGGGCCGGATGGAGGTCACGAAAAGCGTGTCGAGCCCGGCGCCGCCGAAGGCGCACATGGCGGGCTTCTTCACCGGCACCTCGAGCGAGCGGTCGAGCCGGCCGTCGGGCGTGAAGCGGTGCACCAGGCCCGCGTCGTTGCCGCAGATCCAGTAGCAGCCGTCGGTGTCCATGGCGGCGCCGTCGGGGCGGCCGGGCAGCGGCTTCATGTCGATGAACAGGCGGCGGTTGCCCGGCGTGCCGCTGTCGGTGTCGTAGTCGAAGGCCCAGACGGCCTGCACCGTGGGGTGCGAATCCGACAGGTACATCGTGCGGCCGTCGGGGCTGAAGGCCAGGCCGTTGGGCACGATGAAATCATCGAGGCGAAGGGCGGCGTGGGTGTCGCCCCTGGCGTAGCTGTAGAGCCTGCCGACGCGCGCGCGGCGGCCATGTCCAGCAGCATGGTGCCGGCCCAGAAACGGCCCTGGCGGTCGCAGCGGCCGTCGTTGAAGCGCATGGCCGGCGCGGCGTGCGCCACGGGCGAAAGCGGCGTGGCGGCCAGCGTGCCGTCCGCTTGCGGCTTCACCGAGAACAGGCCGCTTTCCATGCCCGCGATCCATTCGCCGGACGCGTCGGCGCGCGGCGCGATGCAGGCGATCATTTCGTTCGCGCTCCACTTCGCGTGGCCTTGGTCCGCATGCCAGCGGTTCAGCGTGCGCGCGGGAATGTCGACCCAGTAGAGCGCCTGCTCCGCGGCATGCCACACCGGGCTTTCACCGGTGCCGTTGCGGGCGTCGAGAACGAGTTCGGCTTGCATGCGTCCGGTGCCTGCGTTCAATCGCCGAACGGGCCCTGGGCCGTGAAGGCGCCGCCCTGGTAGATCGCGTTGGGGTCGGTGGGCGCCACGGGCGGCTGTGCCTCGACCTTGTCGCGGAACACCTCGGAGCCGTCCTGCGGCACGAAGCCCAGGTGCGCGGCCGCGCTGTTGTCCCACCAGATGTCGCGGTTGTTCGACATGCCGTAGACCACCGTGTGCTTCACGTCCGGCGTGAACAGCGACTTCTCGATCAGCGTCGTCAGGTCGCGGTAGCTCAGCCACGTGCTCATCATGCGGCGGTTCAGCGGCTCGGGAAACGACGAGCCGATGCGGATGCTCACCGTCTCGATGCCCCAGCGGTCGAAGTAGAACTGCGCCACGTCCTCGCCGAACGACTTCGACAGGCCGTAGTAGCCGTCGGGCCGGCGCACGGCGTGGGCGTCGATGTGCTCGCTCTGCTTGTAGAAGCCGATCACGTGGTTCGAGCTGGCGAACACCACGCGCTTCACGCCGTGGCGGCGCGCCGCTTCATAGACGTGGAACACGCCCTTGATGTTGGCCTCGAGGATTTCCTCGAACGGCCGCTCGACCGACACGCCGCCCAGGTGGACGATGGCGTCGCAGCCGTTCACCAGCGCATCGACGGCGGCCTTGTCCGAGAGGTCGCAGGGCACGACTTCCTCGGCCGCGTCGGCGGCCGGTGCCAGCGACGCGATGTCCGATAGCCGCAGCACGTCGGCATAAGGCTTGAGCCGCTCGCGCAGCTCCTTGCCCAGGCCGCCGGCGGCGCCGGTCAGCAGCAGGCGCTTGAGTTTCTTGGCGTCTTGCATCGTCGCTTGTCCTGTCACAGCTTGGTGATGCGCTCGGGCAGGTCGCGGCCGTGGTACTTCTTGTAGATGGCGTTGAGCTTGCCGTTCTTCTGGTTCGCCACGACCCAGTTGTTGACCCATTCCTTGAGCTTGGGCTGCTCCTTGTTCAGCGCGATGCCCAGGTCGAAATCCTTCTGCGAGAACTTCAGCTCCAGGTTCTTGGCCGGCGCCTGCTTGACCATTTCGCTGAGGTTGGACGGCGTGCTGGAGAACAGGTCGATCTGGCCCGTGACCATCGAGGTGATGAGCGTGGCGTCGTCTTCGTAGCGCACGATTTCCGCGCCCTTGGCCTGCTGCGTGGTGAGCGTGTCGTTCACGGTGGCGCGCGTCAGGCCGATGCGCTTGCCGTTCAGGTCGGCGTAGTCGGCGACCTTGATGCTCTTGGGGCCGCCCACGATGATGCTGATGACGGCGTAGGGCACCGAGAAGTCGACGACCTTCTCGCGCTCGGGCGTGATCGACAGGTCGGCAATGACGAGGTCGGCGCGCTGGGCCTGCAGCGTGGGCACGCGCGCGGCGTTGGTGATCGACACGATCTCCAGCTTCACGCCCAGGTCCTTGGCCAGCTGCGTGGCGGTGTCCACGTCGGAGCCGGTGGGCTGCAGGTTGGCGTCGGCGAAGCTGAACAGCGGCGTGCCCATGGCGATGGCCACGCGCACCTTGCCGGCCTTCTTGATGTCGTCGAGCTGGTCGGCGAGCGCGGCTTGCGCGACGCCGCCCAAGAGGGCCAGCGCGATGCAGGTGCGGGTGAAGGCGTTGCCGAGTTTCATTGAATATCTCCTGGAGTGGTTGGATGTGGGAGCGAATGACTCGGGCTGCCTGTTTACAGCCCGTTGTTCAGGAAGGCATGCAGCTCTTGCGTCTTGGGCGCGTCGAGCATTTCGCCGGGGCCGGTCTCCCAGACGGTGCCCTGGTGCATGTAGATGATCCGGTCGGCCACGCGCTTGGCGAAGGCCATCTCGTGCGTCACCAGCAGCATGGTCATGCCGCCGGCCGCGAGGTCTTCCATCACGCGCAGCACTTCGCCGGTGAGCTGCGGGTCGAGCGCCGAGGTGACCTCGTCGAACAGCATGACCTTGGGCGACATCGCGAGCGAACGGGCAATGGCCACGCGCTGCTGCTGGCCGCCGGAGAGCTGTTCGGGGTAGGCGTCGGCCTTGGCCTTCAGGCCCACCTGGTCGAGCACGCGAATGGCCACTTCGGCCGCTTCGCCGCGCGACTGCTTCTTGACGTGGCGCAGCGCCAGCATGATGTTCTCCTGCACCGTGAGGTGGGGGAACAGGTTGTAGCTCTGGAACACGATGCCCACTTCGAGCCGCAGCTGCTTGAGGTCGACGTTGGGGCTGTCGACGCGGATGCCGCACACCTCGATGGTGCCCTTGTCGATGACCTCGAGCCGGTCGATGCAGCGCAGCGCCGTGCTCTTGCCCGAGCCGCTGGCGCCGATGATGGCGATCATTTCGCCCTTGGCGACTTCAAAGGAGACGCCCTTCAGAACCTGGTTGGCTCCGAAGCTTTTATAGACGTGGTCCAGCTTAACGATTGGCGACATTGAGCTTCTTCTCCATCGCTTCGCTCCAACGCGACAGCGGATAACACAGGGCGAAATAGAAAGCGCCGACCAGGAAGAAAACCAGGAAGGGCTGGAAGATGGTGTTGTTGATGATCTGGCCCGCGCGCGTGAGCTCGACGAAGCCGATCACCGAGGCCAGCGAAGTCATCTTGATGATCTGCACCAGGAAGCCGACCGTGGGCGGCAGCGACAGGCGCACGGCCTGCGGAATGATCACCAGGCGCAACGTCTGCCAGCGCGAGAGCGCCAAGCACTCCGACGCTTCCCACTGGGGCTTGGGCATGGCCTCGATGCAGCCGCGCCAGATGTCGCCGAGGTAGGCGCTCACGTAGATCATCATCGCCAGCCCGGCCGCCACCAGCGAGGGCAGCGAGAGGCCATACACCGAGAGGCCGAAGTACACGATGAACAGCAGGATCAGCAGCGGAATGCCCTGGATGCATTCGATGTAGACCACCGCGCACCAGCGCAGCCACGCGCGCGGCGAAATGCGCGCGAGCATCAGCCCGAAGCCGCCGACCGCGCCCAGCGCGAACGCGATGGCCGACAGCAGCAGCGTCCAGCCGATGGATTGCACCAGGTACATCAGGTGCGTGAAGGTGAAATGACCGATGCTCATGCGGCCCCCCCCTGCACGGCCACGTGGGCTGCCTGCGCCACGGGTTGCGCCTTGCCGGCCTGCGCGGCGGCACGGCGCACCACGCGGCGGCGGCGGAACATGTATTCGCCCAGCGCCCAGGTCACCAGCTTGATGAACAGCGACAGCACCAGGTACAGCGCCGCCACCACGATGTAGGTTTCCAGCGAGCGGAAGGTGTCCGACTGCACGGTGTTCGCGATGGCCGTGAGTTCCTCGGCCGAGATCTGCGAGGCCATGGCCGAGGCCTGCATCATCAGCAGGAACTGGCTCGTGAGGGCGGGGTACACCTTCTCGATGGACGGCTGCAGCATCACGTGCCAGCCGATGCGCCACTTCGACAGGCCCAGGCATTCGGCCGCCTCGATCTGCCCGCGCGGCACCGACTCCAGGCCCGCGCGGATGATCTCCGCGGCGTAGGCCGCGATGTTGATGACCATGCCAGCACGGCGGCCGCGAAGGTCGGCATGCGCACGCCGAAGCTGGCCAGGCCGAAATACAGCAGGAAGATCTGCACCAGGAACGGCGTGTTGCGCACGATCTCGATGTAGATGGTGCAGGCGCGCGACAGCGGCTTGATCTTGCTGCGCTTGGCAAAGGCGACCAGCGTGCCGACGCAAACGCCGATGAGGACCGCCAGGGCGGTCATCTTCAGCGTAAGCCATGCCCCGTTGATGAAAACGGGCCAGTACGATGCCAACGGAGCGAAGTCGAGGGAATACTTCATGTGAGTGCCGTGCGGACCGCCAATGCCTTCCTGGAAGGCACAAGCGCCAAGCGGAGCGGCTTCCAGGGGATTTGAGTGATAAGTTATCTGTTGTCGTACAACTAGTTGGAGATTATCATCGTGGCCATGGTTCAGTCGACTGCGGGTAATCCCTTGGTATCAGAAGCGCCGGTGGAAACCGCGCCCGCCGGCGCGGGGGCGGGCGCTGCCTTCGTGGGGCGCCCGCGCCCGCGCGCCGGGGCCTGGCCCACGGGCTGGTGGAAGACCTGGGCGAGAAAATCCGCAGCCAGTCGCTGCGGCCGGGCGACAAGCTGCCGACCGAGTCGGCCATCATGCAGGCCTATGGCGTGAGCCGCACCGTGGTGCGCGAGGCGCTGTCGAAGCTGCAGGCGGGCGGGCTGGTCGAGACGCTGCACGGCGTGGGCACCTTCGTGCTGCAGCCCCGGCCGGGCGGCGTGTTCCGCCTGGACCCCGGCGAAATCGCCGCCTCGGTCGACGTGCTGGCCGTGCTGGAGCTGCGCATCAGCCTGGAGACCGAGTCGGCCGGCCTGGCCGCGAGCCGCCGCACCGACGAGCAGCTGGTCGCCATGCGCCAGGCGCTCGACGACTTCGAGCACAACGTGGCGGTGGCCGGCGACACGGTGGCGCCCGACTTCCGCTTTCACCTGCAGATCGCGCAGTCGACCGGCAACCCGTATTTCGCCGACATCATGCGGCACCTGGGCACCACCATCATTCCGCGCACGCGCATCAGCGCCATCCGCACGCACGAGGGCGGGGCGCCGTACCTGAGCCGCGTGAACCGCGAGCACGAAGAGATCTACGCGGCCATCGCGCGGCGCGACCCCGAGTCGGCCCGCGCCGCCATGCGCATCCACCTGACCAACAGCCGCGAGCGGCTGCGCATGGCGCAGGAGGCCGCGCAGCAGAAGGCCAAGGCCGATGCTTCGGGTGGTGCTTCGGGCGCCGCGAGCGCGGCCTCGTCCGACCACACCCCCTCCCGCTGAATTTTCTTGTCCGGCAAGCTGGACAAGTTGTTTTGTAGTTGTACGATGACTGATAACTCGCACGGCGTGCCGGGCGTAGCCATGACGACCATCGAACAACAGGAGGCAGCATGACCATCAACCGACGCGGCGCACTCAACGCCGCACTGGCCACGACGCTGGCCGCCAGCCTGCCCGGGCGCGCCTTCGCGCAGGGCACGCCGGCAGCCGGCGGCAACTGGCCGTCCAAGCCGATCAAGATCATCGTTCCGTACCCGCCGGGCGGTTCGTCCGACATCATTGCGCGGTCCATCAGCCAGCCGCTGTCCGAGGCGCTGGGGCAGTCGGTCATCATCGACAACCGCGCGGGCGCCAACGGCAACCTCGGCGCCGACCTGCTGGCCAAGGCGCCGGGCGACGGCTACACGCTGATGCTGTGCGACCTGGGCGCGCTGGCCATCAGCCCGTCGCTGTACCCCAAGCTGCCGTTCGACCCGTCGAAGGACCTGCGCAGCGTGGCCATGCTGGCCTACTCGCCGCACCTGCTGGTGGTGCACCCCTCGGTGCAGGCGAGCACGCTGAAGGAGCTGGTCGAGCTCTCGAAGAAAAGCGACCTCAACTTTGCCGTCACCGCCAGCGGCAGCACCGCGCACCTGGCAGGCATCGAGCTGCAGCGCAAGGTCGGCGCCAAGTGGGAATACGTGCCCTACAAGGGCGGCGTGCAGGCGGTGCTCGACACCGTCTCGGGCCAGACGCAGGTGCTGATGAACGGCATGCTCGCCACCTACCCGCAGGTGCAGGCCGGCAAGCTCAAGCTGATTGCCGTGTCCAAGGCCACGCGCATGCCGCTGATCGGCAACGTGCCCACCATCGCGGAGCAGGGCGCGCCCGGCTACGAGTCGGGCACCTGGCAGGGCATGGTCGCGGGACGCGGCGTGCCCGACGCGGTGATCACGCGGCTCAACCGCGAACTGGTTCGCATCATCCGCACACCTGACATTCGCGCCCGCCTCGCGGGGCAGGGCGCCGAAGTCGTGACCATGACCGCGCCCGAGCAGGACCAGTTCTTTGCCAAGGAGCGCGCACGCTGGGCGCAAGTCATCAAGGATGCGAACGTCAAGCTCGATTGACCGGCCAGCCGCATCCATCCATTTTCTTTTTCAAACTTTCACTGGACTCTTCCCCATGAACCCGCAAGAACTCAAGACCATCATGGGCTCCGGCCTGCTCTCGTTCCCGCTGACCGACTTCGACAGCAACGGCGACTTCAATGCGCAGGGCTACGTCAAGCGCCTCGAATGGCTCGCGCCCTACGGTGCCAGCGCGCTGTTCGCGGCCGGCGGCACGGGCGAGTTCTTCTCGCTGACGGGCGCCGAGTACCCCGCATCATCAAGACCGCCGTCGACACCTGCCGCGGCGTGGTGCCGATCATTGCCGGCGCCGGCGGCCCGACGCGCTTCGCCATCGAGTGCGCGCAAGCCGCTGAAAAAGCCGGCGCGCACGGCATCCTGCTGCTGCCGCACTACCTCACCGAAGCCGGCCAGGAAGGGCTGGCCGCGCATGTGGAAGCGGTGTGCAAGAGCGTGAAGTTCGGCGTGATCGTCTACAACCGCGCATCGAGCCGCCTCAAGCCCGAAACGCTGGCCGGCCTGGCCGAGCGCAACCCCAACCTCGTGGGCTTCAAGGACGGCATCGGCGACATCGAAGCCATGGTCGCCATCTACCAGCGCATGGGCGACCGCTTCGCCTACCTGGGCGGCCTGCCCACGGCCGAGGTCTATGCCGCCGCCTACAAGGCGATGGGCACGCCGGTGTACTCGTCGGCCGTCTTCAACTTCATTCCGAAGACCGCCATGGACTTCTACAAGGCCGTGGCCGCCGACGACCTGCCGACGCAGCACCGCCTGCTGAAGAACTTCTTCATGCCGTACCTGGAGCTGCGCAACCGCGTGCCGGGCTACGCCGTGAGCATCGTCAAGGCCGGCGCCAGGATCGTCGGCCACGACGCGGGCCCCGTGCGCGCGCCGCTCACCGACCTCAAGCCCGCCGAAGTCGAGCAGCTCAAGGCGCTGATCGACGCGCTCGGCCCGCAGTAAAGAGCGCTCGCCGCCAGAAAAGAACAACGGAGACAAGACGACATGAGCCTCAAGAGCTTCTTCCTCATCACCGCCGCGGCGGCCCTGTTCTCGGGCTGCGCGATGATGCCGGCGGGCAGTGCCGCCACGGCCCAGCCCGAGGTGGCCGCCGCCGCGGAGCGCCTGCGCGTCGCGATGATCGACCCGACCGCCGCCGCCCTGGGTGCGCTGGTGGCCGACGACCTGAGCTACGGCCATTCGGGTGGCAAGGTCGACACCAAGACCAGCTTCATCAGCGACCTGATGGACGGCAAGTCCGACTTCGTCACCATCGCCATCACCGACCAGAGCATCAAGGTGGTCGATGCCGGCACCGCCATCGTGCGCCACACGCTCACGGCCGACACCAACGACGCGGGCAAGCCCGGCAAGGTCGCGCTGAAGATCCTCGGCGTCTGGCAGAAGCAGGGCGGCAACTGGAAGCTGCTGGCCCGCCAGGCCGTGCGCCTCAACCCCTGACCGGAAGCGCGCATGAACCAGAGAAGAGCGTTTCTCGCGGCGGGCCTCGCGCTTGGCGCAACCGCCGCGCTGCTGCCGCTGCACGCCTCGGCGCAGGCCGATGCATGGCCGCAGCAGAAGCCGGTCACCATCATCGTGCCGTTTCCGGCCGGCGGCTCCACCGACATGGTGGCGCGCGCGCTGGCGCTGCAGCTGCAGACCCGGCTCGGCGGCAGCTTCGTCGTCGACAACCGGCCCGGCGCCACCGGCACCATCGGCACCGGCCAGGTCAAGCGCGCCGCGCCCGACGGCTACACGCTGCTGGTGTCTTCGCTCGGCGCCTTCGTCGTCACGCCGCACCTGCAAAAGAGCGTGCCCTACGACGCCACCAAGGACTTCGACTACATCAGCGTGCCCGTGCAGGCGCCCAACGTGCTGGTTGCCAATGTCGCGCGGCCCGAGCGCACGGTGGCCGACGTGCTGGCGCTGCTGCGCAAGACGCCGGGCAAGGTCTCGTTCGCGAGCTCGGGCAACGGCTCGTCCGACCATCTCGCGGCCGAGCTGTTCTGGCAGCAGACAAAGACCGAAGGCGTGCACGTGCCCTACAAGGGCGGCGCGCCGGCGGTCAACGACCTCTTGGGCAACCAGGTCGACTTCTCGTTCCAGAACGTGAACGCCGTGCTGCCGCACATCCGCGCGGGCAAGCTGCGCGCCATTGCCGTCACCGGCGACAAGCGCTCGCCCGTGCTGCCCGACGTGCCCACGCTGGCCGAGGCCGGCGTGAAGGGTGCCGAGGTTTATTCGTGGCAGGGCATGGCCGCGCCCAAGGGGCTGCCGCCCGCCGTGAAGAAGAAGCTCAGCGACGCGGTGATCGCCGCGATGCAGGACCCTGAGACGAAGAAGCGCATGCTCGACCAGGGCCTGGAGATCGTCGCGAGCACGCCCGAGGAATTCACCGCTTTCCAGCTGCGCGAGTGGACGCGCTGGAAGACCCTGATCGACACTCGCCACATCACCGCTGACTGAAGCACCGAGCCCGAAGATGACAAGTCCTGATTCCGTTGTTTCCCAAGCCGTGTCCGGCGCCCCCGTCGTCACCGGCATGCGCGTGGTTCCCGTCGCGGGCCACGACAGCATGCTGATGAACCTCAGCGGCGCGCACGGCCCGTTCTTCACGCGCAACCTGCTGATCCTGACCGACAGCGCGGGCCACACCGGCGTCGGCGAAGTGCCCGGCGGCGAGAAGATCCGCCAGACGCTGGAAGACGCGCGCGGCCTGATCGTCGGCCAGCCCATCGGCAGGCACAACGCCGTGCTCAACAGCCTGCGCAGCGCCTTCGCCAACCGCGACAGCGGCGGGCGCGGCCTGCAGACCTTCGACCTGCGCGTGACCATCCATGCGGTCACGGCCGTCGAGGCCGCGCTGCTCGACCTGCTGGGCCAGTTCCTCGAAGTGCCGGTGGCGGCGCTGCTCGGCGAAGGCCAGCAGCGCGACGCGGTGCAGATGCTCGGCTACCTCTTCTACGTGGCGACCGCCAGAAGACCGATCTGCCTACGAGAGCGACCCCGGCGCCGACAACGACTGGTTCCGCCTGCGCCACGAGGAAGCCATGACGCCCGAGGCCATCGTGCGGCTGGCCGAGGCCACGCACGCGCGCTACGGCTTCACCGACTTCAAGCTCAAGGGCGGCGTGCTGCGCGGCGAAGAAGAGGTCGAGGCCATCCGTGCGCTGCACGAGCGCTTTCCGCAGGCGCGCGTCACGCTCGACCCCAACGGCGGCTGGCTGCTGCAGGACGCCATTCGCCTGTGCCGCGACCTGCACGGCGTGATGGCCTATGCCGAAGACCCGTGCGGCGCCGAAGGCGTGTTCTCGGGCCGCGAGGTGATGGCCGAGTTCCGCCGCGCCACCGGCCTGCCGACCGCGACCAACATGGTGGCCACCGACTGGCGCGAGATGGTGCACAGCCTGTCGCTGCAGTCGGTCGACATTCCGCTGGCCGACCCGCACTTCTGGACCCTGCAAGGCTCGGTGCGCGTGGCGCAGCTGTGCCAGGCCTGGGGCCTGACCTGGGGCTCGCATTCGAACAACCACTTCGACGTGTCGCTCGCGATGTTCACGCACGTGGCCGCCGCCGCGCCGGGCAAGGTGACGGCCATCGACACGCACTGGATCTGGCAGGACGGCCAGCACCTGACCAAGGCGCCGCTGCGGATCGAGGGCGGCTTCGTGAAGGTGCCCACGCGCGGCGGCCTGGGCGTGGAACTCGACATGGACGCCGTTGAGAAGGCGCACCAGCTCTACCTGAAGCACGGCCTGGGCGCGCGCAACGACGCGCAGGCCATGCAATACCTGATTCCGAACTGGACCTTCGACAACAAGCGTCCGTGTATGGTTCGCTGAAGGCGCGGTCTTTTCGTTTCTCCTTTTCCGCAGCCGGAGCCTGAACGCTCCGGCTTCTTTCTTTTCATCGAGCAGCAAGGAACACAACATGCAGAACTTCGACAACCTGATCGCTGGCGAATGGCGTGCCGGCGCAAGCTACAGCCCCAACGTCAACCCCAGCAACCTGGCCGACGTGCTCGGCCAGTACACGCAGGGCGATGCCGCCCATGTCGACGCCGCCGTGGCCGCCGCCACCGCCGCCTTCCCGGCCTGGGCCACGGGCAGCATCCAGGCGCGCTCCGACGCGCTCGACAAGATCGGCAACGAGATCCTGGCGCGCAAGGAAGAGCTGGGCACGCTGCTGGCGCGCGAAGAAGGCAAGACCAAGGCCGAAGGTATCGGCGAGGCTACGCGCGCGGGCCAGATCTTCAAGTTCTTCGCGGGCGAGTGCCTGCGCCTGTCGGGCGAGGTGCTGCCGTCGGTGCGGCCGAACATCGGCGTGGAGATCACGCGCGAGCCGGTCGGCGTGGTCGGCCTCATCACGCCGTGGAACTTCCCGATTGCCATTCCCGCCTGGAAGATCGCTCCCGCGCTGGCCTTCGGCAATTGCGTGGTGCTCAAGCCGGCCGACCTGGTGCCGGGCAGCGCATGGGCACTGAGCGAAATCATCAGCCGCTCGGGCATTCCGGCCGGCGTGTTCAACCTGGTGATGGGCCGCGGCAGCGTGATCGGCGAGGCGCTGGTCAAGCACCCCGGCATCCACGCGATCAGCTTCACGGGCTCGGTGGGCGTGGGCCGCAACATCGCGATCCAGTGCGTGACCAACCACAAGAAGGTGCAGCTCGAAATGGGCGGCAAGAACCCGCAGGTGATTCTTGACGACGCCGACCTCGCGCAAGCCGTGGAGCTGAGCGTGCAGAGCGCGTTCTACTCGACGGGCCAGCGCTGCACGGCGTCGAGCCGCCTCATCGTCACCGAAGGCATCTACCCGAAGTTCATCGAAGCGATGAAGACGCGCATGGCCAAGATCAAGGTCGGCGACGCGCTGGCGCAAGGCACGGACGTGGGCCCGGTCTCGTCGAAGTCGCAGCTCGACCAGGACATGGAATACGTCGCCATCGGCAAGAACGAGGGCGCCACGCTGGCGGCCGGCGGCGAGCTGCTGAAGCTGGAGACCGACGGCTACTACATGTCGCCTGCGTTGTTCAGCGAGTCGGCGGCCGCGATGCGCATCAACAAGGAAGAAGTCTTCGGCCCGGTCGCCAGTGTGATCCGCGTGAAGAACTACGAGGAAGCGCTGGCCACGGCCAACGACACCGAGTTCGGCCTGTCGGCCGGCATCGCCACCACGTCGCTGAAGTACGCCACGCATTTCAAGCGCCACAGCCAGGCCGGCATGGTGATGGTCAACCTGCCGACGGCGGGTGTGGACTATCACGTGCCCTTCGGCGGCCGCAAGGGTTCGAGCTACGGTCCGCGCGAGCAGGGCAAGTACGCGCAGGAGTTCTTCACTACGGTGAAGACGGCTTACACACTGGCTTGAGTTTCCGGGGGGTGTTCGGGGCGCGCTCCCGCCGACGGTGTGCTCTGCTCCGCGAATGTCCCCCGGGGCTTCGCCCCTCCTCCTTTATTTCGCTGCGCAGAGCACACCGCCGACGTGAGCGTTATCAGAGCCCTTGTTGATCGGCGGTTGACCAGCGGCGTGCCCAAGTGCGCAGGGCATCGGGTGCTCCCCGCAGCGAAATAAAGGAGGAGGCCGCAGGCCGGGGGACATTCGCGGAGGGGAGTACCCGGTGTCCTGTGCACCCGCCCCGAACGACAGTCACCTCAAACCGGCAAAGAAGACGGCGGCGCGCGTCGACGCCTCCGCATCAGGTACTCGACGAGCTCGAAGATCCCTTCGCTCAACAGGGCAAGAGCTGCCGCCGGCAGAGCACCGGCAACGAGCAGCTCGCGGTCGTTCAGGGCCAACCCCGTCACGATGCGCTCGCCGAAGCCACCCGCGCCAATGAAGGCCGCGATGGTCGCCGTGCCGATGGCAATTGCCGTTGCCGTGCGCACACCCGCCAGCAGCGTGGGCAACGCCAACGGCAGCAACACCAACTGAAGGCTCTGCGGTGGCGTCATGCCGAGGGCGGTGCCGGCCAGCCGCAGGCCGTTGGGCACTTCCGCCAGGCCCGTCACCGTGTTGCGCATGATCGGCAACAGCGAATAGAGCGTGAGCGCAATCAACGCCGGCAACGCGCCGATGGCGCCGAGCATCGAAATCAGCACCGCCAGCAACGCCAGCGACGGCACCGTCTGCAGCAGGCTCGCGAAGCCCAGCACCACCGCGCGCAAGCGCACATGAGGGAACACCAGGATCGCGATCGGCACGCCGATGAGAATGGCGATGCCGACCGACAGCGCAACCAGGAACAAGTGCTGCCGCGCGAGCTTCCAGAGATCGGGGCCGAACAGCTTGGCCGTGAAGCCGCGACGCTCTTCCTTCGGCTGCCGCGCCTCGGCGTCCTTGCCCGTGCTCGCGAGGAAGTCGCGCGCAATCACGTCGAAGGGCACGCTCTGCAACTCGGCGCGCGCGTTCATCGCGATCATCGCGTGCTCGTCGACACGGCCTTCGAGCGTCTTCAGCGCGGCCCAGGCCTGGGGCAGGCGCGTGGGCAGGTCGAGCTTGTAGAGCACCACGGCGTCGTAGCGCGGGAAGTACTTCTTGTCGTCCTCCAGCACGCGCAGGCCGAGGTGGTCGATCTTCGCGTCGGTGGTGTAGATGTCGATGGCGTCGATCTGCTTGGCGGCCACCGCGTCGTAGGCCAGCCCGTGGTCGAGGCCGGTGGGCGTCTGCGTGAAGCCGTAGCGCGCGGCCAGGCCCTGCCATCCGTCGGCGCGGCCGATGAATTCGTTCGACAGGCCGAGCTTGAGTTCGGGGTGCTTCGCCAGGTCGCTCAAGGTGCGCAGGCCCAGCCGGTCGGCGTCGGCCGCGCGCACCGCGAGCGCATAGCCGTCGTTGAAGCCCAATGGAATGGCAACGCCCAGGCCCATCGGCGCGAGCGCCGCATTCATGGCTTCGCGCGTGTCGGCCGGCGAGCCCTTGAGGATTTCAAGCGCGATGGTGCCGGTGTATTCGGCATACAGGTCGATCGCGCCCGAGCGCAGCGCCTCGTACACGATGGCCGTGTTGCCCAGGCCTTGTCGCACCACGGGCGGCGATGCCGTGTGCGGCGCGGCGGTCTGCGCCAGCAGCTCGGCGAGGATGTACGACTCGGTGAAGCGCTTGGAGCCGACGCGCAGCGTGTCGTCCGCGGCGTGGGCGGTGGCCGTGGCGCCGAGCCATGCCAGCAGGAAGAGCAGGGTGGCGCGCCAGAGGATGCGGCAAGGCAATTGCATCGCGGCCAGTGTATAGACATACGCGGCCGCCAGCGAGGCGGCCAATGCCGGGCTCAGGTCGCGAACAGCCGCTGCAATGCGTCGATGGATTCCGGTCCGTAGCCAACCGAGCCTACCGGCACGGCGCCGTCGATGGCCGTCAGCACGGCGGCTGTGCCCAATGGGCCGAAGCCTCCGCACAGCTCGATCAGTTGCACGCCTTCGGTCAGCAGGGCGCGCGCGGCGGCGGGGCCTTCGGCGGCTGTCGGCACACCGATCACCACCATCCGGAAGCGCCCGGACTCCGATTCCATCACGCAGCGGTCATGCGCAGGATCGAGGCCTGCGCCTGTGACGATGAATCCGAAGCGGGTGAGCGCCATGTTTTTCTCCAGTGCGTTGAGGTCGATCGCTGGATGATTCCGTGCAGGCTTATGCTCGTCCACGTCCGTTTTGGACCCATAAACGACCTGAAAGGTCTTGATGCTCGACCTGCAGCAACTGCATTACTTCGTGGCCGTCGCCGAGTCGGAAAGCATCGCGCGAGCGGCCGAGCGACTTCATATCTCGCAGTCGCCCTTGAGCCGGCAAGTCATCGCGCTGGAGGCGCGGCTCGGGCTGGTCCTGTTCGCGCGCACCGGCAAGCGGCTGAAACTCACGGCGGCGGGGCATCGTTTTCTCGGCGAGTGCCGCCAGCTGTTGTCAGCTTCCGCCAGGCTGGAGGCCCGTGTGCGCGAAGAGGTTGCGGGCGGCGCGGGCACCCTGGCCGTTGGCTACGTCGAGAGCGCCATTCACTCAGGCGTGCTGCGCAAGGCGCTTCGCGCATTGAAGCGGCAATCCCCGGAGGTCGAGATCCAGTTGCGGTTGTCGAGGTCGGCGGCGCAGTTCGAGGCTTTGCGTCGAGGTGAGATCGATGTCGGGTTCACGCATCGCGCGGCCGCGCCGAAGGATGAACTGGCCAGCCGGCTCGTGTTGCAGGAAGCGTATGCGCTCGCCGTCGCGAACGAGCATCCGCTTGCCTCGGGGCAACGCCCCAGTGCCAAGGCGCTCGACGGCGCGCCTTTCATCTTTCTTCCCCGGCAGGCCTCACCCGACGGACGTGCGGAGATGATGGCGGCATGCGAGCGCGCGGGCTTCGCGCCCGACGTTCGCCATGAGGCGGCCGAGCCTTCCATGGCTCTGGAACTGGTCGCCGCGGGGCTGGGGTTCGCCATCGTCCAGTCGGGGTTGAAGCGAATCGTGCCTTCGGGCGTCAGCCTGCTGGCGTTGCCGCGCGGGTTCACTCTCAAGCTGGAGGTGCATGTGGTGACGCGCCACATTGCCAGCGCGCTCGCGGGGCGGGTGCTGGCTTCGTTCCCGGTGGGCTGACGTCGTCGTACCCGCCCATCTCCTACACGCCATCGTGCGCGCAACCGATGGGCCCACGGCCACGCCGGGCGCACCATCCACTGCATGAAGCCCATCCCCTCGAAGCCCGAACCTCCCCGCTCCGAATCCTTGCCCGCCGCCGACGTGCACGGCCTGCGCGAACTCCCCGGCGTGCATGTCGAGGGCTACAGCCTGCAGTTGCGCGACAAGGACGGCTTCGTCGGCGACCAGGCCAGCCAGACGGCTTTCCGGGAACTGCTCGAGCGCTGGCGCAAGCGCCGCCGCAAGAACGGCAAGGACCCGCTCGGCGAGTTGCATTCGCGCGACCTCAGCAAGAAGGAGCTCGACAAGGTGCTGGGCGCCAAGAAGGCCTCGGAGGCTGGCGACGTGATGCACGGCGTGATCGAGGAGTTCACCGAAGAGCTGGCGTCGGTGATCCAGCGCTTCCTGCGCCAGCCGTCGTGGCACAAGGTCGAGCGCATCGTCATCGGCGGCGGCTTTCCCGAGAGCGACGTGGGCGAGCGCGCGGTGCTGCAGACGGGCGCCATCCTCGAAGAGCTGGGGCTGCACGTGCAGTTGGGCCGGCTCTCGCACAACGTGGACGACGGCGGGCTGATCGGCTGGGTACACCTCACGCCGCCCGCGCTGCTGCGCAAGTACGACGCCATCCTGGCCGTCGACATCGGCGGCACCAACGTGCGCTGCGGCATCGTGAAGACGCGCTACCGCAAGGCGCGCGATTTCTCCCGGGCGCAAGTGCTGCGGCGCGAGAAGTGGCGCCATGCCGACGAGGGCCCGAACCGCAGCCACATGGTCGAGCACATCGCGGACATGCTGATGGACATGGTGCGCTACAGCGAGCGCAAGAAGATCCGGCTCGCGCCCTTCATCGGCATCGGCTGCCCGGGGCTGATCCGCTCCGACGGCTCGATCGCGCGCGGCGCGCAGAACCTGCCGGGCGACTGGGAGAGCCACGCCTTCCACCTGCCGACGGCGGTGTGGCGCCGCATGCTGACATTGGGCGCCGACCCGATGCTGGTGCTGATGCACAACGACGCGGTGGTGCAGGGCCTGAGCGAGCTGCCCTTCATGCGCGACGTGAAGCACTGGGGCGTGCTGACCATCGGCACGGGGCTGGGCAACGTGAGCTTCACCAACGTGCCGCTGCCTGAAGAGGCAAATGGCGGCGCGAAGACAAGCAAGAAGAAAGCGTAGCCGGCGGCCTGCTTGCTACGGGTTCACGCGCGCCAGCGCGGACACGCTCGCGACGTTGCCCGATGCGTCGGTGGCGCGCGCCTCGATGTTGGCGTAGCCGCCGAGGCAGGCGTCCAGTTGCAGGCAAAGGGCGCGGCCTGCAGCTTGCACACGGTCTTGCCGTCGACCACGAAGCGCACTTCGGCGATGTTGTCCGATGCATTGGCCGCCAGCGAGACCGGCACCCTGGCCGCGGCCGCCAGCGGCGCGTTCATGGCCACGGCGGGCGGCGTGCTGTCGACTGGCGGGTTGACGATCACGTGGGCCGTTGCGCTCGCGGCATTGCCCGCCGCGTCCACGCCGACGACCTTGATCGTCTGCACGCCCGCGCTCGCCGGGGTCCAGCTGCAGGTGTAGGGCGGGGCGGTGAAGGTGCAGATCGGAATGCTGTCGGGCCCGATCACCTTGACGCCGAACACGCCCACGTTGTCGACCACGGCCGGCGCGATGGTGGTGGGCTGGCCCACCACGGCGGTGGCCGGCGCCGACACCGACACGGTCGGCGGCGTCACGTCGGCGCCGCCCAGCGCGAGGTCGATGGTGAACATCGGCAGCCCCTGCACGGCCTTCTGCTCGAAGGCGTCGAAGATGGTGAACCAGCTCGCGCCCGGCGCGCGGCCCGGCGCGTTGGCCTTGACCAGCAGCGTCGACTTGCCCACGGCGAAGCAGCTGAAGCCGCAGTCCCAGTCGAACTGGAAGCGGCCCGCCGCATCGGCCACGCCGGTCACCAGCAGCACCAGCGGCTTCTGGGCGCCGGGGTTGCGCCACACCGACACCTGCGCGCCCGGCAGCGCGGCGCCGCTGTCGCGGTCGGTCACGCGCACTTGTGTGGCGGTGGTGGCGGCCATGAACTTCGAGCTGCCGAGCTTGGGCCAGTCGCTCCAGTCGGTGTCGATGTTGGCCTTGGTGCCGGCGGTGAAGCGGATCATCTCCAGCGTGGCGATGCGGTTGGCCGCGGGGTCGCGGCGCTGCTCGAAGACGGTGCCCAGCAGCGGGTCGAGCCGCCAGTTCTGGCGCGTCCACCAGTAGCGGTCGGCGTCGTTCGACAGCGCCAGGTCGGTGACGGGCGCGACGCCGGTGGTGTCGGCCACGGCGATGCCGTTGTAGTACTCGCCCGCGCCGGCGCCGAACACGTGCTCCAGCTCGTGCAGCAGGGTCTTGAGCTGGCGGCCGAGGTAGTCCTTCTCGGTGGACTCGGGCGCGGCCTGGGTGATGGCGCGCGACAGGCGCAGCGGGTCGTGAATGGCGATCCAGTTCAGGTTCCAGGTCACGCCCTTCTGCGGAAAGGTCCAGCTGGTCGACAGGCCGCCGTGGCTGTAGCCCCGGGTCGACTTGGTCACGCAGACCACCACCTCGCCGTTGACGAGGCCGTTGTAGCTGCACGGCGGTGCAGCGGCGGGCGCCACCAGCTGCAGGTCGGTGGCGGGGTCGAAGACGAAGCTGCGCACGGTCTCGCGGGTGAAGACGGTGTTGACGTCGGCCACGTACTGCGCGAGCCGGCGGCCCGCTTCGGCCGGGCCGATGTCGGCGGCGAGCGTGGGGTCGACGTAGAACTTCAGGCGGTGGCTGCTGGGCGCGGCGCGGCCGATTTCGTCCATGGCGGCGAAGGCGGGGGCCGTCATTCCAGACAGCGCGATGAGAATGGGTAGCGCGAACGCCAGGTTCGCGAGTGCTGCAATTGCGCGCGGCGAGAAGAGGGCTCGCATCGGTTCTCCCCGGGCGCGGGGGCGAAAATCTCGGACGGACGGCGCTTGCGCCCGCCTCGGGAAAGGCCGGGCCCAGGCGGGCTGCCCCGCTATGCAGGGGGTACCGGGAGATGCGCTGGCTTGTTCTCAGGCAGGCTTGTCAATCCCCGAAACCGGTGGATATTTTAGTGTGCATGTTCCGTTGGTTTCAGTTTTGTTGTAACGGCGCTTCGCCGCCCAGCGCCTTGTAGACCGCCACCAGGCCGACCGCGAGCCGGCTCGTGCTCTGTGCCTGGTCGCGCCGCGCCTGCAGCAGCGCGCGGCGCGCATCGAGCTCCACGCCGAAGTCGGTGAGCCCGCCGGCGTAGCGCGCATGCGCCAGCACCAGCGCGTCGCGGCTGCGGCGTTCGCGCTCGGCCAGCTCGGCCTGGCGCCGGCGCTCGGCGGTGTAGCCGGTGAGCGCGGTGTCGATCTCGTGCCAGGCCTTGAGCACGGTCTGCTGGAAGGCCACGGCGGCTTCCTGCTGCTGCAGTTCGCGCAGCTCGATGGTGCCGCGCCGGCGCCCGCCGTCGAAGAGCGGCAGGCTGATCGACGGGCCTACGTGCCACTGCCGGCTGCCCCAGTCGGTGAAGCTGTCGCCGCCCACCGACTCGTAGCCGAAGCCCGCGCCCAAGGTCACGCGCGGGTACAGGTCGGCCACGGCCACGCCGATGCGGGCGGTGGCGGCGTGCAACTGGGCCTCGGCGGCCGCGATGTCGGGGCGGCGGCGGGCCAGGTCCGCGGGCAGGCCCAGCGC
>NZ_MOWM01000142.1 GCF_016082275.1 Variovorax sp. E3
CCGGGCGCCGGCGCCGCGGCGGTGCCGGCCGGCATGCAGCCCGCGCCGGCCATGGCCCCGAATGCGAACGCAGGCGACGGCATTGCCGACGTCGACGTGACGCTGCTGAGCCCGACCGACCTGTTCTTTCGGGGCCGCCAGGCCGGCTCGATGAACGTCGTGCTGCAGAGCGCGGACGGCACCTGCTACATCAAGGACGTGATCGTCACCATCGATCCGCAGGCGCTGCAGTCCAAGCTGGCCGAGCTGATGCCGGAGGAAAGCCGCATCCGCGTGCGCAGCGCCGAAAAGTCCATCGTGCTCACGGGCGAGATCAGCGACGCGCTCAAGCTGGACGACGTGATGAACCTGGCATCGGCCTACGGCGCCGACGGCAAGAAGGTAGTGAACCTGCTGCGCGTGGCAACGCCGCAGCAGGTGATGCTCGAAGTGAAGATCGCCGAGGTCAGCAAGACCCTGCTCGACCGGCTGGGCGCGAGTGTCGGCCTTGCGCGCACGGGCGGCGGCGGGCAGAACAACTACTCGCTGATCTCCAACTTCCTGAGCGCCGGCGGGGGCCTGGTGCAGGCGCTGCGCATCGGCCGCACCTCGCTGACCATCGACGGCCAGAAGGACGACGGGCTGGTGCGCATCCTGGCGGAGCCCAACATCATGGCCATCAGCGGCCAGCAGGCCAGCTTCCTGTCGGGCGGCAAGATCTTCATTCCGGTGGCGCAGAACGCCAGCGGCGGCGGTGGGACCAACATCACGCTGGAAGAAAAGGAGTTCGGCATCGGGGTCAAGTTCACCCCGACCGTGCTCAACGGCGGCCGCGTCAACCTCAAGATGGTGTCCGAGGTGTCGGACCTGTCGCAGACCGGCTCGCCCTTCACCACCGTCTCGGGTGCCACCGCCGTGCTGCCGTCGCTGACGGTGCGCCGCGCCGACACCACGGTGCAGCTGAACGACGGCCAAAGCTTCGTGATTGCCGGGCTCATCAAGAGCAACGTGACCGAGAGCGTCAAGCGCTATCCCGGGCTCGGCGAGGTGCCGGTGATGGGGGCGCTGTTCCGCAGCACCGAGTTCCAGAACGAGCAGACCGAGCTGATGTTCGTCATCACGCCGCGCCTGGTGCGCCCGCTCGCCGAGTCGCCGCGGGTGCCGACCGACAACCACGTCGTTCCCAGCCGCGCCGAGATCTACCTGAACGGCGCCCTTGAAAGCGCCACCCCGGCACCGGCCGCCCCGTCCAGCGAAACCCCGTGAGGAGCACTGCCATGTTCATCAGATCGACCCTTCTTGCGCTGGCATGCCTCGTGGCGACCGGCTGCTCGCACGTCACACCCAACTACGACGCGCGCTTCGGCGATGCGGTGCGCGACGCCAAGAGAAAGATGACGATCAATCCGGACGCCGGCAAGAACGGCGACCCGGTCGCGGGCATGGACGGGCGCGCCGCGCGCGAGTCGATGCAGCAGTACCACGAGTCCTACAAGACGCCGCCGCCGGCGGTCAACGTCATCAACATCGGCGGCCAGATCGGTGGCCAGGGAGCCGGCTCATCGAAGTGACGGGCCGCGTTCCGCGGATTCGTTTCACACGAGTTTTCTTTGAAAGGAGCACACCACGAATTGCAACGAACCTCTGCTTTCGCCACGGCATTTTTTCAATCTGATCTCTCTGATCTCTCTGATCTCTTTTGATACCAACCTTGAAAGGAAAGAACCATGAAGAACTTTTTCCAGGCCATTGGCCAATCCACCCGCGGCCTGATGCTCGAAGAAGAGGGCGCCCAGGTCGTGGAATACGCGCTGATCATCGCTGTCGTTTCGATTGCGCTGGTCGTCGCACTGAAGGGCCTCACGGACAACAACGGCGGGTTCACGAGTTTCATCACTCGCGTCGCGACCTGCCTGACCGGGACGGCGGCCTGCAAGTAGGCAGTCTTTCGGGGAGGGAAGCGGGTGCTGGCATGCGACCCGCTTCGTTCCACCTTCCCGTCCGCTCCCACGCATTCTTCGTCAACAACGAACTGGGGTTCATCATCATGTTCAAGTCATTTCTGGCAGACGAGAGCGGTGCGCAAGTGGTCGAGTACGCACTGATCATCGCCGTTGTTTCCATCGCACTGGTGGTCGCATTGCAAGCCTTGTCCGGCGGCACCGCCATAGGCGCATTCATCGACCGTGTCACGACCTGCCTGGGCGGCACGAGTTGCAGCTGAGGCCGCGCCGTCCCAAACCACCGCCATCGCACAGGGAGTCGATCATGCGAGTCCACCACCTTCATGACCGCCAGCGCGGCGCGATGATCGTCACCGCCGCGCTGGTCTTGCTGTTCCTGATGGGCTTCATGGGCATTGCCCTTGATTTCGGACATCTGTTCGTGGTCAAGACCGAGCTGCAGACGGCGGTCGACAGCTGCGCTCTGTCCGCCGCGCGCGAGCTCGACGGGCAGAGCACGGCGCTCATCCGGGCCACGAGCGCAGGCCAGGCGGCCGGCAACGCGAACCGCGTGAACATGCAGTCGAGCACGTGGAGCGGGGAGGGGCAGATCATCGCGGCGGACATCACCTTCCGCGACGCGGCCTATGCCGTCACCAGCACGCCCGCCGTGGCCCGCTATGCCCAGTGCGCGCACACACAGCCCAACATCAACATCTGGCTCATGAAGGCCATGGGCGCTTTCTCCGGCGACACCGCCGGCAATCCGGCGACGCGCAGCGTCACGGCGAGCGCGGTAGCCACCCGTGCGAGCGCGCAGACCACATGCCCCGTTCCGGTCGCGATGAAGCCGAAGCCGGGCGGCACGGCACCGAACTACGGCTTCGCCGTCGGCGAGTGGGCCACGCTGATCCAGGCGCAGAACGCGTCCGCGGGTGGCCAGATCGGCTGGGCCAACCTGGACGGCAGCAACAGCGCCTCGGAAACCGAGTCCGAGCTCAACAACCATTGCGGCACCAAGGTGGGCGACACGCTGGGCACGCCCGGCGTGCAGACCTCGGTGGCCGATGTCTGGAACCAGCGCTTCGGCATCTACAAGAACAGCGGAGACCCGAGCGTGGGGCGGCCCGACTACACCGGCTACGCCTACACCGCGCTCAACTGGCCCGCGCAGTTCAACGCCTACGACGGCACCCCGGGGGCCGGCGCCCCCGCGAGCGCACAGAACTTCGTGACCAAGCGGGCGGCCTTCGCGTCCTGCGCCGACACCGGCACCAAAGTGAAGGGCGCGAACAGCTGCGAATCGATCACCGGGCTGTCGCTCAACAGCTTCCAGAAGCTGGCCAACCCGGGCAACGTCACCGGAGGCCACATGCAGTACGGCTTCGACCGGCGCATCGTCACGGTGCCTGTGATCGACGGGGGCTCCCATGTCATCGACTACGCCTGCATGCTGATGCTGCAGCCGCTGAGCATTCCGATGACCGACACGCAGCTTGAATTTCGCGGCAACGCCGGCGCGCCGGCAGCCCCTGCACCAGCAGCGGGCTGGCCGGGGGATCGGCGGGGCCGCTGGTTCCGGTCCTGGTGAGATGAGGTGAACACCATGAAGCACTCCCGTCGCACACAACGAGGCGCGGCATTGATCGAGCTGGCGCTGATCACGCCGCTGCTGCTGCTGCTGACCTTCATCACCACCGAGTTCGGCCGCGCGATGTACGAGTACAACGCGGTCACCAAGTCGACGCGCGACGCGGTGCGCTACCTGTCGGTGCAGACGCCGGGCACGCAAGTCACCGAGGCGCGCAACCTGATCGTGTACGGCAACACGGCGGGCACGGGAACGCCGCTGGCGCGCGGACTGAGCCTGTCGAACGTGCCGGCCGGCAGCTGCTGCACCTGGCAGTCGGCCGGGTCGAACCCGATCATCACGACGGTCACGGTGCGCGTCACCGGATACACATTCCATTCGCTGTTTCCTTCGGTGATGGGCGTGGTCTTCACCGGCGCGAACGGCGACCTCGTCTTCAGCGACATCACCGCCACCATGAGGGCTCCATCATGAGAAACCGCACCACCGGCGCGACCACGGTCGAGTTTGCATTGGGGCTGCTCATCTTCCTGATGCTCGTTCTGGGCATCGTCGACTTCTCGCGCATGCTGTTCACATGGAACGCCGCCAACGAGGCCACGCGCGCGGGCGCAAGATACGCGGTGGTGTGCGACGACACGACCCAGCAGGCCCTGGTGCTTGCCCGCATGAGGGCGCTGCTTCCGCAGGTGAACACGGTGGCCGTGACATGGGCGCCCTCGGGCTGCACGGCGGCGACCTGCCAGGGCGTGACGGTCAGCATCACGGGGCTCGACTACCAGTGGATCTCTCCCATTGCGGGCGCCGTGGCGCCGCTCATTCCGATGCCGGGCTTTTCCACCTATCTGCCGCGCGAGGTGATGCGCAAAGACCCGAACAGCGCGGCCATCTGCTCCTAGCAACGCACCGGACACCATCATGAAGATCGCCATCATTTCGCCCAATCCGAACCATCTCCAGGACATGCGCAAGATCCTCGAGGCGCGTTCCCACGTCGTCTCGCTGTTCGAGGGCGGCAAGAGCCGCATGCAGTGGGCAGTCGAGAAGGCCGCGCCGGAGTTGCTGCTGGTCGACGGCATGTGCTGCGACCTTCAGGAGCTGGCCCTGGTGGAGAAGCTCACGCTGCAGCACCCGGCGATCGCGGTGGTGCTGCTGTGCGCGATGCAGACGCCGGAGTTCCTGATCCACGCGATGCGCGCCGGCGTGCGCGAGGTGCTGCCGTCGCCCGCCGACACCACCGCGCTCGAAGCCGCCGTCGAGCGCATCGCGATCAAGATGGCGGGCAAGCACGCGCGAAGCCCAGGCCAGGTGGTCGCGTTCATGCCCTGCAAGGGCGGCAGCGGCGCGACCTTTCTCGCGACCAACATCGCCTACCAGCTCTCGCGCGAACGCTCGGTGCTGCTGATCGACCTGAACCTGCAGTTCGGCGATGCGCTGTCTTACGTGAGCGACCTGCGGCCCAGCTCCTCGATGGCCGATGTAGCGCGCGACATCAGCCGCCTGGACGCGTCCTTGCTCGCGGCGAGCGTGGTGCCCGTGGCGCCGGGCTTCAGCATCTTGCCCGCGCCCGACGACCTCTCGCGCGCCCTGGACGTCAAGGCCGAGCACATCGACGCGATCTTGCAGGTTGCGCTCACGCTGTACGACTTCGTGGTGTTCGACCTCGGGCCGCGCATCGACACGCTCGCCATCCGCGTGCTGGACCGCGCGGACCGCATCTTTCCCGTGCTCCAGCCGAGCCTGCCGCACATCCGCAACGTGACGCGCCTGATGCAGGTGTTCAAGTCGCTCGGCTATGCGCCCGGCAAGGTCGAGCTGCTCGTGAATCGCAGCGCCGGCGGCGGGGAAATCGGCTTGTCGGACATGCGCCGCTCGCTGGTCGGCGCAACGCTCACGATCATTCCGGACGGCGGCAAGGACGTGGACGCGTCCATCAACCGGGGCGTGCCGCTGGTGGAAATGGCGCGCGGCAGCGCGGTGGTCAAGCGGCTCGCCGAGATCGCGCACACGCTCAGCCCGCGGCAGGAAACGGCGCCCGGCTTCATCGGGCGGCTTTTCCGCCGGGCTTGAGCTTTCGAGCAACCCTCACACAGCAAGGCAGGTTCCCATGTCATTCAGAGAACAGCTCAATGCGATCGAAGCCGAACCCACCGTCCAGCCGGCGGCGCGCGCCAACGACCAGACCACGCCGACCTCGGCGTCGGATGCCTACAAGCTGCTGAAGGAGCGCATGCACCTGAAGCTGCTGGACCGCTTCGACCTGGCGGCGCTCGAAACCCTGAAGCCCGACATGCTGCGCCAGGAAATCTCGACCATGGTCGGGCGGCTGCTGCAGGAAGAGCCCGAGGCGCTCAACGACATCGAGCGCCGCACGCTGATCCGCGACATCCAGCACGAGATGCTCGGCTTCGGCCCGATCGAGCTGCTGATGGCGGACCCGTCCGTCTCGGACATCCTGATCAACTCGCACGAGAAGATCTATGTCGAGCGGCGGGGCCGGCTGGAGCTGACCAACGTCAGCTTCACCGACGAGAAGCACCTGCTGCGCATCATCGACAAGATCGTCTCGCTGGTGGGGCGGCGCATCGACGAGTCCAGCCCCATGGTCGATGCGCGGCTGCCCGACGGCTCGCGCGTCAACGCGGTCATCGCGCCGGTGGCGCTGGACGGGCCGATGATGTCGATTCGCCGTTTCGCGAAGATCCCGCTGCGCATGGAGAACCTGGTGGACGAGCTCAAGACGCTCACGCCCCAGATGGCGCAGATGCTCGAGGGCCTGGCCCAGGCGAAGGTCAACATGCTCATCTCCGGCGGCACGGGCGCGGGGAAGACCACGCTGCTGAACATTCTCTCGGGGTTCATTCCGCCGAGCGAACGCATCATCACCATCGAGGACGCCGCGGAGCTGCAGCTGCAGCAGCCGCATGTGGGGCGCATGGAAACGCGGCCGATGAACATCGAAGGCAAGGGCGAGATCACGCAGCGCGCGCTGGTGCGCAACGCGCTGCGCATGCGGCCCGACCGCATCGTGATCGGCGAGGTGCGCGGCGCCGAGGCGGTCGACATGCTGCAGGCCATGAACACCGGCCACGAAGGCTCGCTCACCACCATCCACGCCAACACGCCGCGCGACGCGCTGGCGCGGCTGGAGAACATGATCGGCATGGCGAACCTGAACCTGCCGCACCGCACCGTGCGCCAGCAGATCGCGTCGGCCATCACGGTGGTCGTGCAGGTGCTGCGGCTGGTCGACGGGCGGCGCAAGGTCACCAGCATCCAGGAGATCACGGGCATGGAGGGGGAGGTGGTCACCATGCAGGAGATCTTCACCTTCCGACAGACCGGCATGGGCCCCGACGGCCAGGTGCGCGGCTATTTCCACGCGACGGGCGTGCGGCCCAAGTTCGCGGAGCGGCTGCACATCTACGGCGTCACGCTGCCCGACAGCATGTTCGATCCCGAAAAGCACTACGAATAGGAGACCGCCATGCTCGAGAACCTGGGAGGGCGCACCCTCATCACCGTCACCGTGCTGGTCTTCGTGACCGTGCTGCTCATGATCGAAGGCCTCTACCTGCTGTGGCGCGCCTACAAGGGGCCCGAGGCACGCAAGATCGAAAAGCGGCTGCAGGCCTTTTCCGCCGCGATCGACCGGACGCAGCAGGCCCACCTCGTCAAGGAGCGCATGCTCAGCGACGTGCCGTGGATGCAGCGCATGCTGCTGACGCTGCCGCGCGCGCACCGGCTCGACCGTTTCATACTGCAGGCGGGGCTGGAGTGGACGGTGTCCAGCTTTTTGCTTGCCTGCGGCGTGCTCGGCGTGTTCGCCTTCGTGGCCGCGGCGTCGATGGCGCACCAGCCCGTGCTGCTGGCACTGGGGGCCGCGGCCGTCGCGGCGGCGCTGCCGGCGCTGTACCTCCAGCACAAGCGCAGCCGGCGCCTGTCGCGCATGGAGCGCCAGCTTCCCGACGCGCTGGACCTGGTGACGCGCGCCCTGCGCGCCGGGCACTCGTTTGCCAGCGGCGTGCAGATGATCGGCGAGGAAATGGCCGACCCCATCGGCAGCGAGTTCCGCATGGTCGCCGACGAGGTGAACTTCGGCGTCTCGCTGCAACAGGCGCTGACCAACCTCAGCGAACGCGTGCCGCTGACCGACCTGCGCTACTTCGTGGTGTCCGTGCTGATCCAGCGCGACTCCGGCGGCAACCTGACGGAGGTGCTGAGCAACCTGGGCCGGCTCATCCGCGACCGGCTCAAGCTGCTCGCGCGGGTGAGGGTGCTGTCGTCCGAAGGGCGCCTGTCGGCGTGGATCCTCGGGCTCATGCCCTTTGCGTTGGCGGGACTCATGAACATCTTCAATCCCGAGTTCATGTCGCCGTTGTGGGAAGACGCGATCGGCCAGACGGTCATCAAGTACATGCTGGTGCTGATGCTCGTGGGCATCGTGATCCTGCGCAAGATCGTGAAGATCCGTGTCTGAAGGAGAAGAGCCATGACCATGCTGTTTCCCATCCTCGTTTTCCTGGCCGTGTCGCTGGCCATCATCGGCGTGGCGGCCTGGCTGTCACCGACACGCACCGAGCAGCGATTGCAGGCGGTGGCGTTGCCGGCGGGCAAGTCGGCCTGGACCCAGACCGCCGTCAAGATCGTCGGCCCGTTCGCGCAGCTGTCGTCGCCCACCAGCGACGCGGACCTGTCGCCGCTGCGCGTGCGCTTCCTGAACGCGGGCATCCGCTACCCGGACGCCTACCTCGTCTACTTCGGCATGAAGACGCTGCTGCCCCTGGCTTTGCCGCCTTTGCGTTCCTGGCCATCCGCGCGTCCGGCGCCGCGAACGGCGAGGTGATGCTGCTGGTGCTCGCGGTGGTGGCGCTGATCGGCTGCTACCTTCCCAACCTGGTGTTGCGCCTGCTGATTCGTGCGCGCCGCCGCGAGATCTTCGATAACTTCCCCGATGCCGCCGACCTGATGCTGGTGTGCGTCGAGGCCGGGCTCGGGCTGGACGCCGGGCTGGTCAAGGTCACCGAGGAAATCCAGACCAAGAGCGTGGCGCTCGCGCAGGAGCTGCACTGGACCAACCTCGAAATGCGTGCCGGCGGCACGCGGGAGAAGTCGCTGCGCAACCTGGCCTTGCGCACCGGCGTGGAAGAAATCGGGACCTTCGCGACCATGCTGACCCAATCGGACCGCTTCGGCACGAGCATCGGCGAATCGCTGCGCGTGTTCTCCGACGACCTGCGCCACAAGCGGCAGATGCGGGCGGAGGAGCTGGCCGCGAAGGTGCCGACCAAAATGCTGCTGCCGCTGGTGGTGTGCATCTTCCCGTGCATCTCGCTGGTCATTCTTGCGCCGGCGGCGATCCGCGTCATCCGCATGATCGTGCCGATGCTGAACGGGCAATGAGGGCGGGCCTGGCCGGCCTGCGGCGCCGCCGCTTCAGTGCGGCGCCGCGTCGAGCCGGTACTTCAGCGCGTAGATGTACAGCTCGAGGCGGTTGGACACGCCCAGCTTCTGGTAGATCGACGTGAGGTGATTGCGCAGCGTGTGTTCGGTGACGAAGGCCTTCGCGGCCAGCACCTTGTTCGAAGCGCCGCAGCCCGTCACGACGATGCGGATGATTTCCCGCTCCTTCTGCGTCAGGCAGGCTTGCCTGGCGGCTTCGGGATCGACCTTTGCCGGCTTCTTCAGCGACGTGAGCTCGGAGAAGACGCGGCCCATGGCCTGCGGGTCGAGGCACAGTTCGCCGTTGTAGACGCGCTCGATGGCGGCCAGCACCTGCTGCGCCGAGGCGTCCTTGCGCATCACGCCGCGCGCGCCGCGCAGCACCGCAAGATCGAGCGTGCGCTCTTCGCGCTCCCCGGTGAGAACGACGACGCGCGACACCTCGTTCGACAGCAGCCGGGGGAGGATGTCGATGGCGCACCGGCCGTCCAGGTCGAGGTCCAGCACGATGACATCGGGCGCGAGGCTGTCCGACGTCGCCACCGCGTCGTCGCAGCAACTGGCCGTGCCGACGACCTTCATGCGCGGTTGCTCGCCGTCGATCAGCCTGGACAGGCCCCACAGCATGGTCTGGTGATCGTCCACGAGCAGGACGCCGATGGAATGAGCGACTGGTTGCATGATGGGCTCCTTGACGTGTCTTCTTTTCGATATCGCGTTGCCGCGCTGCCTGGTTGACTGCTAACTTCAGATCGGGATCTCGACCTGCACCTGGGTGCGGCCCGCGCACTGGCTGACCTGTGCGCGGCCGCCAAGGGCCGCGGCACGCTCGGTGATGGAACGCGGCTCGAACTTCGCGGCCTGCGTTTCGCAGGCCTCGTTCTCGATGCGCAGCAGCAGCCGACCGTTCTGGCAACCGAGGCGAACGCTGCCGTGGCGCGCGTGGGTGTGCTTGCAGATGTTGTTCAGGCCTTCGCCCGCCATCTGCAGGACTTCCGCGGTCATGCGGTCGTCCAGGTGGACCTGCCCGTCGACGTTGATCGCGATCTCGATGCCGTAGAGGCTCTGGATGCGCGCGGCCTGGCGATGCAGATGGGGCAGCACGAGCCCGCACGGGCCATTGGCGCCGTGCCTGACTTGTCCGGCGTAGCGGCGCAGGTCGGCAATCACGCCGTCGGCCACGCCCGCCAGCGCGTCCAGGTCCTCGCGCAGCGGGTTGTCGGCGGCCGCCTTCTTGCGCAGCGCGCACAGGCCCATGCGCAGGCCGATGTAGGGCTGCACCGCCGTGTCGTGCAGGTCCAGCGCGATCTTCAGCCGCTCCGCGGAGGCCGCTTCCGAGGCCATCCGGTCGAGCACCTCGATGGTCTCGATGACGGGGAAGATCTGCGCCATGAGATGGGTGAGGAACAGCGCATCGGACTTGTTGAAGAGCCCGTCGCACGAGGCCACGAAGACCCGGCCTTCGCCCAGCCGCATCGGCAGCGGGGCACTGATGAACCCGCGGGCTTCCAGCATCGCGGCCACCGCGGCGCAGCGCTGCGCGCCTTCCTCGTCCTCGATGTGCCAGCCGGCGGCGCCGCGTCGAAGCCGTGGCTCGGTGCCCGGAACCGGTTCAGCGGCCACGGCAGGCGGTTGCACAGCACGGTGCGGTCAGGCGCCAGCGCCATGAGCGGCGACTCGGCGATGTGGCCGATGGTCTCGACGCTCACGTGCTCGCAGGCGTCGTCCTTGCGCAGCGTGCGCAGGATCCAGTTGCCGGTGGAGGTGTCGCGCGTCAGGAGGATGCAGTGGCTGGCCCGGAAGAAGGCCAGCGTCTTTTCCATCGTGCGGGCAATGGTGCGGCCGGCGCCGAAGCGCGGGTTCGACAGCTGGCTGACGTCGCTCAGCAATGCCAGGCGCCGCTGCAGGCCGAGCTTGGAGCCGCCCCAGTGCACGATCATGTGCCCGAGCGCGAGCAGGAAGGTGGTGCGCATCAGCAGCTGCGGCGCGTCGCCGCCGGTGCTCGTGCCCAGGCCGCAGGCGGCGAAGGAGGCCACCGACGCCACCGTCACGCGGGCGCCTTCCTCGAAGCCCCAGCGGAAGGAGGAGGTCAGGATCGCGAAGAAATAGAAGAGGAAGAAGAGGCTCTGCACGCCATCGGTCATGAAGATGATGAGCGTGAACCACAGCACGTCGCTCCAATGGATGGCCTTGCCCTGGAAGTACGGACTGCCCAGGCGCGTGAACGCGTACACCAGCAGGCTGTGCAGGATGTAGCCGGAAAACGAGAGCCAGACGGCGGTGTCGATCTGCTGCCGGTTGTCACCCGCGTCGACCGCAACCGCCAGCAGCGCCGACACCGACAGCACCAGCCGCATGCGAGCCACCATGAGGGCATCCGCGGCGACGCCTGATTCGACGTCGGGGGCAGCGGTGGGGGCCTGCATGAGAAGGTGTCCCAGGTATGCGGCGCTTCACGCCTTGTCAGCCGTTCGGAGGACGGCAGCGACGTTTTCCGGTGTCATTTTGGTACTCATTGGTGCCCCCTGAAAACGATGTATGTGAAGGTTTCACATTACTACTTTGGTTGTCAAAGACAATGGCGCCAGAGGCCTCGCGATGATTTGTCGCTGATGTTTCATTTAGTTTCATTCGTCTGACTTGAGACGTTTTCCCTTGTGCCGTCGAGGGTTTGCGTCCGTCGCCAGGCGATAGGTCCACTCCCCTTCGGGTACCCGTTCGATGCGAAAACGAGGTGGTCGGCCGGGCGCTTCAGGCGGGGATTCGCCGCCCGACCAGCGCCGTTCGCCCGAGCGGCGTGATCCGCAATACGACCGCCTGCCGGGGCTGGTGCGGAGACTGCCGGGCATGGCAGGCGGGCGGCAGCATGGCCTCGACCATGCCCGCCGCGGTCAGCACCGCGACGGAGTTGATCTCCGACGGATCGTCGGTGCGCAGGGGAAAGATCGAGTCTCCTATCTTGCGCAAGTAGTCCAGCGGCATGAGCGGCCAGCTTTTTCCGCGGCCGTCCGATGCGTCGCTTCCGGTGCGCATATGGGCGATCTCGGCGTGCCCGTCGTCCGTGATGGCGAACACCAGGGCGCTTTCATAGTGCTGGTGGCCGAGGTCGTCGAACTGGAACTCGGCGTCTATCAGCCCGGTCGCCAGGAGAACCGAAGCATGTCGGATGTCCGGATCGGCCGTGAGCAGCACCGGCAGCTTCTCGCTCAGAAGCCAGACAAGGAGGTTGATTGGCATATGGCACTCCTGACTCGACCTAAATGTGAATATTTCACTTTAGTAATTTGGTTGTACATCAACTCACATGTCTTGTCGATCAAATTGATACAAGAAGGTCGATCCGGGGCAGGGCGTGCCACGCGCGCTCGCCCGGCCGGATGGCCGAGGGAGCGGGGGATGAATAAAGAGACCTGTGCGGTCGGGTGCGCGATGCACCCGACGAAGCTTCAGGGCGTGAAGCTCACGTGCTGCGCGATCAACACGCCATTGACCACCTGGTCGCCGACGATCGTCACGCGCTGGCCGTTGCCAAGGTTGGCGGCCGTGCCGTTCTCGAAGACGACGCCGGGCCCGCTGGCGTCCACCGGCTGGCCGCGGACGCGGAAGCTGGCGGGGGACTGGTATGCGCCAATGGCGCCGATCAGCGTGAACGAGGCCGGGCCGCCCGTGCCCGGCACGTTGCGGATGCGCAGCTTCTTCACCACGAGCACGCCGCCGGACATGACGCCGTCGACCTCGACCTTCACGCCGTTGCCGAGCGAGTTCGCGGGCCCGCCGGTGATCTGGCCATTGGTGGCATCGACCGGCGTGCCCAGCACCTTGAACGCGCCGCGAGAGGCGAAGTCGGTGATGACGCCCGCTAACTGGAGCGAGATGCCATCGACCACGGGAATGGCGTACCAGCCTGCACCGTGGTGGCCGCCAGGATGCCGGCCACCGGCGGCGCGACGCCGCGTGCGCGCACGATGACGCCGTTGGCGAGCGACGACGCGGCAATGCCGGGGAAGGCCGCCGCGCTGTAGTCGACCGTCAACTGGCCCAGCACGAAGGTCTTGTGCAGGGTGTCCAGGTTCTGCACCGTGCCGGTGGCCAGCGGTTCGGTCAGGGCAGGGGTGACGAGCACGCGGGTCGCGCGCAGGGTGCCGGGCGCGCCGGGCAGACCCCAGACCTGGACGATATTTGCCGGCCTGACATCCGCCAGTCCGTTGGCGTCGCCCCAGACGGTGGCCGAGTCGATGCTCACGGTGGTGCCCATCACGACGAAGGTGCCTGCGCCGGTGTCGACGCCTGACGCCGCGCCGCGCAGCTCTGCGGCCGACATGACCTGGGTCGCGACGCCGCTGGTGAAGTTGGCGTCGACCTTGCCGGCAACGCGCGCGCTCATGCCGATCTGCAGCTCGGTCGCGTCCTCGATGGAGAAGGTGGCGTTGTCGGTGTTGTAGCGCAGCCCGTTCAGGATGATGCTGCCCAGGCCGTCGGCTGCGCCGATGCCGGCCGCGTCGGCGGTGACGCCGGTGCCTCCCGAGCCCACGCCGGAGCCGTCGGTGCCGCCATTGCCGGCGGTGCTGGTACCGCCGCTCGCGCCCGCGGAGCCGGAGCCGCTACCGGCGCCATCCGCGCTGGTGCCGGTTCCAGTCCCCGTGCCCGTGCCGGCCCCATTTCCGGCCGCGGAATCACCGCCGCCAGCCGCCGACGGCGCCACCACGCCGGTGCCGGTGCCCAGGCCACTCCCACTGCCGCCTCCGCCCCCACCGCCGCACGACAGCAGCAGGGCGATGGCACCGCCCGACAGGAGGCCAAGCATGAACCGCTGGAGTGGCTTCATCGTGCGCATTCGGGGCTCGCTTTCAGGAAGGGTCGTCGGCAGGGGGCGTGCCTTCGTCCTCGTAGTAGGTGTAGATGCCGACCCGTATGCGGCCCTTGGCGCCTTCCGGCGCGCGCGCGACCGCCTGGGTCATTTCCTGCGTCAACTCGTGGTGCAGTTCCGACCAGCGCTCCCGGACCAGCCGGTGGATCAGCTCGCATTCCTGCAAGGTGAGTCCGCGCGCATACACCGCGCGCTCGAGCATGCGGGGTTGTTCGCCCAGGGCATTGGAGACGGCCGCCAGCAGATGGTCTCGCCCGTTGTCGCCCAGGAACGCGAGCATCGACTGGAGGTCGTCCACGGGCACGAAGCCGTCGGTGACGAGTTCGGCGGTCCCGTCGGCCTCGACCACCATGTTCAGCCGGATCAGTTCGTCGAGGATGGTGCGGTGGTGGACGTTGCCGCGACTGCTCATGCGCGCCACCGTTTCGAACGAGGGCGCGGCATTGCCTGCCGTGACGGGCAGCGCCGGAAGGAGGCGTCCTGGGTCAGCATCTGTAACCACAACGTAAAAGTCTTGGCCGCCGCCGACAGCTCGGTGTGGGGCAGGGGGTCGACGGTGGCCCTGACCTTGGCGGTCACGGCCTTGCGGTTCAGGCCGGTCGTCACGGACAACTGGCTCAGGTTGGGCTTCGGCACCCCCTGGCTGCGCCAGGTTCGCTGCGCCTCCTCGATCAGCAAGTCACGCAAGAGTTCTTCGAGATGGGGGTGCTTGATCCCCATCGCGAGGGCGAGCCTGACCACCGGGCGGAGGATGCGAGCGCAGGCTGCAAGAGCCCAGTCCAACCGGTATTCCATGGAAGCGAGCGTTATTCCTGAAGGTGCGGTTCAAAAAGGATTCGCGACCCCCATCGGCTTGATGAGAGCTTTGGACTACTGTTTAGCCGTTATCCGGCATAAGCGCTATCGGTCAAACGCTCGATCAGCCGCTCCGTCGTGGGGACAACAGAGCGGGCAAAATGGCACCCAGCCGACCTCAAAGCCATCCGCCTCCCTTGTTTCGGGGCCCGCCCGAACCCTCCCGATGAATATCCGACAGCGCAACAACATCCAGACGCAGGGCGCCGGGCCGGCGACGATGATTTTTGCGCATGGATTCGGCTGCGACCAGAACATGTGGCGCTTCATGGCACCGCATTTCGCCGACCGCTACCGGGTGGTCACATTCGATCTGGTGGGCGCGGGAAACTCCGACGCGGCCGCCTACGAGATTTCGAAGTACGCGAGCTTGCAAGGCTACGCCGACGACCTTCTGGAGATCGCGCGCGAGGTGGCGCAAGGCCCGTTGTTCTTCGTCGGCCATTCGGTGAGCGCCATGATCGGCATGCTGGCGGACCTGCAAGCGCCAGGCACTTTCGCGGCCCACATGATGATCGGTCCGTCGCCTTGCTACATCAACGACGGTGACTATGTAGGCGGCTTCACGCGCGAGGACATCGATTCGCTGCTGGACACCCTGGAGAGCAACTACCTCGGCTGGGCCGGCAGCATGGCGCCGGCGATCATGGGCGTGCCGGAGCGGCCCGAGCTTGGTGAAGAGCTCACGGCCAGCTTCTGCCGCGCCGACCCGGACATCGCCAAGCGCTTTGCCAAGGCGACCTTCCTGTCGGACAACCGCCAGGACGTGCCCAGGCTGCAGACGCCCACGCTGGTGATCCAGTCGTCGGAAGACCTCATTGCACCCGTCGCGGTGGGCGAGTTCATGCACAGAACCTTGCCCCACGGCACGCTGCGCATCGTCGAGAACACCGGCCACTGCCCGCATCTGAGCGCTCCGGGCGCGAGTTGCGACGCGATCGACGAGTTCCTTCGCTCGCTCGGCCAGCGCTAGGTGCCGATGACTCCGCCCGTTCCGAGCGCGAGTGACCTGTTCGAGGAAGCACCCTGCGGCCTTCTAGTGACCGCGTTGGATGGCACCATCTTGAAGGTGAACGCGACCTTCTGCACCTGGGTCGGGATGCCGCGCGAAACCCTCGTGGGCGCGACGCGCATGCAAGACCTGTTCACCATGGGCGGGCGCATCTTCCACCAGACGCACTGGGTGCCGACCCTGCAGATGCAGGGCTCGCTGGCCGAGGTCAAGCTCGAGCTGCGTCACCGCGACGGGCACACTGTTCCGATGATTCTCAACGCCCGGCGCCGCAAGCGTGCCGAAGGCGACTTCGACGAGATCGCGGCCTTCGTGGCGGAAGACCGCAACCGCTACGAACGCGAGCTGATGAACGCCCGCAAGAAGGCCGACAGCCTGCTCGCGGCGGAGCTCGATACACAGGGCCTGCTCAGGGACCGGGCGCTGTTCGCCGAGCAGATGGTGGGCATCGTGAGCCACGACCTGCGCAATCCGCTGTCGGCCATCCTCATGGGCGTGCAACTGCTGGGGCGCACGGAGAGCGAACGCTCGACGCGCGTGTTGGGCCACGTGAGAAATTCCGCGGAGCGAGCCCAGCGCTTGATCAAGGAACTGCTGGACTTCACGCAGGCGCGTATCGGGTCCGGGTTGAGCGTCGACCTGCAGCCCATGGACATTCACCAGGTCGTGGAGCACACGCTGGAAGAATTGATGCTCGCTTTTCCCGATCGGGACATTTCGCATGTGGCGCATGGCCAAGCGCAGTGCACGGGCGACGCCGACAGGCTGGCCCAGCTCATCGGCAACCTGGTGAGCAACGCGGCGGCCTACGGCCGAGCGGGCACGCCCATCGTGGTGCGGTCCGGCATCGACGACGGGGTGGCCTCGCTGGAGGTCCACAACGAAGGCGAGCCGATTCCCCCGGAGATCCTCGCCAATGTCTTCGAGCCCATGGTGCGCGGCGCCACGGGCAGCAACACGGTGCGCAGCGTCGGCCTGGGGCTGTTCATCGTCAACGAGATCGCCAAGGCGCATGGTGGCGAGATGGCGGTCGCGTCCTCGGCGGCGCAGCGAACCATCTTCACGCTGCGCTTCCCGGCGCAGATGCAGCGTGAGGCTTCGCCGACCTGAGCACCGGGCAACGCACGACAGCGCGGTGTCGGGCAGGGCGCAAGCAAACCTTTTTTATTGCGCCCACTGCGCAGGTAGGCATGCGCAGGCGGCAACGGCCAGTACTGGTCTCGTGATCTTTCAGCGCCGTTTCTTCTGGGCGCCGGCTTTCGGCGCGGCGTCGCGCCGGTAGGTCGCCCACCTGATCGTCAAGATATCGGCCGCGATCTTTGCCGCATTGGCGCCCGCGTAGTTCTCCGCAGGATCGAACTCGAACGCGTTCCGATACTGGACGACTTGGGCATAGTCCTTGTCGAAGGTCATGGGCCCCATGATTTCCGCTGGATCGACCCCCGCGGGGACTGCCAGGAATTTCTCCGGATCGGTAGCGCTTTGATAGAGGTCAACACTCAGCTGGTTCATACGCTTGTCCTTGCGATCGTGAGAGTGGGAACTGGCTTGAACCGGTCCACCGCAGCGGAAGTCGGGGTGCGGCGGCCGGTTGTTCGAATGACGAAATCTTCCGTCCGGCTCGTTCCGTGCGCAATCAGTCGGCGCCTACACGCAAGGCGCTCGTCACCCCGCGGCAGACCGAGAGGTTTTCTCAAGCGGCTGCAGGTGCAACGGCTCGGCGCGCCCGGGCCGCCGGACGACGCCCGTTCAGCACCTGCAACGCGCTCTTCATGTGCGCGAGCATGCATTTGGCGGCACCCTCGGCATCGCCGTTGCCGATCAGTTCCACGAGTTCGGCGTGGCCGTCTTGCACCTTCTGCAGGCTCGCTTCCGTTTTTCGCCGTTCCATGCCTTGGCGGGACTGCATCTCCAGCGAGGCGCGAATGGAGCCGATCATCTGGAACAGCAGCAGGTTGCCGCTGGCGCGGGCGATCTCCAGGTGCAGTTCGGTGTCGAGGCTGGCGTAGACGGAGGGGCGTTGCAGCTGGGCCTGCATCTGGATGACCAGGTCGGACATGCGCGCCAATTGCTCCGATGTGCGCCTCTTGGCCGCCAACGCCGCCGCGCGGCCTTCGAGGCTTGCGCGTACATCCATCAGGTCTTCGGTGGAGTTTTCCAACACCTGCAGCGCGCGCGAAAAGTAGATGCCCAGCGCCGATGCGTCGAGGTCGCGCCGAATGGCGGGACTTTTGCCGTTGGCGATTTCCACCACGCCCAGGCCCTTGAGGGTCTTCAGCGCCTCCCGTATCACCGTGCGGCTGACGCCGAGCGTCTCGCCCAGCCGCGCTTCGGAGGGCAGCGGTGCGCCCGGCTTCATTTTCTCGTCTTCGATGTGCTGAAGAAGGCCTTGCACGGCCTGCTCCGTCAGCGAGGTTCGCTTGAGCTTGCCAAGGACAAAGGGGTGTGCAGTCATTGCATGAAGCGAAGCGAAGGGCGGCTACCTATCATATAGGAGGATAGGTTGTGGGCCCGGCGGGTCACGCGTTCAATCCGCATCTTTAGAGGAGACAAACTCGATGTGGAAAAACGATGACGAACTGTTTGGCCTGATGCGCGAACGGCTGTTCCCGGCAGTGGTCGGGGACATCCTCGACACCCTGGGTCTGATGCATCAGTTCCTGAATCCGGCCATCAAGCCGGTGGCCCGGTCGATGGTCGTCGCGGGTCGCGCCATGCCGGTGCTGGAGACCAACTGCTTCTCGCGCTCGGAGCCCGAAGGCAAGTCGCCACTGAGCGGGCAGGCCTTCGGCCTGCTCTTTCAGGCGCTGGACGATCTTGCGCCTCACGAGGTCTATGTGGCGACCGGATCGGCGCCGCAGTTCGCGCTGTGGGGCGGCTTGATGACCACGCGCGCGATGCACCTGAAGGCCGCCGGTGCGGTCCTCGACGGCTACTCCCGCGACACGGCGGAGGTGCTCGAGCTCGGGCTGCCTGTTTTCTCGCTCGGCGGCTACTCGCAGGATCAGGGCCCGCGCGGCAAGGTGGTCGACTATCGCGTGCCCGTGGAGATCCAGGGCGTTCGGGTTCGCCCCGGCGACATTGTCTTTGGCGATCAGGACGGTGTGTTGATCATCCCGCGCGAAGTGGAAGTGGAGGCGATCAGCCTCGCGCTGGAGAAGGCCGAGACGGAGAGCAGCGTGCGCATCGCGATCAAGAACGGCATGAGCACCGTCGAGGCGTTCAACAAGTTCGGTGTGATGTAGCACGACGCGGCAGCCGCTTCACCCTGCGATCCAACCTCCACATGACAAAAAAACTCCGATCCTCCGCCTGGTTTGCCGGCGACGACAAGGACGCCTTCATTCATCGCAGCTGGATGAAGAACAGCGGCTTGCCCGATGACGCGTTCGACGGGCGCCCGGTCATCGGCATCTGCAACACCTTCTCGGAGTTCACGCCCTGTAATGCGCACTTCCGCGAACTGGTCGAGCATGTGAAACGCGGCGTGCTCGATGCCGGCGGCGTCCCGCTGGAGTTTCCGGTTTTCTCGTGCGGAGAGTCCAACCTGCGACCGACCGCGATGCTCTTTCGCAATCTCGCGTCCATGGACGTCGAGGAGGCGATCCGGGGCAATCCGATGGACGGCGTGGTCTTGATGGCGGGATGCGACAAGACCACGCCTTCGCTGCTCATGGGCGCGTCGAGCTGCGACCTGCCCAGCATCGTGATCTCGGGCGGCCCCATGCTCAACGGCAAATTCCGCGGCAAGGACATCGGCTCCGGCACCGACGTCTGGCGGTTCTCCGAAGAGGTTCGCGCGGGGCGCATGAGCCGCGTGGATTTCATGGCGGCCGAAAGCGCAATGTCGCGTTCCCCCGGGCATTGCATGACGATGGGCACGGCCTCCACCATGGCGAGCATGGTCGAAGCGCTGGGCGTGGCGTTGCCGGGCAACGCCGCCTACCCGGCGGTCGACGCGCGCCGCTCGCGTCTGGCGCGCATGACCGGAAGACGCGCTGTCGAGATGGTCCACGAAGATCTGTCGTTGTCGCGAATCCTGACGCGCAAGGCCTTTGCCAACGCGATCCGCGTCAATGGCGCGATAGGCGGCTCGACCAACGCGGTCGTCCATCTGCTGGCCATTGCCGGCCGCATCGGCACACCGCTCACGCTGGAAGACTGGGACCGCTGGGGCCAGGACATGCCCACCATCCTCGACCTGATGCCGTCCGGGCGTTTCCTCATGGAAGACTTCTGCTACGCCGGCGCTGCCGGCGCTGATGAAAGAGGTCGCGCCGGCGCTCGATCTCGACGCGCTGACAGTGACCGGACGCACGCTCGGCGAGAACATCGCACCGGCGGAAAACTTCAACGAAGAAGTGATCCGCCCGGTGACCAGGCCGCTGACGCCCAACGGCGGCATCGCCGTGCTGCGCGGCAACCTTGCGCCCGACGGCGCGATCATCAAGCCATCGGCGGCCTCGCCGGAGCTCATGCGGCATCGTGGCCGCGCCGTGGTGTTCGACACGATCGAGGACTACAAGCGGCGTGTCGACGACCCCTGCTGGACATCGACGAACATTGCGTGATGGTCCTGCGCAACTGCGGACCCAAGGGATACCCCGGCATGGCCGAAGTCGGCAACATGGCGTTGCCGCGCAAGCTGCTCGAGCGTGGCGTGCGCGACATGGTGCGCCTGTCCGATGCCCGGATGTCCGGCACCGCATTCGGCACGGTGGTGCTGCACGTCGCGCCCGAGGCGGCCGTCGGCGGGCCCCTGGCGCTGGTGAGGGACGGGGACGAGATCGAATTGGATGTGCCCGGGCGTCGACTGCACCTGCATGTCCGCGAAGAGGAACTGGCGCGGCGCAAGGCCGCCTGGTCCGCCCCCGAGCCTGCGATGAAGGGTGGCTACCAGTCGCTTTACGTGGAGCGCACGCTGCAGGCGGACAAGGGCGCGGACCTGGACTTTCTCGTGGCTGCCGGGGCCACGCCGTGCCGAGGGAGAGCCATTGAGCGGGCAGGGCGAGATGCCGCCTCGGCTGCGCGACTGGATCGTCTCGACCAACGACGCCAAGTACCAGCGTGTCGCGGGGCAGGACACCTATCCACCCGATGCCCCGAGCGACACGATGGACGTCATCGACGCATCGTCGTTTCCCCCGCGAATCGTCGCCTCGGTGGACGTGAAGACATCCATCGTGGGGCCTCCGCAGGCGGTCGCGATCTCGCCGGACGGCCGGCTTGCCGTCGTGTCGGCGCCCAATTGCTACGACGCCGTGCGCAAGGAATGCGTGTTCGAAAACTACCTTCAGGTGATGGACCTGACCGGGGCACAACCTCGGCTCGTGCAGCGCGTTCCGACCTCGCATCATCCGCAGGGCGTGGCCTTTCATCCGGATGGCGGCCTCCTTCTGGCCGCGACGGTAGGCGGCACGGTCGAATCGTTCGTGGTCGAAGGCCTGATGCTGAAGCATGAGGATGAGTTGGTTGTCTCCAAGGGGCGTCTCGCGGGCGTCACTTTCACGCCCGACGGTGCCGCGGCGCTCGTGCTGATGCGCGACGCGCAGGGCGCGGCGGTACTGGAGGTCAACGGCCACGCGATTCGCCTCACCCCGGAGCGGGTCTCGACCGGCGTTGCGCCGTATGCGGTCGACGTTTCTTGCGACGGCCGCTGGGCGGTGATCGGCAATGTCGGCCTCGCGGGCTTGCTCGGACCATCGGGACAGTTGGCCGGTGATGCGGACACCGTCACGCTCGTCGACATCTCGAGGCGCCCCTTTCGTACGGTTCAGCATCTGTCGGTGCCGGCGTTGCCGGAGGGCGTCGCCATTTCTCCCGATGGCCGCTGGATCGCGGTGCTTGCCATGGACGGATCGAACCTCAGGCCCGACAACCCGGGCCGCCGTGAGCAAGGGCGCGTCCGGTTGTTCGAGATACGCGACGGCCAGGCACATGCCGCGGGCGATCTGCCGGCAGGGGAGGCCGGCCAAGGGATCGTCTTCACCGCGGACAGCCAGTACATCCTGGCGCAGTTCAATGTCGAGAAGATGCTTGCGGTCTACGCGGTCGGTAGCGGGGCGCTTGTCGACACCGGGCACCGGATGAGGGTGCGGGGTGGTCCCTGTTCGATCCGGGCGATGCCTGGCCGGCGTTCTTCATCGCGCGTGACGGGTTCCCCGGCATGAGCCGGGCAGAAGCCCTCTTTTCGTCTTTCCGTTTTTTCTTTCCCGTCGTTCCTTTCTTATTCCAGGAGACACATCCAATGACCGTTACCACCACCCGCCGTGCTGCCATCGCAGCCCTGGGCCTCGGCGCCGCGCTCACCGTGTTCGCACCCTTCGCCTCGGCACAGACCGTGGCCGACATCAAGAAGAAGGGCGAAGTCACCATCGGCATGCTGGTCGACTTTCCGCCCTACGGCACCACCGACGCCAAGAACCAGCCT
>NZ_MOWM01000143.1 GCF_016082275.1 Variovorax sp. E3
CCCAGGCTGCGCGCCGTGGCCTCGCCGAGCGCCAGGCCGTCGAGCACCGGCGCCAGCGCCCAGCCGAGCAGCAGGCACACCGCGCCGACCATCGCCATGACCGCGCAGGCGCTCCAGCCGACCAGCCCGGTGCTGCCGAGCACGAACCCTTGAATGGCTTGCAGGATGTCGGCCGAGGCGATGGTGATGAGGTCTTTCGCGGCGCCGAGCACCACGCCGACGATCACGCCGGCGAGCAGCAGGCGCAGCGTCTGCTGCACGCCGCGCGCCAGCAGCAGCGTGAGAATCACCGCGAGCACCGCGCCCACGAACGCCGCGCCCGTGAGGCCGAGCCGCATCACCCACTGCGTGCTGGCGGCCGAGCCGCCGAACATCAGCAGCGCCACCGCCACGCCGAGCGAAGCGCCCGAGGCGCTGCCCAGCAGGTACGGGTCGGCCAGCGGGTTGCGGAACAGCCCCTGCGCCACGGCGCCCGCCAGCCCGAGCAACGCGCCGGCCAGCCACGCACCGAGCGTGCGCGGCAGCCGGATGTCCCACACGATCTGCAGCGCCACGGGGTCGTGCCGCGCCGACAGCAGGCTCTCGAAGCCGGTGCTGCCGATGCCCAGGCCCAGCAGCATCAGCGCGGCGCCCAGCACCAGCAGGCCGATGCCGAGCAGCACCACCCTGCGCAGATGGGCCGTGTGCCTGACCGCTGCGTTCACCGCTTGCCGCCCCTGTCGGTGAGGCATTGCGCCATCAGGCGCGCGGCCTCGTCCATGCGCGGGCCGGGACGCACCAGCACATCAGACTGCTCCGCAGTGAAGCGGCAGATGCGGCCTTCGCGCACCGCGCGGATGCCGGCCCAGCCGGGCCGTTGCTCCAGCCCCTGCGCGCTGCGCACGCTGACCATGATGAGGTCGGGGTTGGCACGCACCACGTACTCGGGGTTGAGCTTGGGGAACGGGCCGAGCGAGGCCGGCACGATGTTCTTCACGCCCAGCCGCGTGAGCGTTTCGCCGATGAACGACGACTCGCCCGCCGCATACGGCGCGCTGTTGACCTCGAAGTACACACGCAGGCCCCTGGCGCTCGCGGGCAGCGACTGCGCGGCGGCCGACACGCTGGCATCGATCACGCGCCAGACCCGGGGCGCCTCGTGCGTGCCCAGCACCTGGTCGAGCTTGTCGAGCACGCGCCGCACGTCGGCATGGTTCTTGGGTTCGAGCACCAGCACCTTCACGCCCAGCGCTTCGAGCCGCTGCGTGACGCGCGACGACTTGGCCAGCAGCACCGCGTCGGGCTTGAGCGCGACGATGGCCTCGACATTCGGGTCGAGCCCGCCGCCGACCTGCGGCAGCGCCTTCACCTGCGCGGGCGAATTGGAATAGCGGTCGACGCCCACCAGCCGGTCGCAGGCGCCGAGCGCGCAGACCGATTCGGTGAGCGACGGCAGCAGCGTGACGATGCGCTGCGGCGGCTGCGGCAGGCTCACGGTCACGCCCCGCTCGTCGACCACGTCGAAGGCATGCGCGGCCAGGGCGAACACGGCAAGGCCCAGCGCGGCCAGCGACGTGCGGATCGTCTTCTTCATGCGGCGGGTGCTTTCAGGCTCAGCGGCAGGCCGGCGGCCATCAAGGTGACGCGGTGGCAGGCGGCGGCCACGTCCTGGTTCAGGCGGCCCAGCGCATCGACAAAAGCGCGCGTCTCGCGGCCCAGCGGAATCACGCCCAGGCCGATCTCGTTGCCCACCAGCACCACGGGGCCGCGCGCTTCGCGCAGCGCGACCAGCAGCATGGCGATGTGCGTGGCCGGCGTGCGCGTCACGGGGCGGGCGTCTTCGCTGGGCATGGGCATCGTCAGGTTGGTGAGCCACAGCGTGAGGCAGTCGACCACTACCAGCGTCTCGGGCGTGCTCTGGGTGACGATGGCGCGCGCGAGTTCGATCGGCTCTTCGACGGTGCGCATGCCGGGCACGCGCTCGGCGCGATCGGCCTGGTGGCGCACGATGCGCTCGAGCATCTCGTCGTCCCAGGCCTGCGCGGTGGCGATCATCACGGCGCGGTGCGTGCGCGGCCCGGCGGCGAGCCAGTCGGCGGCGCGCTGTTCGGCGCGGCGCGACTTGCCGCTTTTCTGGCCGCCGAGAATGAACTCGTGTTCGGCGGCGGCCGGCTTACTCAGTGGTGGCATGGCTTTGCAACTCGATGGGCATGGCGCCGAAAAGGCGCGCGGTGGCTTCCGGGCTGGACGCGAACCACGCATGAAAGTAGCTGGCGCGCACTGGGCCGTGCACGTAGAGCGCCTCGCCGCCTTGCGCGCCCACGGCCTGGGTCACGCCGGGCCGGGCGGTGCGCGCCGCGGGCGCAAGCGGAGTCTCGCAGCGCGAGTAGTGAAAGGTGTGGCCGCGCAGCGTGTGGCTGCCGAGCTGCAGCTGCTGCGGGCCGAGGCCGGCCAGGCGCTTCTGCATCGTGACCTTGCCGGGCAGCAGGCCCCACATGCGGTGCGTGTGGCCGGCGTCGGCGCCTTCATGCGCGGCCAGTTCGTCGAACAGCGCCATCATGCCGCCGCACTCGGCCCACACGGGCTTGCCGGCGGCCACATGCGCGGCCAGCGCGGCGCGCATCGGCTCGCAGTGAGAGAGTGCTTCGGCATGCAGCTCGGGATAACCGCCGGGCAGCCACACGGCGTCGCAGTCGGGCAAGGCGTCGCCCGCCAGCGGCGAGAAGAAAGAGAGCCGCGCCCCCAGTGCATCGAGCACATCGAGGTTCGCGGGATAGATGAATGAAAAGGCCGCATCGCGCGCAATGGCGATGGTGCGGCCGGCCAGCAGCGGCGGCACGGGCGCATCCGGCTGCGCGGCGGCGTCGAAGCGCGCCTGCGGCAATTGCCCGATGCTCATTTGCCCCAGCGGCGTGGCGGCCAGCACGTCGGCCACGGCGTCCAGCCGCGCCATCGCGTCGCCGAGTTCGCTCGCGACGACCAGGCCCAGGTGCCGCTCGGGCAGCGTGAAACCCGCGTCGCGCGGCAAGGCGCCGAGCCATTGCGAGGGCTCGCGCAGCGCGTCTTTCAGCATGCCCGCATGGCGCTCGCTGCCCACGCGGTTGGCGAGCACGCCGGCCCACGGCAGGCCCGGCTGGAAATTCTGCAGGCCGTAGGCCAGTGCACCGAAGGTGCCGGCCATGGCGTGCGCGTCGATCACGGCCAGCACCGGCAGGCCGAAGCGCCGGGCCAGGTCGGCCGCGCTGGGCGTGCCGTCGAACAGGCCCATCACGCCCTCGACGATCAGCAGGTCGCAGTCGGCGGCCGCCGCGCGCAGGCGCTCGCGGCAGTCGGCCTCGCCCGTCATCCACAGGTCGAGCGAGTGCACCGGCGCGCCGGTGGCCAGCGCGAGCCAGAGCGGGTCGAGAAAGTCGGGCCCGCACTTGAAGGCGCGCACGCGCCGGCCCTGGCGCGTGTGCAACCGCGCGAGCGCGGCCGCGACCGTGGTCTTGCCCTGCCCCGAGGCCGGGGCAGCCACCAGCACCGCGGCGCACGAGGCGGCCGCGGCACCGGCGGTGTCGCTGGAGGGCGAGGTCTGGCTTATTGCGGCGTCCACTTGAGACCGACGTACGCGATGCGGCCGGCGTTGGCGTACAGGCGCGCGTACTGGTAGTCCTTGTTGCCCACATTGTCCACGCGCGCAATCAGGTTGAGGTCGCGCGTGATCTGCGTGCTGGCCGACAGGTTCAGCACGGTGTAGCCGCCGAGCTGCACGCTGTTGGCGGCGTCGTCGTAGCGCTTGCTCGAGGTCTGCACCTCGGCGCCCAGCGTCCAGCCGGCCACGCGCCAGTCGGCGCCGAAGGTGGCGTGGCGCTGCGCGCGGCGGGCCAGCAGGTTGTGCGTGGCCAGGTCGCGCGGGTCCTGGAAGTCGAGCGAGGCGCGCAGCGTGACGTCGCCGATGCGGTGGCCGCCCGACAGCGTGACGCCCTGGTAGCGGGCGCGCGCGGTGCTCGAATAGCAGCCGAACGACGAGGCGCAGCCCTTGGCCGAACCGTCGAAGCCGATCAGGTTGCGCACCTGGTTGTTGTAGACCACGATGCCGGCGCGCGTGGCGCCCTCGGTGTACTGCAGGCCCAGCTCGACGTTGCGGCTGGACTCGGGCTTGAGCGATGCCAGGCCGTATTCGCTGAAGCGTTGGTACAGCGTGGGCGCGCGGAAGGCGGTGCCGGCCGAGGCCGTGAAGCGCAGCGCCGGGGTGATGGCGTAGCCGTAGGCGGCGCTGCCGGTGGTCTTGCCGCCGAACTCGCTGTCCTTGTCGTGGCGCACATGCAGTTGCAGCGAGTGCGGGCCCTGCACGAAGCCGTAGCCCAGCGACAGCGCGTCTTGCGAACGGTCGCGCGACAGCAGCTTCGAGGTGGTGGTCGGCGCGTTGTTCAGCGCGTCCTCGCGGCGTTCCAGGGTGGCCGTCACCAGGTGCGGGCCGAAGCGGAACTCGTTCTGGAACAGGAAGCCGCGCAGGTTCGTTTCGGTGCGGTAGAAGCTCGGCTGCGTCTTGTAGACGGACTGCGAGTCGGTCACCTGCACGCGGGTGCTGTAGACGTCGTTCCACTTGGCCGACCAGGTCAGGCCGGCGGTGCGCAGCGTGTTGTTCGCGACGTCGTTGGCGAACAGGATCGGCAGCTTGGTCTTGTAGGAAACGGTGGCGTCGTAGCCGGCCTTGATGTCGCTGGTCAGCAGCGTGGCGTCGATGCGCTGGTCGGGCGTGATCTGGAAGCCCAGCTTCACGTTGCCCGAGGTGCTGTTGTAGCCGTCGCGGTCGGGGTTGGTGAAGCCGTCCTTGACCACGTTGCGCTTGGCCACGGGCTGCAGGTTGTAGCCCTTGCTTTCCTCGTGCGCGACGCCGAACGAATAGTCGAACAGGCCCGACTTGCCGCTCACGCCGCCTTCGATCTTGCGCAGGCCGTTGCTGCCCAGGCCGATGCCCGCGTAGGGCGCCACGCCGTTCTCGCCGCGCCTGGTGAACAGCTGGATCACGCCGCCGATGGCGTCCGAGCCGTACACCGCGGCAGCCGGGCCGCGCAGCACTTCGATGCGGTCGATCTGCGACAGCGGAATGCCTTCCCAGCCGGCGCCGCCGGTCGTTTGCGAGTCGATGCGCACGCCGTCCAGGTAGACCGCCGTGAAGCGCGTTTCGGCGCCGCGGATGAACAGGCTGGTGGTGTTGCCCACGCCGCCGGTGCGCGAGATCTCGATGCCGGGCAGGCGCGCGAGCACGTCGGCCACGCCGGTGGCGCCGCTGCGCTCGATGGTCTGGCGGTCGATGATGGACACGTCGCCCACCAGGTCGGACAGCGCCTGCGGCGTGCGGTTGGCCGTGACCACCGTTTCGCCGAGGGTGGGCGCTTCTTGCGCATGGGCCAGGCCGCCGAAGGCGGAAGCCAGCGCCAGAGGCAGGCAGGCGAAACGGAGACGGCGCGCGGGAGCGCGGCCACGGGAAACGGAAACGTGGGAAATCATGAAATGTGCCGAACGAACGTCAATGCCCCTTGCCGGCTTCCCCGCCGCGCCTGGGCGCAATGGCTGCCTCGCGCACGAGACCTGTGGGGTCGTTCGTGCATGCGGCAGCCGCCTTGTTGGCCGGTATCCGGGCTGGCAGAACGGCCCCCACCGCCTTCCCAGGCACCTGTTTCAGGGCGCCCAGTGGCTGTATGGATAGGGGTGACGCCTTGCGGCGTCGTCTGCTTGACCGTTGCGGGGGCAGCGCAGGCGGCTTCGGCCGGGTTCCGATGTGTGTTCGGGGGGCCTTGACTCCTGCTTCCCGTTGAACCGCGGCGCGTGAACCACGCCGCAGGCACCAACGGGCGGGATTTTAAGGCCTGCGGACACGTCGTTAAGTCGAAAGTTGCGTCCGCCGCTAACATCGACATGATGCGTCCGGCCTCGGTTTTCTTGAATCTTCGTTCCGCGTTGCAGCGGCTCTCGGTGTTTCGGGCTGGCAGTCGATGCTGCTGTGGTCGATTGCCGCCGGACTGCTCGGCACGCTGGCGACCGAACTGTTCCGCGCGGCGCTGCTGGGCTTCGAGCACCTGGTGCTGGGCCCCGGCGAAGGCCTGGTGGCCATGGCCAGGCACCTGCCGTGGTGGGCCCGCATCGCCTGCCCCACCCTCGGCGGACTGGTGGCCGGCCTGCTGCTGGTGCTGGCGAAACGCGTGGCGGTGCGCAGCGCCACCTCCGACTACATGGAAGCCATCGTGCTGGGCGACGGCCGCATTCCGGTCGCGCAGACGCTGGTGCGCAGCGCGTCGTCGCTCGTGAGCATCGGCACCGGCGGCTCGATCGGGCGCGAAGGCTCGATGGTGCAGCTCGCGGCGCTGGCCGCCTCGCAACTGGGCCGGGTGCTGCGCTTTCCGGCCGAGCGGCTGCGGCTGCTGGTGGCCTGCGGCGCGGCGGCGGGCCTGACGGCCGCCTACAACGCGCCCATCGCGGGCGCCTTCTTCGTCGCCGAAATCGTGCTGGGCTCGATCGCGATGGAAAGCGTGGGCCCGATCATCATTGCCTCGGTGGTGGCCAACGTCGCGATGCGCGCGCTGCCCGGCTACCAGCCGCCCTACCGCATGCCCGCGTTCCCCGAGATCCACGGCACCGAGGTCGTGCTGTTCTGCGTGCTCGGCGTGCTGCTCGGTTTTGCAGCCATCGGCTTCCTGCGCGCGCTGCACGGCAGCCGCGCGCTGTTCGCCAGGCTGCCGGTCGCGCTGCCGTGGCGGCTGGCGCTGGGCGGCCTGCTCATGGGCGCGATTTCGGTGCCCATGCCCGAGGTCTGGGGCAACGGCTACAGCGTGGTCAACGCGGTGCTGCACACGCCGTGGCCATGGACGCTGATCGCGATGGTGCTGGTGGCCAAGGCCGCCGCGACGATGGCCACCGCGGGCTCGGGCGCGGTGGGCGGCGTGTTCACGCCGGCGCTGTTCTTCGGCTGCATGATCGGCGCGCTGTTCGGGCTGGGCGTGCAGGCGCTGTGGCCGGCCGCCACCTCCGCGCCTTTCGCCTACGCCATCGTCGGCATGGGCGCGTTCCTGGCGGGCGCGACGCAGGCGCCGCTGATGGCGATATTGATGATCTTCGAGATGACGCTGAGCTACCAGGTCATGCTGCCGCTGATGGCCGCGAGCGTCATCGCGTACTTCGTCGCGCGCTCGGCCAATGCCGGCTCGATGTACGAGATCACGCTGCACCGCAACGCGCAGCGCGACACGCAACTGCGCCTGCGCGGCCTGCACATGCGCGACCTCGTGCAACCGGCCGAGACCGTGGTCGGCCCCGACGCCGACCGCGAGGCGATGAGCAAGCTCTTCCTGCAGCACCCGGTGAAATACCTCTACGTGGTCGACGACGCCAACCGCTATCTGGGCGTGGTGCCGCTCGCGGCGCTGGGCTCCGCGCCGACGCAAACGAGCGCCAGCGCCCTGCTGTCGCAAGCCATCCTGCCGATCACCGCCGACACCGGCCTCGGCCAGGCGCTGCAGCGTTTTCTCGAACACCGGGGCGAGCGCCTGCCGGTGATCGAGAGCGCGGCCAACCCCGTGCTGCTGGGCGTGGCCGCCAAGAGCGCGCTGCTCGCCACCTACGTGCGGCTGAGCGAGTAGCGCCGCGCGCGGCGGGCCGCATCGACAAAGTGTTGCGCCTCGTGGTCGCCGGCCCGCAGAATCCACGCCACGACGCACCCTCGCCCCATGTCGGCAAGGGCTCCTCCCAGGGAAACTACAATCGCCAACCATGCCCGCATCCAGCCCTATCGACCAGATCGCCGAGCGTGTCGAACGCCTGCTCGTGCGTCACGAAGAGGTGCAACGCACCAATGCGTTGCTGCAGGAACAGGTCGAGGCGCTCACGCGCGAACGCGACGGCCTGAAGTCGCGGCTCGCCGCGGCCCGCACGCGCCTCGACGCGCTGCTCGAACGGCTGCCGGCTGAACCACCTCCCGAAGACCCCTCCGCATGAAGCAGATTGAAGTACAGATCATGGGCCAGAGCTATTTGCTCGGCTGTCCCGATGGCGGCGAGGCGCAACTGCGCGAAGCGTCGAACGCGTGGACGCGGCCATGTGCAAGATCCGCGATGCCGGAAAAGTCAAGGCCCGCGACCGCATCGCGGTGCTGGCCTCGCTGAACCTGGCCTTCGACCTGGCCGCGCAGCAGGCCGCTGCCGCCGCCGCGCCCGCGGCAGTACCGCCCGCCGAGGCGGCCACGGCCGCATCGGACAGCGCCGAGGCCGACCCGAAAGCCACGCAGCTCATTCAAAGACTCGATCAGGCCCTGGCCGGCGATGGACATTTGCTCTGAATGATTTCGTCGGACACGGGCAGGGAGGCGTAAAATCCGAACTGTCTGCAGACGTGTCGGGCTTAATATTTCCTTGTTCCAATGCTCTCCGGAGCCGGGCTTGGTACATCGCTAGACGGGCGTGATCATCTCGCGTCAGATGAACCCGAAGTCTTGCTGCCCTCGCCCACCTGAACCCTGGTTCAGGATGCGGGTCCGGCACATCATCTGCAGACACCTTTTCCCGCCGCGGCCCCCTGCACCAGTTGCACGGGGCCGCTGCTTTTTGCAGCAGCCCTTTTCTTGCCCGACGCCACCGTGAACATCGCCGCCCTGCTCGACCCCCTGCTCATCGCCGAACTCGCCGTGCTCGGCCTGGGCACCGGCTTTCTCGCGGGGCTGCTGGGCATCGGCGGCGGCATGCTGATGGTGCCGTTCATCACGATCATCATGGGCCAGCGCGGCGTGCCCGCCGACCTGGCGGTGAAGATGGCCATCGCGACCTCGATGGCGACGATCATCTTCACCTCGGTGTCGAGCGTGCGCGCGCACCACAAGCGCGGCGCGGTGCGCTGGGACATCGTGCAGCGGCTGGCGCCCGGCATCGTCATCGGCAGCCTCGCGGGCAGCCTGGGCGTGTTCGCGCTGCTCAAGGGCACGGCGCTCGCCATCTTCTTCGCGCTGTTCGTGGGCTTCTCGGCCACGCAGATGTTCCTGGACAAGAAGCCCGCGCCGACGCGGCAGATGCCGGGCACGGGCGGGCAGCTCGCGGCGGGCGGCGTCATCGGCTTCATCTCGGGCCTTGTGGGCGCGGGCGGCGGCTTCATCAGCGTGCCGTTCATGACGTGGTGCAACGTGGCCATCCACAACGCCGTGGCCACGAGCGCGGCGCTGGGCTTTCCGATCGCCGTGGCCAACGTGCTGGGCTACGTGATCAGCGGCCACAGCGTCGAAGGCCTGCCGGCCGGCTCGTTCGGCTATATCTGGCTGCCCGCCCTGGTGGTGATAGCCGCCTGCAGCGTGTTCACCGCGCCGCTGGGTGCGAAGGCCGCGCACAGCCTGCCGGTGAAAAAGCTCAAGCGCGTGTTCGCGAGCATCCTGTACCTGCTGGCGGCCTACATGCTCTGGAAGGGCCTGCACGGCTGAGCCGAAGCCCTCTGGGTCGACGGCTACTGCACCCGCTGCTGCCGCCACTCGCGCGGCGAGCAGCCGAAGCGCTCGCGGAACGCGCGGCTGAAATGCGCCGCATCGTTGAAGCCCCGCCCGTAGGCGATCTCCCCCACGGGGCGGCCCGCCAGGCGCGGCTCCAGCAGGTCGCGGCTGCACGCCTCCAGCCGGCGCTCCCAGATGTACTGCGACGGCGTGAGCGGCTCGCTCTTGAACACGCGGTGGATGTGGCTCACCGACACGCCCAGCTGCGCCGCCAGCGTGCCCACCGACAGCGACGGGTCGGCCAGCTGCTCGTCGATGCGCCGCTTCACGCGCGCCAGGTGGTACGCCGTGAGATTGCTCAGCGCCGGCGCGCGCGCCGCCGGCAAGGTCTGCAGCCCCGCCACCAGGATGTTCTGCACGCCGTTGGCCACCGCCAGCGCCGACGCGGGCTGCAGCGTGTCGATGTCCTCGCGCAGCGTGCGGATCATGCCCAGCAGCAGATGCCCCGCGCCTTCGCGGCCTGACACCGTGGTGGCCGTCAGCGCCTCGGTGTCGCGCAACTCGCTGCGCAGGCGCTCGCCGGGCAGCTTGAGCACGATCTGCTCGAAAGGCTGGTCGAACAGCAGCTGGTAGGGCCGCGTGCTGTCGTACAGCGCGAAGTCGCCGGCCGACAGCACCGCGTCGCGCCCGTCCTGGCGCACCACGCCATGGCCGCGCGCCTGGATGCTCACGAGAAAGCAGTCATCGCCCGACTTCGAAATGTGGCCCGGCGTGCGCATGACCTTCTGCGGGCCCGAGGTGACGACCGACACGTCGAGGCTGGGCAGCGTGTGCTGGCGGATGCTGCCTTCGAAATCGCCCGCGTCGCCCTCGTGCACCGGGTCGCACCCCAGCTGCACGTAGACGTTGCAGATCATGTCGGTCCAGTAGGCGAGCCGCTGGTTGCGCGAGACGGCATCGGTGCTGAGCAGCTGGGTCATCGGAATTCCTCGAAAGGCCCGGCGAAGGGCTCGGGCAGGGCATGCAACGCTGGAACAAGAACGACGCCAATCCGGGTCAAGGCGTTCCGGCGGCGCGAATTTACGCTTCAAGCAACCCGCATGCCACCGCGCAAACCCGGTGCGCACGGCCTGCGGTTCGTTACTTTCATTGCACCTGGAGACCCACCATGCCGACCACCGTCCACCCCAAGCTGCGCGTTGCCGCCGTGCAGGCCGCGCCCGTGTTCCTCGACCTCGACGCCACCATCGACAAGACCATCGACCTGATGGCGCAGGCCGCGAAACAGGGCGTGCGCCTCATCGCCTTTCCCGAGACCTGGATCCCCGGCTACCCGTGGTGGATCTGGCTCGACTCGCCGGCCTGGGGCATGCAGTTCGTGCAGCGCTACCACGACAACTCGCTGGTCATCGGCTCGGCCGAGTTCGAGCGCCTGAACGCCGCGGCGCGCAAGCACCACATCTGGCTGTCGTTCGGCTTCAGCGAGAAGGCGGCGGGCAGCCTCTACATTGCGCAGGCGCTGATCGACGACCAGGGCAACACCGTGCAGACACGCCGCAAGCTCAAGCCCACGCACGTGGAGCGCACCGTGTTCGGCGAAGGCGACGGCGCCGACCTGCACGTGGTACAGACGCCCATCGGCAACATCGGCTCGCTGTGCTGCTGGGAGCACCTGCAGCCGCTCAGCAAGTACGCGATGTATGCGCAGAACGAGCAGATCCACTGCGCCGCTTGGCCCAGCTTCTCGCTCTACCGGGGCGCGGCCTACGCGCTGGGCCAGGAGGTCAACAACGCCGCGAGCCAGGTGTACGCGGTGGAAGGCGGCTGCTTCGTGATCGCGCCCTGCGCCACCGTGTCGAAGGCCATGAGCGAGCTGATGTGCACCGACGCCGGCAAGCAGCAGATGCTGGGCGTGGGCGGCGGGCATGCGCGCATCTACGCGCCTGACGGCTCGCCGCTGGGCACGCCGCTGCCGGAGCACGAAGAAGGCCTGGTCATTGCCGACATCGACCTCGGCATGATCTCGCTGGCCAAGGCCGCCGCCGACCCGAGCGGCCACTATTCGCGGCCCGACGTCACGCAGCTGCTGCTGAACAAGACGCGCCGCGAGCCGATGGTGGTGCAGCTCACGCCCGAGCCCGAAAGCAGCGCGCCCGAGCCGGTCGTGGCCTGAGCACGCGGGAGCCACGCCATGGAATCCGCCATCGCCGAGCACCTGCAGTGCCCCCGCACGCGCCACCGCCGCGTGGAGGACGACTACACCCCGCCCTACCCCGTGTGGTCGGCCCGCGCGCCCGTCTCGACCACGCAGGTGGTCATGGGCTACTTCGGCGTGCAGTCGCGCGGGGCCGACATGCAGGGCCGCGCCTGCGCCGCGCTGATGAAGATCGCGCGCGACTTCGCATTGCCCGACGGGCCGGGCCACCACGACCTCACGCACCACGTCGATGCCGACGGCCACGACAACATGGTCGCCATCGCCTACTGGAGCGACCCCGCCGCGTTCGCGCGCTGGCGCGACACGCCCGCCATCGACGCATGGTGGCGTGCCGACGAACGGCTCAGCGAAGGCCTGGGCTACTTCCGCGAGATCGCGTCGCCGCGCGTCGAGCACTTCGAGACCATGTTCAACACGCCCGATCGCTTCGAGGGCGTCGGCGTGGTGATGGGCGAGGTCAGCGGCGAGCTGCGCGAGCACGGCTACTGGGGCTCCATGCGCGACCGCATCCCGCTCTCGCAGACCGACGCCATGGCGCCTTCGGGAACGCGCGCGGTGATCGCGGGCGCGCCGGCACCGGGGCAGCGCGTGCGCATCGCAGGCCACGAGAACATCGCAATGATCCGCTCGGGCCAGGAGTGGACCGACACCACCGGCCAGGAGCGCACGCTCTACCTGCAGGACATGGAGCCGGTGCTGCGCGAAGGCATGAACTTCCTGCGCGACCAGGGCCTGGACATCGGCTGCTACAGCAACCGCTACATGCACCACCTCGACGCGCACGGCGCGCCGCTGCAGAAGTCCTTCGGCCTGAGCTACTGGCGCTCGCTGGCCGACATGGAGCGCTGGGCCGAGTCGCACCCGACGCACGTCGCGATCTTCGGCAGCTTCATGCGCTACGTGCAGGCGCTGAACTTCCAGCTGCAGCTGCGCGTGTACCACGAGGTGTCGGTGCTGAAGGCCGACGAGCAGAGCTACGAGTACATCAACTGCCACGCATGCAGCGGGCTGATGAACGGGCTCGCGCCCGCTTCTTGAATCGCCGGCGGCTTCAGGCCGCGAACAGTGCCTTGTGCTCGGCGCGCAGCAGCGCCTTCTGCACCTTGCCCATGGTGTTGCGCGGCAGCTCCGCCACCACGAAGCAGCGCTTGGGGATCTTGAAGTTCGCGAGCTTCGACTTCAGGTCGGCCACGATGGCGTCGGCGTCGAGCGCGGCGCCCGACTTGGGAATGACGATGGCCACGCCCACCTCGCCGAAGTCGGGGTGCGGCACGCCGACCACGGCGCTCTCGGCCACGCCCTGCATCTCGTTGATGTAGCCCTCGATCTCGGCCGGGTACACGTTGTAGCCGCCGCTGATGATCAGGTCCTTGCTGCGCCCGACGATGGTGATGTAGCCCAGGCCGTCGATCTTGCCCACGTCGCCGGTCTTGAAGAAGCCGTCGGCGGTGAACTCCTCCTTGGTCTTCTCGGGCATGCGCCAGTAGCCCGCGAACACGTTGGGGCCGCTGACCTCGATGTTGCCGATCTCGTCGGTGGTGCAGTCACGGCCGCTGTCGTCGCGCACGCGCAGCTGCACGCCCGGCAGCGCAAAGCCGACGGTGCCGCCACGGCGCTCGCCCTGCGCGGGCCGGTAGGGGTTGGACGTGAGCATGGCGGTCTCGCTCATGCCGTAGCGCTCGAGAATCGTGTGGCCGGTGCGCTCGCGCCACTCGTCGAAAGTCTCGATCAGCAGCGGCGCCGAGCCCGCAATGAACAGGCGCATGTTGCGCACCGCCTTGCGCGTGAGGCCCGGCTCGGCCAGCAGCCGCACATACAGCGTGGGCACGCCCATGAACACCGTGGCCTCGGGCAGCTTCTGCACGATGCGCTTCGGGTCGAACTTCGAGAACCACAGCATCTTGCTGCCGTTGAGCAACGCGCCGTGCAGCGCCACGAACAGGCCATGCACGTGGAAGATGGGCAGCGCGTGGATCAGCACGTCGCCTTCGGTCCAGCCCCAGTAGTCCTTCAGCACCTCGGCGTTCGACAGCAGGTTGCCGTGCGTGAGCATCGCGCCCTTGCTGCGGCCCGTGGTGCCGCTGGTGTACAGGATGGCGGCCATGTCGCCGGCCTTGCGCTGTGCGGGCGCGTGCTGGTCGCTGCACTGCGCGGCCACTTCGAGCAGCGTGCCGGTGCGGTCGTCGTCCAGCGTGAAGACGTGCCTGGTGCCTGCCGCGGTGGCAATGGGCGCGACCCACGACGCATTGCGGCTGGTGCACACCACCACGGCCGGCTCGGCGTTGCCGATGAAGTATTCGATCTCGGCGCTCTGGTAGGCGGTGTTCAGCGGCAGGAACACATAGCCGGCACGCAGGGTGGCCAGGTACAGCAGCATCGCCTCGACCGATTTTTCGACCTGTACCGCGATGCGCGCGCCCTTCTCGAGCTTCAGCGCGTCGAGCAGGTTGGCGATCATGGCGCTGGCGCGCTCGACGTCGCGCCACGAATAGAACAGGCCGTTGTCGGTTTCGACGGCAATGGCGTCGAGGTCGGCGGGAAAGGCCGCGCGCAGGGCGGCGAACAGGTTGGCGTTGGCGGTCTTCTTCATCTATTTGTCCGTGAGCGGGTGCTCAGAAATTCGGTTTGCGCTTGGCAAGAAAGGCGTCGATGCCTTCGCGGTGCTCGGCGGAATCGGCGTAGTCGTAGGCGGTGGCCAGCAGGCTGTGCGCGGAAGGCGCACCGGCCCGCAATGCGGCGAAGGTCGCCTTGTGCAGGCGCGCGGTTTGCGGCGCGAGCGCGGCGATGCGCGTGGCGTGGTCCTGCGCGGCGGCGGCCACTTCGTTGTCGGGCAGCACGCTCAGCAGAAAGCCCGCGTCGTACAGGCGCTGGGCGCCGTGCACGCCGGCGGCCAGCAGCATGTCGCGCGCGAGCACGTCGCCGATGGCGCCATGCACCAGCGCGGCCTCGCGCGGCGCCATCGGAAAGCCCAGCTTGGCAATGGGCGCGCCGAACCTGGCGGACGCACCGGCCAGCCGGATGTCGCAGCAGCTGGCAATCTCGATGCCCGCGCCCATGCAGGCGCCTTCGATCTGCGCAACCAGCGGCAGCGGGCAATCGAGCATGGCCTGCAGCGCGGCCCAGACTTCGTTCTCGTGGAACTCGCGCAGGCTCGGCTCTTCGAAGCGGAACGACGGGTACTCGGAAATGTCGCCGCCCGCGCAGAAGGCCCCGCCCTCCCCGCGCACGACGACGCAGCGCAGGCCGGCGTCGCCCGAGGCGCCGCGCACGTCGTCGAACACGGCACGCAGCGTGCGCCACATGGCGCGCGTCATCGCATTGAGCCGCCCCGCGTTCGACAGCGTGACGAACGCGATCGCGCCTTCCCGGCGCAACGAGACTTGGCTGCCGCGCGCGTCGATGCTCATTCGATCTTCGCGCCCGAGGCCTTCACCACCGCGGCCCAGCGCTTGATTTCGGAGCTCACGAAGCTGCCGTAGGCGGCGCCGGTGAGCGTCGGGATTTCGGAGCCGTTCTGCGCCCAGATGTTCTTGATGTCGTCCGACGCGAGCACCTTCTTCATCTCGTCGATGATGTGCGGCTGCACGTCGGCCGGCGTGCGCTTGGGCGCCCACAGGCCGTACCAGGTGGTGACGGTGTAGTCGGGCAGGCCGACCTCGGCCGCGCACGGCACGTCGGGGAACGCGGGGTTGCGCTTGGTGCCGGCCACCATCAGCGCCTTGATGCGGCCGCTCTTGATGTACTGCGCGGAGGAACCCAGGCCGTCGAACATCAGGTCGACGTTGCCCGCGATCAGGTCGGCCAGCGCCGGGCCCGCGCCACGGTAGGGAATGTGGGTGATGAAGGTGCCGGTCTGCAGCTTGAACAGCTCGCCCGCCAGGTGGTGCGAAGTGCCCGCGCCGGCCGAGCCGTAGTTGAGCTGGCCGGGGCTGCGCTTGGCCAGCGCGATCAGTTCCTTGATGCTCGTGGCCTGCACGCGCTTGGGGTTGACCACCACCACCTGCGGCACGTTGGCCAGCAGCATCAGCGGGACGAAATCTTTCTCGATGTCGTAGTCCAGCTTCGGGTAGACCGACGGTGCAATGGCGTGGTGCACCGCCCCCATGAACAGCGAGTAGCCGTCGGCCGAGGCCTTCGACGCGACGCTCGCGCCCAGCGTGCCGCCCGCGCCGCCGCGGTTGTCGATGATGAGCGACTGGTTCGTCAGCCGCGAGAACTGGCCCGACAGCGGCCGCGCGAACGCGTCGGTGCCGCCGCCTGCCGGGAACGGCACGACCATCGTCACCGGCTTGGTCGGCCAGCTCTGCTGCGCACGCGCGGCGCCGCACAGAACGGCCGCACCGGCGGCGGCCACGCGCAGGACGTCGCGGCGTTGAAAGTTGGGGTTCATTTGTCTCAGCTCCTGTCGTTGTGGATTTTGCCGCCCGATGCGGCCGCCGGCGTGTCTGCCACCGGCTCTTGCACTGGCACTGGCACTCTTGTCTGCACTTTCCGGACTTCAGCCTTTTTTGAAGAACAGGCTTTCGATGTCTCCCGACACTGCCACCTTGCCGTCCGCCAGCCAGGTGCGATGTTTGTCCAATCGCTTGAGGTCGTACAGGTAATTGACCATGAGCCCGTACGACTGCTTCTGTCCCTTGGGCGACGGGTCGCCCGCCCAGTTCAGGCGCTCGACGCGCGCGCCGTTGCCCAGGTGGAAGCGCGCGACGGGGTCGGCCGGCGTGCCGTCGACCAGCGCGCGGCCCAGGTACTCGGCGGCCGCCTGCATGAGCCATTGGCGCAGCGGCGACTTGGCCTCGAAGGTGGTGGCGGCGTCCACGGCGGCCAGCAGGCGTTCGGCGGTCGGCGGCAGCGAGCCGACGAGGCGGCCGAGTTCGGCCTCGCGCTTTTCATCCAGGCGCGGCAGCAGCTCGGCCGCGTTCCTGGCGAGCCAGGTGCGAAAGCCCGGAATCGGCGACAGCGTGGCGAAGGTCTTCAGGCGCGGCAGTTCGTCCTGCAGGGTCTCGACCACGCGCTTGATGAGCGAATCGCCGAAGCTCACGCCGCGCAGGCCGTTCTGCGTGTTGCTGATCGAATAGAAGATGGCGGTGGTGGCCTTGGCCGGCAGCACCGGCACGGCGGCCTCGTCGAGCAGCGGCGTGATGCCGTCGCTGATGCGGTCGACCAGCGCCACTTCGACAAAGATCAGCGGCTCGTTGGGCAGGCGCGGATGAAAGAAGCCGTAGCAGCGGCGGTCGCTGTCGTCGAGCCGGTTCTTCACGTCGGACCAGCTCTTGATGTCGTGCACCGCCTCGTAGCGGATGAGCTTCTCGATCAGCGAGGCCGGCGAGTCCCAGTCGATGCGGCGCAGCTCGAGAAAGGCCACGTCGAACCAGGTCGAGAACAGATGCTCCAGCTCGGCGTCGAGCGCGAGCAGGCGCTTGTCGGCCTTCAGGCACGGCAGCAGGTCGGAGCGCAGGTCGACCAGGAAGCGCATGCCCTCGGGCTCGACCGCGAAGCGCTGCAGCAGCCGCATGCGCGGCGACACCAGCGCGCGGCGCAGGCGCAACTCGGCCTGGCCTTCGTCGGGCGTGCCGACGGCGGCCTGGTGCTGGTCGCGCGCGGTCTTGAGCTTTTGCGCGTCGGCCGCGAAATGCTCGCTCATCAGCGCCCAGTAGTCGCGGCGTTCCTCGGGCGTGGCGGCAGCGTAGGCCACGGCGATGGCGTGGGCGCGGCGCCCGCCCTCGACCTCGCTCACGCGCGGATCGATCACGGCCTGCAGGTCGGCCAGCACACGGCGCAGCGCGCGCGGCGACAGCGCTTCGTCGGCCTTGCGCAGGGTGACCTGCAGGCGCTCGGCGGTGGCGCGCGCGCTGGGCTTGGGCGCGTTCTTCGACGCGCCCTTGGCCGTGCTTTCGGGCGCCACCGGCACCTTCGACTTTTCACCGGAGCGCAGCCGGGCCTGGAACCATTCGGTCGCACTCATCGCAAGACTCCAATGCTTGGGGGGACGGCGCTCACGGCATCACCCTGGATTTCTGGTGGCGCATCACTTCGCGCAGCGCCTCGCGCTGGCGCAGCATGTGCGTGCGCATGGCGGCGTCGGCGCTTCGCTGTCGCGCGCCTTCAGGGCCGCGAACACCGCCAGGTGCTCCGACAGGCTCTGGTCGAGCCGGCCCGGCGCGTGCAGCTGCTGCAGGCGCGCGAGCTTCAGGATCTTGCGCAGGTCGCCGATCACCTGGGCCAGCCACTTGTTGTCGGCCAGCGTGATGATCGCCTCGTGAATGATGTGGTTGGTGGCGTAGTAGTCGTTGATGCGGCGCGCCTTGGCGTGGCGCACCAGCCGCTCGTGCAGCGCGTCGAGCTCGTGCAGCTCGGCATCGCTGGCGTTGCGCGCGGCCTCGTAGGCGCAGCGCCCTTCGAGCAGTGCAATGACGGGAAAGATCTCGTCGAGGTCGCGCTCGGTCACCTCGCGCACGAAGCAGCCGCGCCGTGGTTCGTGCCGCAGCAGGCCTTCGGCGGTGAGCACCTTGAGCGCCTCGCGCAGCGGCGTGCGCGAGATGGACAGCCGCTCGCACAGCGCCGCCTCGTCCACGAAGCTGCCGGGCGCCAGCGTGCCGTCAAAGATCTGCTCGCGCAGCGTGGCGGCGACTTCGTCGTGCAGGGAGTTGGGGACCAGGCGCATGAAAAGGAGCGATGGAGACCGCGTAATTTCCTGTAATTACGCATAATTCTGAGCCCGCGCGCCATGCGGCGCAAGGCCGCGCACCCCATGCGCGGCTGGGACTTACCCTGCGAACTTCCGGTTCAAGCGCGTGCGGTGGTGGCCGTCTTGGCCGAACGGCCGAACCAGAACCACAGCGCGATGCCGGCAATGACCATCGGCACGCTGAGCCACTGGCCCTGGCTCAGGCTGAGCGCGCGCAGGCCGAGAAAATCGTCGGGCTCGCGGAAGTACTCGGCAATGAAACGCAGCGCGCCATAGCCGATGAGGAACACAGCGGCCACCTGCCCCTGCTTGCGCTCCTTGCGCGCGTAGAGCCACATGATCGCGAACAGCAGCAGCCCTTCGAGCAGGAACTGGTAGACCTGCGAGGGGTGGCGCGGCAGCATCGAGCCGCTTTGCGGAAACACCATGCCCCAGGGCAGGTCGGGGCTGCTGAAGCGGCCCCACAGTTCGCCGTTGATGAAGTTGCCCACGCGGCCGGCGGCGAGACCCGTCGGCACGCAGGGCGCGACGAAGTCCATCACCTGCCAGAACGGCCGCGCGCGCGAGTGCGAGAACCACACCATGGCGCCGATCACGCCCAGCAGGCCGCCGTGGAAGCTCATGCCGCCCTGCCACACGTAGAGGATTTCGAGCGGGTGCGTCAGGTAGAACTCGGGCTTGTAGAACAGGCAGTAGCCGAGCCGCCCGCCCACGATGACGCCCATGACGCCGAGAAAAAGAATGTCCTCGATGTCCTTGCGCTGCCATGCGCCCGCGCCCACCAGCGAGCGGTACGGCTCGTGCCGCAGCCGGCGCGTGCCGAGAAAATAGAACAGCGCAAAGGCCGCCAGGTAGGTCAGGCCGTACCAATGAATGGCCACCGGCCCCAGTTGCAGGGCGATGGGATTGATCTGCGGATACATGAGCATCCGCAGATTGTGCCCCGGCCGAATGTCGGGGCCGGGACGGGGATATTCAGCCCGCGGCTACCGCCCGAGCTTCCACCAGAGCAGCCCCGCGACCACCGCCGGCACCGCGAAGACCAGCAGGAAGATCGGCAGTTCTTCGGCCACCGAATACCCCGCCTTGAGCACCCCCACGGCCATGTTGATGCCCGCGCCGACGAACCACGCCGGTATGAACCACTTGGCCGCCGCGGCCAGCGCAAGCGCCGAGCCGTCGCCCATGAAGCGCCCTGCCAGCAGGAACACCACCAGCAGCACGAAGCCGCCGCCCATCACCATGACCGTGTGCATGTTCGTGCCGCCGCGTCAGCGCGTGGTGTAGCCGCCGTTGGCGAAGATGGTCTGGCCCGTGATCCACCAGCCTTCGGTGACCAGGAAGCGCACGATGGGCGCGATGTCCTCGATGTCGGTCAGCCCCTTCTTCGAGAACTTGCTGAGCGCCGCCGCGCTGCTGTGGTACGCCACGGCGTCCGCGCTTTCCTGGCCGTAGAAGAACGGCGTGTCCATGGGCCCGGGGCCGATGGCGTTGACCGAGATGCCGCGCTCGCCGAACTCCTTCGAGGCGGCGCGCGTGTAGTGCTCCACGGCCGCCTTCGAGGCCGGGTAGATCGCATAGAACGGCGTGTAGGCCGCCAGCAGCGAACTCACCAGGGTGACGATGCTGCCGCCGTCGGCCAGGGTGCGCCCGGCCTGCTGGATGAAGAAGAAGGCGGCCTTGGCATTGGCGTCGAAGCTCTTGTCGTAGTCGGCCTCGGTGATCTCCAGGATGGGTTTCTTGATGACCACGCCGGCGGTGTTGATGGCAATGTCGACGTGGCCGAACTTCTTCACGGTCTTGTCGAACAGCTTGACGTTGTTCTCGGCCACCGACAGGTCGGCCTGCACCAGCAGCGTGCCGGCGCCCTTGGCCTGCAGCGCGGCGGCGGTCTGCTCGGCGTCGACGCGCGAGGCGTCGCTGTTGTAGTGAATGGCGACCCCCTTGCGCCCCCGTCGACCAGCAGGTGGGCGATGAGGGCGCCGAGGTTCTTGCCTCCGCCGGCGATGACGGCGACCTTGTTCTCTAGCGTGCGTGCGGACATGGAATGCGCTCCTTGGTGGATGTGTGACAGGAGCCGTCAGTCTATTGATCGTTCACATGCCGATAAATGAGACATACAAGGCTAGACTGTTCAAAAATTCACGAACAATGGACCGCATCGACCTCCTCCAGGTTTTCGTGCGCGTGGCCGAGACCGGCAGCTTCACGCGCGCCGCCGACCGGCTGGGCCTGCCGCGCGCCACCGTCTCCACCGCCGTGCAGCAGCTGGAAACACGGCTGGGCTCGCGCCTGCTGCACCGGACCACGCGCCGCGTCGGCCTCACGCCCGACGGCGAGGTGATGCTGGAGCGGGCCCGCGCGCTGGTGGCCGACATGGAAGACATGGAGCAGCAGTTCCTGCCGGCGCACGGCCAGGTGAGCGGGCGGCTGAAGGTCGACGTGCCCAGCCGCATCGCGCGGCGGCTGATCGCACCGGCGCTGCCGGGTTTCTTCGAGCGGCATCCGGGCATCGAGCTGGAGCTGGGGTCGAGCGACCGCGCGGTCGACCTGGTGCTGGAGGGCGTCGACTGCGCGCTGCGCGTGGGCCCGCTGGCCAGCAGCAGCCTGGTGGCGCGGCCGCTCGGGCATTTCACGCTCATCAACTGCGCGAGCCCGGCCTACCTGGCGCGCCGCGGCACGCCGCGCAGCCCCGCCGACCTGCCGCGCCACACGGCCGTCAACTACGCGTCGCCGACCAGCGGACGCGCGGCGCCGTGGGAGTGGCGCCACGACGGCGAGACCACGGCCCTGCGCATGCGCAGCCAGGTGGCGGCCAACAATGCCGAGACCTACATCGCCTGCGCGCTGGCCGGGCTCGGCCTGATCCAGATCCCGGCGTACGACGTGCGCGAGCACTTGGCGGCCGGCGAGCTGGTCGAGGTGTTGCCCGACGCGCGCGCCGAACCGCTGCCGGTGCAACTGGTGTACCCGCACCGGCGCAACCTGCCCCGCCGCATGCAGGCCTTCGCGGGCTGGCTCGAAGCGCTGCTGGCCGACTCGCTCGACCCGCCCGCCAGGCCCGGCCCTGCCCGCCCGCGCAAGGCGCGTCAGGGCGGTGCCAGGTCGGCCTGATCTTTCAGGCCCCCGCCGCGTTCGCGCACGAATGCGACGAAGCGCTCGAGCGCCGGGTTGGCGGCTTCTTCGGGCCACACCAGGCTGGTCTCGCAAGCCGGCAGCACCGGGGCGCTGCGGCGCCGCGCGGCCGGCGCGAACGCTTCCGCGCGGCGGTACACGACGCCCGCGCGCCGGAACTGCGTGACGCTCTCGGGCACCCACGCCACGCCGATGCCGCCCGAAACGAGGTTGACGATGGTCTGCATCTGGATCGCCTCCTGCCCCAGCCGCGGCGTGCGCCCCGCTGCGTGGTACAGGTCGAAGATGGCGTCGTGCAGCGACGGCACGATGCGGCGCGGAAAAATCACCAGCGGCTCGGCCAGCACGTCGGCCAGTTGCAGCTTCGGCGCACGGGCCAGCGCGTGCTGCGACGGCAGCGCCAGCACCAGCGGTTCCTCGGACACGGCAAGGCGCGCGAGCCCCGGCGGCGCGGCGCCGGGCGAGTGCAGCATCAGCCCGGCGTCGATCTCGCCGCGCGCGAAGGCTTCGAGCTGCACGTCGCCGGTGGCCTCGACCAGCTCCAGCGCGACCTCGGGGCACAGCACGCGAAATTCGCGCACCCAGGCCGGCAACTGCTCGAAGCGACCGTCGACACGAAGGCGATGCGCACGCGCCCCAC
>NZ_MOWM01000144.1 GCF_016082275.1 Variovorax sp. E3
CCGCCGACGCCGCGACATCCGCCACACGTTGACCCCGCGCACCGGCGGGGCCTCGGGGCCTTGCGCCTAGCGCGCCACGGCATGGTCCGGCGCCACCGCGCCGGGCGCGGCGGAAGCCCACGCCGACAACGCATGCAACAAACCGCGATTGACCCTGAAATCGCCGTCGCCCGACTCCGGCAAAAACGAGTGCGACAGGCAGCGCGTGATGACGCGCACCGCCCGCGCATCGGCCCCCACCGCATTCAGCTCGTGCGTGAACTGCGCGCGCGCCGGCAGCTCGTCGGCGAACTTCTCGAAGCCCGCGAACCAGCGGAACAGCATGTTGTAGGCCAGGCTCTCGTGCACCTTCTCGCTGTCTTCGAGCGAGTAGATGATCTGCAGCATCAGGCACTTGAACAGCGTGGCCGCGCCCACGGTGATGCCGTGCTGGCGCTCCAGGTCGGCCAGCAGGTCGCGCTCGTAGCGCAGCGCGTCTTCCACCTGGTCGCGCAGCGGCACCAGCGGGTGGCCCTGCGGCACCAGCGCGCGCAGGTTGTCGGCCTGTACCCAGGCCTGGTGGCTCACGATCCAGACCCAGGGCGAGCCGTAGCGGTTGACCGCCACCGGCTCCTCGCGCGCGCGCTCCACGATCTTCGAGAGCTTGGCATCGAGCTCCTGCATGGTGACCCGCAGCGGCGACATCCACTTCATCATCGTCATCTGACTCCCTCCACTTCCTGGATGACTATGCAACAGGATGCGTGACAGCGGCGCAGGCGCGTCGTCGTCATCGTCATCAACGCAGCCCGCCCAGTGCCTGTCGCAAGGCGGTGTCCACCTTGCGCAGCGACACGCCGTGGCGCCGCGCCACTTCCTGGCGCGACATCTCGTGCCAGCGCAGCGCCAGCAGCACCGACTGGTGGCGCCCCGGCAGCCGCTGCATCGCGCGGTCGACCGCCGCCACTTCGGAGCGCGCCTCGGCGATCAGGTCGGGCCCCGGCTGCAGGTCGGCAATGACGTCGACGTCGGTGCGTCCTCGTTCAACCCGGTCCATCGCTTGCGCTCGCGCAGGCTGTCCATCGCGAGGTTGCAGGCCACGCGGTAGATGTAGGCGTCGGGGTTGGCGGGCGTCTCGCGCGGCTGGCGTTCGCCCAGCCGAAGCCAGGCGTCGTGCAGGCATTCGCTCGCCAGATCCCGGCAACCGAGCTGGCGCTCCAGGCGGCGGTGCAGCGCCTTGTAGTGCGTGGCCAGGTGCGCCTGCAGGTCGACCTCGGGCGCGGCCGCTTCTTCGCCGGCACGCGCGGCGCGGGCTCGCGTTCCGGTTCGGCCAGCAGCTCGATGCCTTCGTCGAACGCGCGCCATGCCAGGGGCAGCCTGGGGAACGAAGAAAACAGCCCGGAGAACCGGTCCGGCGCACTGCGGCGAATCGCCGGGGTCGACGTGTTGGGGGTCATGGTGGTTTTCGCTGAACGCCCCGCCCGCCCGCCGGCCGGGATCGCCGGTGGCGGGCAAGGCCGGGCCTGAGACAAGGAAGGAACGACGGGAGCGCCGCGCACGCGGCGCCGGCGCGGGTCATCAGCGTTGCAGGTTGGCGCGCTCCTCGTCCGTCAGTTGCCGGCTCGCCGCGGGCGGCAGCTTGCCGCCGCCACCGAGCACGCGGATCACGCTGCGCGGGTTGTAGCTGACCGGGGTGGCCGAAGGCCTGTTGTTGTTGCTGTCGTCCGACGCGCCACCGCCGCCCGCCGGCTCGTTGCCGAAGCCCAGCACGCGCACCGTGAACACCGAAGGCAGCGCCTGGCGCTGCGCCGCGCGCTCGCGCTGCAAGGCCTCTTGCGCCGCCACCGTGGCCTGCGACGCGGCGGCGCTGGCGCTGGTCAGCGCGCCCACGTTCACCGCCGCCACCACCGGCAGGCCGGCCGACTGGCCCTTGACCTGGATGTTGGCCGCGTTCACCACCTGCAGCGCCGCCACGTTCACGTTGCCCGACACGCGAATGCCGCTTCGCCCGCATCAATCGTGCCCAGCGGGGCGATCAAATCGACGTCGCCCGGCGGCACTTCGGCAATGGGCGCCAGCGTGGCGATGCCCGCGCCCGAGCTCGGCGCCTGCGGCGAGATCTCGACGTTGCCCACGTTGTCGTACACCAGCTTGGGCGGCGTGAACAGCACCGTCGTCTTCGAGCCGCGCCCGGCGTTGATGTCGCCCTTCTCGGACCACGCGAAGATATCGCCGCCGAAGGTCGTCATGACGCGCGACAGCCCCAGCAGCAGGCTGCCTTCGCTGAACAGGCGGATGTCGCCCTGCCCCTGCGTCATCACGCCCGAGGTGGCCGGCGGCACCTGGCCCTGCACCCCGAGAATGATCTTGCCGCCCGGCGCCAGCATCTCGATGTCGCCGCCGAAATTGGTGCGCACGCCCGAGCCGCCGAACATCGTGATGTCGCCGCTGCGCGCGATCTCGCGGCCCGCGGCATCGCGGTCGGGGAACAGCGTGGCGATCATTTCGCGCCCGCGCAGGTACGAGCCCACGCGGCTGCTGGTGGCGTCGTTGTATTCGCGCCCGCCCGCGCGCAGCTCGGCGTAGTACACCTCGCGCAGGAAGACGCGCTGCTGCTGGGGCGCCAGCGCGTCGAAGTACGCGAGCGACTGCGCGGCATTGCCGCTGAAACCGTAGCGCGACCGCAGCCACGCGGCCAGCTCAGCTTCGTAGGTCTTCGCGGCCTTGCCCGGCTGCTCGGCCAGCGGCGTGCCCGCTTCGGCGCGATTCGACGGGTCGAGGTAGCGCGCGCGAATGGCCGACATGTCGAGCGCCGAGGCGCCGATGCCGGCCATCAGCGCAACCGACGCGCCGGGGCGCGTGTCGCCCGGCACCACCGGCCCGATCGACGTGATGCCGCCGCGGTCTTCCTGCAGCAGGTTGCGGCCGGCGGACACTTCGAGCGTGCCGGGGCCGGCGATGTCGACGTTGGCGTAGAGGATGTCGCGGCCGGCGGAGACGATGGAAACGTCGGTCGGGTCGGTGTGGACCACGAGACTGCCGTGCAACGTGGCGGAGCCCCCGAACTTGCTGTTGCCCTGCGTCGTGGTGCCCGGCGCGTCGCCGGTGCTGACGATGTCGCGGCTGGCCTTGACCCAGACCGGTCCGGCGCCGTCGTACCAGGTGCGCGCGCCGTTGTTCAGGCTCACCGTCTCGCCCGTCTTGAGCCCGACGATGTCGCCGCCCGCCGCGTAGAAGCGAATGGGCGGCGCACCGGCGGCGCGGTCCAGCCGGATCTGCGCGCTGTTCGGACCGAAGGCGAAGAGCGACGGTCCGTTGAAGGTCTTGCCGATGACCGCGATGCCGTCGCTCGACGCGTTGGTCACCAGCACATCGCCCTGCCCGTTCTCCTGTCCGACGAACGCGGGGTTGAACGGCGTGGGCAACAACGCGCCCGCGCCGGACATGCCCATGGAGGACTGGCCCGCATGGATCGACCCGCCGACGAGCACCTCGAGCTCCCCCTTCGGCGAGGGCGCCAGCGTCAGGCCGTAGTTCAGGAAGTCCGGCTGGGTGGACTGCACTGCCGCGCTGCCGTAGAAAAGGCTGCCGGTCAGGGCCGCGGCCCGGAAGACCGAGGGGTAGACGACCCACGCATCATCGGGCGCCGTGCGCAGCCGGCCGTTGCTCTGCAGCGCCGACATGCCCGGCGTCAGGTGGCCGCCGGCCGACACCAGGTTGATCGCGCTGCGGTCGGTCCACAGGCTGAACCACCCCTGGCCGCCGCCGCTGTAGCCAACCCCGTTGACGGAAAAGGCCGAGCTGTTGGGCGTGTCGCCGCGCCCCGGGTCGGCCGCGGTGCCCAGCGCCAGGTCGCCGAGCGTCTGCACGTAGAACGCCGCGTCGCCCGGCACCAGGTTGATGCCGCCCCGCACGTCGGCACGGGTGGCGGTGAACGGATCGATGCCGCGCGTATCGACCGGGTCCACCCCGTACAGCCGGCCGAAACTGCCGATCGATGCCGCGCGCAACTGGGTGGCGCCGCGCAGGTTGGCGACGGCCCCGGTGAGCGACAGCTTCTCCAGCGGTGAAGCGTCGGTGAGTGCCCGGTTGGGATTGAGCGCGCCCGCGATGCGCATGTCGATGTCGCCGCCGCCGGTGAGCGCGAGCGCGCCGTCGGCGCCGACCCGGCCGGTGCTGCCCACCGCGATCACCAGCGCTTCGCTGCGCTCCGCCGGGTTGTTGCCGGACGACGCGACGCCGCGCTGGCCGATCGCGCCGGCGTCGCCGCCCGCGCGCACCGCCACGTTGCCGCCGCCCAGCGCGCCGATGCCGGTGAAGCCGGTCAGGCCGGGCGCGGTGTCGTCGTTCGCCGTGTAGGCGCCGAAGTTGATCCACCACGACGCGGGAATCGCGCCGTCGACGGCGGCCGAGCCCGAACCCTGGCGCCAGAGCCAGTTGCCCGCGATGGCGCTGGTGGTCCCCCGCCCGCCGGCCGTCTGGGCACCGGCGAGGTCGCCCACGAGCCTGCCGCCGGCGGACACCAGCACGTTGCCGCCCTGGTCCGGATACCAGGCGCTGTAGGCGGCCAGGCTCTCGGCGTACTCGGGCAGCCCCGACTGGGCGCCGATCACCGTGCCGTCGGCGCCCGTGCCCCGCGCGCGGTTGTAGGCCGCGTCCACGGCCGTCGCGGTGCCGGCGGTGTACACGCCATAGAGCGAATCCATGCGGATGTCGCCCGCTGCAATGAGCGAGAGGTCGCCCGTGCCCGTGCGCAGCACGCTGAAGGCGTTGGGCGGCAACAGGCTGCCGCCCACGCCGTCCAGCGACGGGTCGACCACGTAGTGCGTGTCGGCCAGCCGGATCGCCCCGGCCGAGGCCGGGTTGAGCGCGCGCCGGTCCGCCGCGCCAAGGTCGGCCCCCGCCACCAGGTTCAGGTCCCACGAGGTGGCGCCGGCGCCCAGCATCGGCGCGACCGCCCAGTTGCGTCCCTGCGCGCCGTTCACCACGGGGCGCAGGTTGACCGGCAGGCCGTCGAGCAGTTGCACCGTGGTCATCGACGGAATGAGCGAGCCGCGCTTCAGCTCGATCTGTTCGGTCGTGTTCATCGCCACCGGCAGCGGCACGCCCTTGGGCCAGATCAGCGCCTCCACGTAGGCCTCCGAGCGCAGGACCGTGCCGGCCCCCAGCCGCATGCCGGGCTCGAGCGCCACGGCCGCCGGCAGCACCGTGCCCGCGGCATAGGCCACGGTCTGCCCGTCGACGTTGTAGATGTCGGCCGCCACCACGGTGCCCGCCGGCAGGTTCATGCCGGCCGTGAGCACCGCGGCCACCGGCAGCAGCGTGCCGGCCGGCAGCGGCACGCCGCTGTCGGTCACCACGGTCACGGGGTAGTTGAGGACCGCGCCCGCGCCGAAGCGCGTGCCGGCCTCCAGCTTCACGCCGTCGATCGGCACCACGATGTCGCCGCCGAAATTGCTGGTGCCGGTGGTCAGCACCCAGGCGCTGTCCCCGGGCGTGGCGGCGGGCGGCGCGAAGCCGTCGTTGATGCTGCCGTTGATGTTGAGGGTGCCCCCCGCGCGGACCACCAGCCGGCCCGGCTCGCCGAAGCCGCGCCCGTTGGCGTCAGGGCCGTAGCGGTAGCCCGAGAAGTCCAGGTCGCCGTCCACCGTGAGGTCGCCATGCGGATTGATCGCGCTGTTGCTGACGATCTCCACGCCCGGGCGCAGGTGATAGCTGCCCAGGCCCGCGAGCCGGCGGCTCAAGCCCGCGTTGCCGAGCGCGGCGTTGATGAAGCGCTGGCTGTCGCCGTCGATGCGATCGAGCTCGGCCTGCGTGATGAGCTGGGGCCTGAAGCCCGACACATCGGGCTGGGCAGCCAGCGGCATGTCGTCGTAGCGGCGGAACGCATTGACCGCCACGCGCTTCGCGCCCTGCACGAGCGGCGTGCCGTTGACGGTGAGCGCCACGTCGTCGGTGCCCACGCGCGGCGCATTGAGGTCGAGAGTGCCGCGCGCGCGGCCGTCGTTCCGGCCCGGCTCGGCGCCCAGGGGCACGTCGGTGCCGGCGCGCAGGTCGATGCGTGCGTTGGCGCCGAGCGTGAGCGTGCCGTCGCTGCTGGTCAGCTCGACCACCGCGCGGTTCGGGCTGTCGATGATCTTGCCGTAGCCGTCCACGCGCAGGCCCGTGCCATGCGCGTCGAGCGTGCCGTCGACCGTGAGGCCGCCCTTGGCCGCCAGGCGGATCGCGCCGACCTGGTAGCCGCTCGCGTCGATGCGGCCGTCCACGCGCAGGTTGCCGCCGTCCAGCGCGATCGACACCTCGCGCGCCTTCACGCCGTCGCCCACGACGAGGTCGCCCTGCTTGATCTGGAAGCGGCGCGCGCCGAACACGGCGCCTTCATTGAGCCGGCTGTTCAGGCCCGCGAAGTCGCCGAGGACCTGCGCGCGCACCGTGAGTTCGGCCGCGTCGTAGGGCACCACCGTGCCGCCGGCGTCATAGGTGCCGCTGCTGGCGCCGCGGATCGCGCCGGCCAGCTCGACACGGCCCGCGTCGGCGCCCAGCGCGGTGGCCTCGATCGTGCCGCCGCGGTTGAAGCGCGCCGAGACATCGATGAGCGAACCCGCCGCCTGGGTGATGTTGCCGGCCGCGCTCGACAGCACGAAGTCGCCGCCCCAGCTGTACTTGTCGACATCGAACAGCGACACCTTGCGCCCCGACAGGTCGATGCGCGAACCGCCGCCCAGCGCGATGTCGTCGGTGGCCGACAGCACCAGCCGGCCCGAAGGCAGCGCGATGTTGCCGTCCACGCCGATGCGCCGGCCTTTGAGCTCCAGCGTGGCGCCCAGCGCGTCGCTCGATGCGCCCGCGCCCTGCACGGCGGCCACGGTGATGTCGCCGCCTGCCGTGATGCGCGTCTTCGAGGCGGCCTGCCCGGTGAGCACCGGCGCCGCGATCTGCAGGTTGCCGCCTTCGTAGGCATAGCCCTCGCCCGTCGTGTACTCGCCCTGGCGGCGATACACCGCGAGCGTGTTGCCGCCGCTGGAAGTGATCTGCTCGGAAGCCGTCAGCTTCACGTTGCCGAAGCCCAGCGCAATGCGCGCATCGGTGCCAAGGCCGGCAGGCTGCGCGTAGGGCCCCGGCCCGAACACGATCGAGCGGGCCGCGATGTCCAGCGTGCCGTCGCCCAGCAGCGTGCGCATGGCCGCGCCGGGCGCGGCCTGCGAGCCGGCCCAGACGAACTCGCCCGCGCGGATCGTTGCCACGTCGCCGGCGGCGCCGTAGCCGTAGATGGCGGGTGTGCCGAGCACCAGCCGCTGCAGGCTCGAGGCGTCCAGCTTCACCGCGCCGAAGACATTGACCGCGTCGCGCGCATTGAGGGTCAGCGTTTCCAGGGCCGGCGCGCCGATGGCGGTGTTGCCGGCCAGCAGCTGGTCGAGCTTCGCCTGGTTCAGCACCAGGCCGCGCGGCAGTTGGCCGTTGGCGTCGGCATTCGCGATGCTCGCGTCTTCGCCGAGGTTGACCGCGGCCAGCGCGAGCAGCAGGTTGCGCGTGCCGTAGGAGACCTTGGGCGTGAGCGTCAGCGAGCCGCCGGTGGCAATGGCCAGCGTGCCCTCGGACACCAGGCGCGTCGTGCCGCCGCAGGCCTCGCTCACGCAACTGCCGATGTCGACCGCCACGGTGCTGGTCGGCCCCGACAGGGGGTTGCCCAGCTGCAGGTTCAGCCAGCCGTTGGACAGCGCCACCACGCCCGTGCCCGTGAACAGGTAGCCCTTGCGCGAATCGAAGCCGCCGCTGCCCTTGCCGATCGTGCTGATCGACGCGCCCTGCTCGATGACGATGCTGCGGTCGCCGTCGAAACCCGGGCTGCTCGCAAGGATGACTTCGCCCGCCGACAGGCTGGCGCCGCTGCGCAGCACCAGGTTGCCGTCACCCACGATCTCCGCGAGATAGCCGGTGTTCCCGTAGCCCGTGGCGATGGCGCCATTGAGCACGAGCCTGGGTGCCTGGAGCCTGTTCAGTTCGTCGGCATGAACGGAGGCGCCCACGAGGCCGTCGGTGGCCGCCTGCCCCGCCGCCAGGACTTCGCCGAGGCCGCGCACGTTGACCGTGCCGCCATAGCCCGGCGTGCCGGGCTGGGCGCCCAGGCGCAGCTGGCCGTCGAACTTCAGGCCGGTGCGCTCGGCGTCCGCCTCGGCCGGTTTCACGAGCGAGATGTCCAGCGTCTTCGCGTCCGACGTGAGCATGGCGCGCAGGTAGCTGCGCCGCGCGGCATCGGCCAGCACGAAGGCGTTGTAGTCGGTCTCGTTGTAGCTGGAGTGCCTGCGCACCTGGCTGCCCGGCGTGACGATGAGCTGGCTGGGCAGCGACGCGCGGATCGCGGTGTTGGCCACGCCCAGTTGCCCGGCCAGGCGATAGGAGCCGCCGCCGACGTCGCTGACGCCCGGAATGCCCAGGCGGTCCGTGGCCCCGATCTCCACCCGGAACGCGCCGGGCAGCAGCGCATAGTTGGACGGCATCAGCGTGTAGGTGCCGGCCGGCAGGCCCGGCACGCCCGCCGGCACCGTGATCTGCTGGCCGATGCCCGGCGTGCCGAAGCCCGCCTCGGGCGCCACCGGTGCATAGCCTGCGCCGTAGCCGGGCACGATTGCGTAGACCGTGTTCTTCGCGCTGCTGTAGCCGTTGACCGGATTGGCACTGGCCAGCGGCGTCGTCAGGATGTTGACCGAGCCGCCGCGGCCCGCGACGAAGCCGGCGCCCGCGAGCGTGCCGCCGCCCGACAGGTCGAGCACCGCGCCGCCCCGGACGTCGACGTGGCTGCCCTTCAGGCCGATGCCGCGCCCGACGGTCGCGCCGCCGGACGCATGCCGCCGACGTTGTCCAGCGCCAGGGGCTGGCCGTTGTACATGTAGCCCAGGCCGTCGGTGGTGCCGCCGTAGGGCATCGTCAGCCCCGCGCCGCTGACCGAAGTGAGGCTGCCCGCGAGCAGGTCCACATGCGTGGCCGACGCGCCGTCCGCATGGGAGCCCAGAACGATCCGCCCGAGCGGCGCGCGCACCACGCCCCCCTGCTCGATGGTCTCGGCCCCCAGCGCGAGGCTGCCGAAGGCGGTGTAAGGCATGGCCGGATCGGCGTCGCCCTGGCGGTGGATCGCCAGCACGCTGCCGGCCGCATAGTTGAACGGCAAGTTCGTGTCGGGGTCCACGCCCAGGGCGGGAAAGCCCGCCACGATCTGGGTGCGGGCGCCGGTCGCGGGGTAGATCTGCGCGGCGGTCAGCGTCAGGCTGCCCGGGGTCGAGAGTTCAGTGGTCACGTCGCCGTCGATGCCGCGCGTGCCGCCGAGCAGGCGAATGTCGCCGCTGCTCGCAAGGTCCATCATCGCGAAGCCGCGCCGGTCCACGGTGTACTGCCCGTTGCGCTGGTCGATCCCGACGTGCGTGCCCGAGCCGACGGAGTCACGGATGTCGATCAGGTCGGCGCGCACCGACAAGGTCCCGCTCGCTTCCTGCAGCGACGGCGCGGCGTTCACGCCGTTTCGCCACTTGGCCGAAGGCAGCGTGCTCAGGTCGAGCTGCAGGCGCGTCACGCCCGCCAGGCGCACATAGGGCGCCGACAGCGACACGCTCGATGCGGCCGGCGCGTTCTCGCCCGGCGCCAGGGTGCCTGCATAAAGGCGCAGGCTCTGGCCCATGCGCAGGGCCACGTCGCCGTCGAAGCTCAGCGGGCCGTAGACCAGCATCGAGAGGTTGTCGAAGCCGCCGGCCTCGATGCGGTCGACACCGATGCGCGCCGTGCCGGTGGCCAGCAGCGTCCGCGCATCGGACAGGCCCCGCGCCGCCGCCAACGCGCTGGGCCCCTGCGTTTGCGCCAGCACCAGCTCGCGATGGTGCAGCGCGTCGCCGCGGATGGGCTGCAGCGTGGAGTAGTTCGTCGATTCGAGCGCCAGCGCCAGCGTGCCGCCCGCGGCGCCGGCGCCGCCCGAGGCCGCGCGCATCGTGCCGTCCATGTACAGGCCCCGCGTCGAGGCGAGCACGATCGAGCCGCCGTTGCCGGCCACCGCCACGCGCGTGCCCATGCCGGCACCCGTCCCGCTGTCCAGCACGGCGCTGCTGCCGGACGCGTCCAGCAGCGCACCCGGCCGCATCACGATGAAGGCATTCGCGGCATCGGCCTGGCCGCTGGCCTCCCAGTCCAGCAAACCGCCGATGCGGATCGTGCCCCCGTCGGCGACGCGGCCGTAGGTGCGGCCGGACACGTCCCGCGCGGTGGCGGCGCGCGACGCGACATCGAGCACGGCCTGCTCGCCGATCCAGAACAGGCCGGCCTTGGCGGGGTCCGCGCTGCCGCCGCCGATCGCGATCGTGCCGCCGGGCGCAACCAGCCGGCCTTCGACGCTGACATCGCGGCCCTGCAGCGCGATCGACTGCCCCGGATCGACCGTGATCGCCGCACCCGCCTGCACATCGACCACGCCGCTGGCCGTGACTCCGCTGCCCGTACCCACGGTCGACTGCAGCACCACGCTCGCCCCGCCGCGCTGCGTGAGCACGCTCTTCATCGGGTCTTCGGTCCAGACCGGCGGCGTCCACAGTTCGAGCGCGTTGGCCGGCCGCTCGCCGGTGGCGACGTTCCGCGACGTGTCGGTGAAACGGTAGACCGGCATCGCCACGTCGAGCCCGACCTGGCCGGCCACGGCCACGCCCATGTGGCCGTTGACGTCGTAGCGCGCAAAGCCCGACTGGAAGACGCCGGGGTCGAGCGCCACATTCGCGCTCGTTTTCACCTGTTGCGTGAACACGGCGCCGGCCGCGACCCGCGTGCCGTCCTTGACCGTGAAGTCGGCGGGCGCGACGCGGCCGGCGGCCACCGTCGCTGTCTCGGCAATGATCGCGAACCCGTTCGGGAACACGTTCGCCGGCACGACGTAGCCCCTCGGAAAGTTGTTGTTGTTGACGGAGATCCGCGTCACCTTCGCGCCCGCGGGCACCGTGTCGCTTGTCTTTCCGTCGGAATCGTTGGCCGTGTAGCCCCGGAAGGTCTGGCTCCGGCCGTTGACGATGGCCGTGACGGAGTAAAGGCCCGTGTTGGTGCCCACCGCATCCGGCAACTTCCAGGGGGCCGCCAGCGTGACGGCGTTGGCATTGGCATCGAAGAACGGCACCGACGACACGGCCTCGCCCGCCAGCGCGCGCGTGCGCTGGTAGCTGTAGTCCACCGGCAGGATGTCGCCCGCGCGGACCTGGTAGTCCTGCAGCAGGACGGCATCGGTCAGCGCCGCCTGGCCGGCTTCGAGCAGGCCCGTGCCCACGTTCTTTCCGCCGACGACGATGCCGGTGCCCGACGCCAGCCGCAGCGTGCCGCCACCGTTGACGCCGTAGCCGCGGATCTCACCGTCGACCGCGAGGAGCGCATGGCTGGCCGGGTCCGCCGGCTGGGTGTCCGCGAACAGCGTCACGTCGCCGCCGCGCCCCCCGCGCGTCTTGCCGTCGATCAGCACCGCGCCGCCCGAGGAGACGTCGATCAGCGCGCCGGCCGCAAGCGTCACCGCGCCCGAGCTGCGGATGTCGACGCTGCCGCCGTCCAGGTACGGCAGGCCGCGGGCGTTGCCCGGATCGAGCCGCAGGTTGCTCCACAGGCCGCGCGCGTCGAGCTTCACGCCCTTGGCCACGACCACTTCCACCGGTGTGTCGGCTCCCACCGGCAGCGGGCCGTCCTTGATGCCGGTGGGCGTCATGCCGCTCAGCACATTGCCCAGCACGATGTTGCCGCCGCGCGCCGTCAGGTCGGCATCGACCGACACCTGCGTCGCATGCAGACGGATGCGCCCGCCCGGCACCACCGACAGCGCGCCTTCGGCGCTCACGCGCTTGTTTGCCAGCGCCGTGACCTCGCCGAGCCCGAATCCGTTGAGCCGTTCGCTGTCGATGTAGAGCGTGTCCCGGCGCTCGGGCGGCAGCGGCGCGTCGGGCGAGAGCCCCGCGCCGATGTCCGGCTGCGTGGTGCCGAAGACCACGCGATCGAAGGTCGGCACCAGCTGATGGAAGACCCCGACCGGCCCCAGCGCCGCATTGGGGTTGTAGCCGGTGACGTAGTTGCCCAGGATGAGCTGCGCCGCCTGTGCCGCCGCGCCGTGGGCCTGCGCATAGCCGTCGAGCCCGGCATCGGCCCGCGCCACTTGGCTCGGCCCCTGGTAGGCCGTCGCGGTGATGCCGCCTTCGAGCACCGCCGCGTCGGTGGCCACCACCAGCCGGCCCGCGTCGCGACCCACGGTGTAGCCGTTTTCCAGCCGCTGCTGCGGACCGATCAGCGGGTTGTAGAAGAAGCCCGTGGTCTTGTCGCCCCAGCGCTTGTGCTCGTCTTCGAAGCCGCGGTAAAGCCCCGTGTAGGCGATGTCGTCGCGCGCCTTCGACACCTCGTACAGACGCCCGTCCGGTCCCTTAAGCCAGCTCTGGCGAATCAGGCCCGTCTGCACGTCGAGCGTGCCGCCCGACAGGTTGATGTTCGAGCCCGCGTGGGTGACCACCTCGCCGCCGGTGAAGGTCACGCTGCCGCCCTGCGCCGCCCACTCGCCGATGCCGTGCCCCTGCAGGCCCAGGTAGCCGCCGACTTCGAGCAGGCCGCCCGGCGTGTACCAGCGGTCCTTGTCGTAGCCGCCCGTGCCCGCCGCCAGGCGCTGCAGCTTGCGGCGGTCGATCCATACGTTGCGGTTGTTCAGCAGCGCGTTGTCGCGGTTGAGCGGCGAATCGCGCTGCTCGTTGCCCTGGATGTTGATCAGGATGTTGTTCGACGCCATCGCGACCTGCACGCCCACCGCGCCCGAGACGTCCAGCCGCGCGCCGTCGGCCAGGGTGCTGCGGCCCGTGGCCTTGCCCGCGCTCACCGCGAGCTGCCCGCCGGTGGCCAGCGTGGTGGAGCCGCCTTCGAACAGCACGCTGCCGCCCGAGACGATCTCGATGCGCGAGAGGTCCCGCCGGTCGTCGATGAGCGACAGGTTGTCGAACACGCCCGGCTCGCCCCGGTTCAGGGCCTGCCTGGGCCCTTCGGCGACCAGCGCGTCGCGCTGGCTGTCGAGCGCGGTGCGCCCGTTCCTGTCGTCCAGCAGCACCGCGTTCAGCGCCCGGGGCGTCACGGTGACGCTGCCCAGCTTGTCGGCCGCCGAGTTCAACAGGTGGATGGTGCCGCGCGCATCCACGGTGGTGGTGGCCAGCGCCACGCCGTCCTGCACCACCTTGCGGCCGGCCAGCGTGATGTCGCCCTCGGGCGCCTGCAACAAGCCGGTGTTGACGACGCGGCCCGCCGTGCTGTCCGCATTGAACTGCGGCGCCACTTCATTGCCGCGCGTGGTGGACGCCTGGTTGGCGGCCGTGCCCTGGCCGGGCCGCACGATGAAGAAGTCGCCCGCGGCCAGTTGGACCTGCCCGCGCGGCGTGGTGATTGTGCCGGCGTTGCTCACGTCCTGGCCCAGCATCAGCACATAGCCGCCGCCCTGCTTGACAGAAGCCGGCGTGGCCGTGGTGATCTGTGCGCCCGCCTCGACCTTCACCGCGCCGCCCGCATCTGTGAAGCTCGGCGCGTAGCTGTCGCTCGTTTTCGCGCTGTGGATGCCGCGCGCCTTGAACTGCTCGTCGCTGATCTTCGCGGCGGCTGCCACCAGGTTGCGCGTGTCGACCTGGCTGGTGCCGTTGAAGACGATGCCGTTGCGGTTGGCGATCAGCACCGTGCCATCGGCCTTGATCTGGCCCTGGATCAGCGAAGGCCGCGCCTGCGGATCGTTCACGCGGTTGAGCAGCGCCCAGTCGGCCTGCTGCTTGAAGTCGACCGTCGTGTTCTTGCCGACGTTGAAGGTCTCCCAGTTCAGGATGGCCTTGTCGCCGGTCTGCTGGACCGCCACATGGGTGCGGCCGTCGGCCTGCTGCGCCTGCACGGGTGCGTTGGCATTGAGCCAGCCGGCGGTGAGACTGTTGGTGTCGACCTTCAGGCCGCCGTCGGCCAGGCCGTCGGGCGCCGACGAAGGATCCTTCAGCGCCGCGTCACGCGCGGCGGCCTGCGCGGCCTGTTGCGCCGCGATGGCCTGCGCAGCCAGGTTCAGGTTGCTGATCGAACGCTGCAGCTGCGCATTCGCCTGCTGTTGCTGCTGCGTCGGCCCCAGCAGGCTCGACGCGGGCATGCCGTTGGGCAAGCGGCCGGTCTGCGCGGCGCCGGCCTGGGCCGCGCCCTTGTCGGCAAACCATGCGGGGCTGAAGGCCTGGTTCGCATGCACCGACCCCAGCGCGCCGAAGCCGGCGAGCGCCAGGGTCACGGCCCGCGCCAGCGGCGTCGGACGAAGGCCGTTGCTGCCGGTGAACCGGCGTGCGTGAAGGGTGTGCGGATTCAAGACCATGATTGCCCAGGGCGAAAGTGCGAAGACGGAATGTCGGAGGCCGCGCCGGCATCGGCATCGGCGGCGGGATCACAGATGCGGATGTCGCCCGCCTTGCTGGCGATCCGCGGACGTGGGGCGGCGCCGCGCGAATGCGGCCGGCGCCGGCGTTCGGAAACCGCGCACGCGGCGGGCAGCAGCAGCTGCCACAGCGCCTGCGCATCGCGCCAGGCCCGCGCATGCGCCGCGCTGCGCGCGCACCAGCCTCGAGCGCAAGAAGCTCCGCCTTGCCGGCGCGAAGGCGGTTCAGGCGAACGATCCAGTCCAGCGCTTCGCTCAGGCAGACGTCGTCGCTGCAAGCGCTGTGCGGCGGGTGGTCATGAGGCGTCGGTTCCATACCTCCATGACGAGCCTGCGCGAGGCAACCCGTAAAAAATTATCTGAACGCCACGTCGTCGTCAGCTCAGCAGCACGATGCCGCCCGGCAGGCTGCGCACGCGCGCGCCGTAGAGCTCGCGGATCATCGCCAGCGCGTTGTCGATGTTGCCCAGCGCCAGCTGCATGCGCACCGGCGTGCGGCCCAGCGCCTCGTTGCGCAGGATGATCCGGCCCGGCCGGTAGCGGTTGATCTCGTCGATCACCTCGGCCAGCGGCATGCGGTCGAAAGAAAGCCGACCGGTGCGCCAGGTGCTCACGTTGGCCACGTCGGCCCGCGTCACCTCCCGCACGCCGCTCGCGTCGTACACCACCTGCCGGCCCGCTTCGAGCATGCGCTGCTGGCCCGCCACCGTCACCTGCACGCGGCCGTCGATGCAGGTCACGCACACCTGGGGGCCGGTGTGGCGGACATTGAAGCGCGCCGCGCGCCCCTGCAGGCGGCCGCCCGCGACTTCCACGAAGAAGTCGGCCGCGCCCGCCGTGGCAATCTCCGCCTCGCCCGCCACCAGCTCCATGCCGCGCGGGCTCGCGCCGCCGCCGATGCGGTTGACCAGGGTCTGCGTGTTCATGCGCACGCTGGCGTTCTCGCCCATCGCGACCTGGCGTTGCTCGCCCGTGGCGGTGCGGTAGTCCGCCGTGAGGTCGCCCACCGAGGGCCACAGGCCCAGCGGCGGATCGACCGCCAGCACGCCTGCCGCGACGGTTGCCGTGACCGCGCCGCCGAGAAAGGCCCGGCGCCCCGGCGAGCGCAAGGCTTGCGCCACGCCCGGCCAGGAAAACGCACGGGTGCGCGATGCACGGCGCGCCGCCTCCTCGGCCAGCAGCGGGTCGAGCGCGGACCACACGCGCATCACTCGCGCCATGCCTGTGCATGCGCCGCGCTGCGCGTGGCCCACGCGCGGAACGCATCGGCGTCGGCGCGCGTGGCCTGGCCCGAATGCAGCCGCTCCCACCAGGCATGGGCCTGGCGGTGAAGTGCACCGGGTTCGGGTTCGGTAAAGGACATGACGCTCATCAGTATTTTCTCGGACCGGCAAAGTGGCCGCGCTGGGCAGCCTCCACATCCGGCAAATGCTTCTTGCAATATTCGAGCGCGGCGCGCAGCTCTTTCTCGACCGTGCTCAACGATATGCCCATTCGCTGCGCGATCTCGTCGTTGAGCTGCCCCTCGACACGCGCGGCCACGAGGATGGCGCGGCGCCGCTGCGGCATGCGCCCCAGCACCTGGCTCAATGCCTGCACGTCGCTGCGCGCGCTAGCGATGCGCTCGGGGTCGCCCGCCTCGTCCACGATGTGCACCAGGTCGTCGATCTCGCCGCGCACCAGCAGCACCTGGTCCTGGCGGTAGCGGTCGGTGGCAATGTTCGCGGCCATGCGCAGCAGGTAGGCATCGGCGTTGTTCACGCTGCCCGCATCGCTCATGGCGGCCAGCCGCAGCCAGGTTTCCTGCATCGCGTCGGCCGCGTCGTCGCGCGAACCGACGATGCGTTCCAGCTTGCCGCGCAGTTCGGCATAGCGCACGACCATGCGCGCGCGCAGCGACGACAAAGGGCTTTCGTTCATGGCGTGCGCGCGGTGGTGCGCCAGGCGGCATCGCCGCAATCGGATTCCGCGCCCGGCCCCTCGGGCAGCAGCAGGATCACCAGCGGCTGCGGCAGCGAAGGCGGCGGCGGCGCGCCGACCGCCAGGCCGCGCACCTTGCGCTGCACGGCGGCATCGCGGCTTGCTTCGCCGGTGGTGCTCAGCAAGCGAAAGCGCTCCACCACGCCCTGTGCATCCAGGCTCAGCTGCAGCGCGAGCCGGTAGCCGCCCGGCCGCGTCTGCGCCGATTCGCACAGGCCGCCGCGCAGGGCTTGCTGCACCTGGGCCGCATAGATGCGGTGCGCGGCCTCTCCCGCGCTGAACCCCGACTCCTCGACGGCCGGCGCTTCGCCTTGCGCCGCGCGTGCCGCGACACCGGGCGCGCGGGACGCACGAATCACCACCGAGCCCGCGTTCGCGTACCGCGCCTCCAGGCCAGTTCCTGCCAACATTGCCTCCAGTGCCTCCATTGCAGTCAGCGCGCCCCGCACCGCGCCCGAAGAACGCTGCGCATGCTCGCCGTCGATCAAGATGTCCAGCCCCGTTGCCTTGCTGTAGGCCTCGATGGCGTCGCCCAGGCGCTGGGCGCTGATGTCGAATTCGATCCGTGCCACGGGCGCCGCCGGCGAAGGCGACGTCGATGGCTGCTGTTGTTGTTCTTGCGGTTGTGCATGCGCACCGCGCACCGCGCACAGCGCGACCGCACCGGCCAGACACCAGACCAGTGCCAGCACACTGACCGATGCCGAGTTCGCTGTCATACCGGGTGGGTGCACATGCTCCTGGGTTGCCGCGTCCGCCGGAACGCGCTAGGCGCGCAGGGCACACCCGGGCGACCTTAGTCCGGCGCGGTGACGCTCCCATGACATGCGTCGGTTGCCGACATCCGGCCTATGTCATTCGATTCCGCGGCGGCGCTTTGCATGCATGGCGCGCTTCAACGCAAATCCGGCACCTGCCGCGCCTGTGAACGGCGCGGCAGGTGCCGGCGGTCGGCAGCTCTCGAACGGCTGCCTTGCTTTCCTACCTGCTTGCCTGTCTGTGTGCTTACGGACGGCCGATGCCGTTGCAGACGTCGGTGCGGCCGATGGCCAGGCTGCTCGAAGCCGGGGTCAGGAAGGTGTTGACGATCGCGGTCTTCCAGGCGGCGGGCACGTTGACGAAGTTGTGGTCGGTGGCGTCGGCGTCATACAGGCGCGTCAGGAAGTCGACGACCTTGGCTTGCGCGCCGGCGTTCGCGTAGCACTGGTTCACCAGCAGGTTGGTGGTGCCGAAGATCGGATAGTTCGAACCCGTGCCGGTGGCCGGGGTCGGCTTCACGTAGGCGGGGACCCAGGCCAGCGGATTGGAGGCGGCGGAAGGACCACCGACCGGCAGCGACTGCGTGGCCAGCGCGGTCTGGATCGCGGTGGCGGACGGCAGGTTGCCGTTGACCTTGGCGACGACCGCGTTGCTGCTGCCCGTGTACACGGGGTCCGGGCTCAGGTAGCCCAGGCGGCTGTCGGTGGTCATGGCACCGGTCACGCCGCTGCTGCCCGACACGCCGACCCAGTGGGCGGGAGGCGCGACGGCGGTCGTGGAGGTGGAGCCCGGCAGCGCATTGCCGACCACGACCGCGAAGCTGTTCGAGACCTTGAAGCCCGAGCTCGGGCAAGCGGCCACGAGGTAGCGGCTCAGCAGTTCGGTGGTGCCGCTGGTGTCGGTGCGATAGACCACCTTGACGGTCGTGGTGTCGGCCGTGCCACGCACCTGGCCCCAGGTCATGCCACCCGACTTGTTCGAGAAGATGGCGCACATCTTCGCGTCCGACAGGTCCAGGTTGCTGATGCCCGAGCGCTTGTAGGGAATCAGGACGGGCGTGCCCACGCCGGGCACCTGGATCACGGGGCCCCAGCCGCTGAGGTGGGCGGGGTTGTAGGCGTCCAGTTCGGCCTGGGTCAGCGCGGAATCGCTGCCGGCGAAATGCACCGACTGGGTCGTCGGCCAGATCGGGCGGGTGCTTTGGCTCTCGTCGCGGAACTCGCTGCCGGTCGTGGCTTGCGGGTTGTTGTTCAGGAACGCCTTCTTGCCGGCGCCGCTGCCCGTGCCGGTGTAGGTGTAGTCCGTGAAGCCCACGCCGCTGGGCAGAAGATCCTTGTAGAAAGCCTCGGGCAGCGTCGCGCCGCCGCCGACGACGGTCTGTGCCGACACGGCACCCGCAGCCATCAGACCCGCCATCATCACGGCCGACAGGGCGACCGTCTTGCAAATTGCACGCATGGAAACTCCTTTGAATGGACCAAAAGAAATGAGCTTTCAGGGACAGGGCGTCGTGTTGTGTTTCGCCTGTCCCCTCGCTTCCGTACCGCCCCTCTGGCGGTGCAGTGATCTTCGATTTGCGAGGTGACAGCAGCCCGAAAAAAGCTCGGGAACACGGCGCGAAAAAGCTCCCGAACAAGGGGCCCGAAGCGGCTCAGTGCACCATCTGGTTGATCTCCATGATGGGCATCAGCACGGCCAGCACGATGGCCATCACCACACCGCCCATCGCAAGGATCATCAAGGGTTCCAGCAAGGTTGTGAGCCGCATCGCGCGGCGCTCCAGGTCACGCGAAAGGTTGAGCGCGGCGCGCTCGAACATGGCCGCGAGCGCACCCGTCTTCTCTCCGCTGGCGACCAGGTGCACGAGGTTCGACGGAAAAATCTTTTGCGCCTTGAGCGCCGCCGCGAGCGGCGTGCCCTCTTTCACGCGGCCGGTGGCTTCGAGCACGCAGCGCTTGAGCCATTCGTTCACCAGCGTCTGGCGCGCGGCCTCCAGTGCGCGCAGCAAAGGCACGCCCGCGTCCATGAGGATCGACAGCGTCGACGCGAAGCGCGCGGTGTCCACGCCCAGCGCATAGCGCCCCACCATCGGCATGCGCAGGATCATGCAGTGCCACTTCAGCTTGCGCCCCGCGTCGCGCAACGACGCGCGCGCAACCATCCACGCGCCGGCGATCACGCCCGCCGTGAGCCAGCCCCATTCGCGCACGAAGGCGCTCGCGGCCAGCATCACGCGGGTGATGGCCGGCAGTTCCTGCCTCGCCTGCGCAAACGCGCCGATCACCTGCGGCACCACGTAGCCCAGCAGGAACACCACGATGCACAGCGACACGAAGCCGACGATGGCCGGATAGATGAACGCGGTGAGCACCTTGCCGCGCAGGTTGTCGCGGTTCTCCAGGTAGTCGGCCAGCCGCTCCATCACGCGCGCGAGGTCGCCCGAGTCTTCGCCCGCGCTCACCAGCGCGCGGTAGATCTGCGGAAAGTCGCGCGGCCGTTCGCCCAATGCATCGGCCAGCCGCATGCCCGCGCGCACGCTGTCGCACACGGCGCTCAGCGACTCGGCGACGTGCTTGCGTTCGGCCTGTTCGATGGTCGCAACCAGCGCGGCTTCGAGCGTGAGCCGCGCGCCCAGCAGGCTCGCGAGTTCGCGCGTGGCCCAGCACAGGTCGGCCGCGCCCAGGCGCGGGCTGAGCCACGCGAGCGCGCCGCCGCTCGCGGCCTTCTCGCGGATGTCGAGCGGGGTCAGGCCGCGCTCGCGCAGCTGCGCGCGCACCGAGCGCGCGGACTCGCCTTCGGTGCTGCCGCGTTGAAGCTCGCCGCTGGCGCTCGCGGCCTCGTACTCGAAGCGTGCCATGGTGTGGTGCGCCCTCCTCAGGCGTCGCGCGTCACGCGCAGGATCTCCTCGGCGGTGGTGACGCCCTCGCGCACCCAGCGCTGGCCGTCTTCGCGCATGGAACGCATGCCGCGCTTGGCGGCCGCCGCGCGCATGGCCTGCTCGTCGCCGCCTTCGTGGATGAGCCGCCGCACGTCGTCGTGCACCACGAACAGTTCGTGGATGCCGGTGCGCCCCTTGAAGCCCGAATTGCCGCAGGCGCGCAGCCCACGGGCACGTAGACGACGCTGCCGTCCGGCTGCGTCTGCGGTGCCTTGCACGCGGGGCACAGGCAGCGCACCAGCCGCTGCGCGAGCACGCCCAGCAGCGACGACGACAAGAGAAAGGGTTCGATGCCCATGTCTGTCATGCGCGTGACGGCCGACACCGCATCGTTGGTGTGCAGCGAGGCCAGCACGCCGTGCCCCGTGAGCGACGACTGCACCGCGATCTGCGCGGTCTCCAGGTCGCGGATCTCGCCGATCATGATGTTGTCCGGGTCCTGCCGCAGCGCCGCGCGCAGGGCCGCGCCGAAGGTCATGCCGATCTTGCTGTGCACGGGAATCTGGCCGATGCCGGGCAGGTCGTATTCCACCGGGTCTTCGACCGTGAGGATGTTGCTGGTGCTCAGGTCGAGCTGGCCCAGCGCTGCATACAGCGTGGTGGTCTTGCCGCTGCCGGTCGGCCCGGTGACGAGCACGATGCCGTGCGGCTGCCGCACGAGGCGCGACAACTCGGCGAGCGTATCGGGCGCCATGCCGAGTCTTTCGAGCCGCAACCGGCCCGCGTCTTTCTCGAGCAGGCGCAGCACCGCGCGCTCGCCGTGCGCGGTCGGCACGGTCGACACGCGCACGTCGATCGGCCGCCCCCCCACGCGCAAGGTGATGCGTCCGTCCTGCGGCAAGCGCTTTTCGGCGATGTCGAGCTGCGACATGATCTTGATGCGCGAGATCAGCGCCGCGTGCAGCGCCTTGCGCGGCGCCACCACGTCGCGCAGCGTGCCGTCGACGCGGTAGCGCACCACCGAATGCGTCTCGAAGGACTCGAGGTGGATGTCGCTCGCGCCGTCGCGCGCGGCCTGCGCGAGCAAGGCGTTGATCATGCGGATGACGGGCGCGTCGTCCTGCGCGTCGAGCAGGTCGGTCACGGCGGGAATGTCCTGCATCAGCCGGTCCAGGTCGACCTGCTGCTCCACCGCGCCCACCACCGAGGCCGCATCGCCGGTCTCGGCGTAGGTGGCGCCGAGCAGCGCGTCCATTTCCTGCGGGCCGATCTGCCTCAAAGGCAGCTCGCCCAGCAGCAGGCGCGCCTCGACCACGGCCCAGCCCGGCGTGCGCTCGCACACCACGATGAAGCGCGCATCGCCCTCCTGCCGCACGGCGATGCGGTGGCTGCGCGCCCAGGCGTGCGGCAAGGCGCGCAGCGGCACGGCGGCCTCCTGCAACATCGCGCTCACGGCGTGACCACCAATTCGGGCTTGTAGCCCAGCTCGCGCAGCACGCTCACCGCGTTGTCGACCGACTGCGGGTCGCGCGGCACGTCGGCGCGCACGAGGTTGCCCTCCCCGCCCGGCCCGCCGACGATGTAGGCGCCGATGCCGCTGATGCGCACCCGCTTGACGATGCGCACCGCGTCCTGCTCGGCCTGCACGTCGGCGATCTGCACCACGGTGACCTTGTCGTTGGCACCGCCATACAGCACGGCGGGGTCGGAATCCACCGTCACGTTCCGGGGCAACTGCGAGCGCAGCACGGGCGGCGGCGGCGCGGCCTCGGCCGGTTGCTGGCGCACCGCGCTGCTGGCGGCGGTGGGCGGCGGTGGCT
>NZ_MOWM01000145.1 GCF_016082275.1 Variovorax sp. E3
ACGCAAAGGAATCACCATGGCAACCAAGCAAAAAATCCGCATCCGCCTGAAGGCGTTCGACTACAAGCTGATCGACCAGTCGGCAGCCGAAATCGTTGACACCGCCAAGCGCACCGGCGCGATCGTCAAGGGCCCCGTGCCCCTGCCGACCCGCATGAAGCGTTTCGACATCCTGCGTTCGCCGCACGTCAACAAGACGTCGCGCGACCAGCTGGAAATCCGCACGCACCAGCGCCTGATGGACATCGTCGACCCGACCGACAAGACCGTGGACGCGCTGATGAAGCTCGACCTGCCGGCTGGCGTCGACGTCGAAATCAAGCTGCAGTAAGAAGAAACACGACACTCGTCGCGTTTTAGCAAGGCCCGCCCGCAGAAATGCCGGCGGGCTTTGTGCTTTTTTGCCCAGATATGGCATCCTCGCGCGCAGGCAACCCCGGCGCATCGACCGGAGGCTGAAACGAGGGCAGCACCAGCTATGAACTACAAGTTCTCCTTTGCGTTTGCGTCGGCATGCGTTGCCGGGGCATTGCTGGCCGGTTGTGGCGGCGGGGGCGGAGGAGGAGGCGGAGGAGGCGGGTTGCCCTTTCTGCTGCCGGGCGCCGCCGGCTCGGTCACCCTGACGGGCACGGCCACCTACGAGTCGGTGCCGAACCCGAACGGCGGCCTGGTGTATGCGTCCACGTCGCTCAAGCCGGTGCGCGGCGCGGCGCTGGAGGTGGTCGATGCCGCCTCGTCCGCGCAACTGGCGGTGGCGACCACCGACGACAGCGGCGCCTATTCGGTGACGGTTCCGGCGAACAGCACGGTCTTCGTGCGCGTCAGGGCGCAGCTGACCCGGGCCGCGCCCGGGCCGGCCTGGGACGTCAGCGTGCGCGACAACACCCAGGCGGGTGCCCTTTATTCCATGCAGACCTCGGCGTTTTCGTCGGGGACGACCGCGTCGACGCACGACCTGCGCGCCGCCACCGGCTGGGACGGCGCGAAGTACGGCGGCCCGCGCGTGGCCGCGCCATTTGCCATTCTCGACACGGTCTACACCGCGATGCAGAAGGTGCTGTCGGTCGCGCCCGCCACGTCCTTTCCTCCGCTGCGCGTGTATTGGAGTCCGAAGAACGCGCCGACGGGAGGCGCCGCGACCGCGGCGGATCTGGCGAGCGGGCAGATCGGCACCACCTTCTTCATCAACAGGAGCACGGGCCGCGAGATCTACGTGCTGGGCAAGGAAGACGCCGACACCGACGAGTTCGATGCGCCCGTGATCGCGCACGAATGGGGGCATTACTACCAGTCGTCCTTCAGCCGTGACGATTCGGCGGGCGGGGATCATTCGGGCAACGACCGCGTCGACCGGCGGCTGGCGTTCTCCGAAGGATGGGGCAACGCATGGTCGGGCATTGCGCTGGGGCGCAGCACCTACATGGATTCGAGCGGCCCCGGACAGGCCGACGGCCAGCCGCTGGACCTGACGGTAGGGCCGGCGAGCAACCCCGGCTGGTACCGCGAGACCTCGATCGAGTCCATCTTCTGGAACTTGAACCGGCAGGTCGGCTTCAAGCCGATCAACGACGCGATGACGAGTCTGCAGTTCCGCAGCGCGGCGCCGGTGACCTCGATCCACCTTTTTGCCGCGGCCTTCAATGCGGTCGCGCCGGGGAATGCGGCGGCGCTGAAGAGCCTGCTTGCCGGGCAGGGCATCACGTCCACCGACGCCTACGGTGCCGGCGAGTCGAACAACGACAGTGCCGCCGCCACGCCGGTTCCGAATGTGCTGCCGATGTACCGCCCCCTGGCCGTGGGCGTCCTGGCGAACAACATCGCCTGCATCTCCAATGTGGCCGGCACCGGCAACAAGCTGGGCAATATCTCGTACCTGAGCTTCAGCGTGCTCGCCAGCCGCGACTACACGATCCAGGTCACGAGCGGCGGGGCGCCAGGCGCTCCCGATTTCGATCTCTTCAAGGCCGGATTGGTCGCCCGCAGCGGCAACAAGGTCAGCCTGGGGGCGGGCGACTACGTTCTGGCGGTACGGGATACGGCCTTCATTCCGGATCCCAACAACCCGCCGCCCCCGAGATGTTTCTCCGTTCTCGTCCAATAGGAAGGCCCGCCATGACTATCCGCACCCCGTCGACGATAGCGCTGGCATGGCTCGCGCTCGCAACCCTGGCGACGCCGGCCCTGGCCGACGGCACGCCCGGCGTTCGCGGCGCCAGGCAGGGCGCCGCGCCCATGACCACGGCCGCGAGAAAGCCCAATGATTCTGGCGTCAAGCTGCAGTACCGGGTCGACGGCACCCCGCAGGCGGGCAAGCCGACGGCGGTCGTCCTGCAGTTCGACGGCGTCACCCACCCCGACGGCGCGACCGTGCGCCTGAGCCCGGACGCCGGGCTGACGTTGTCGGGCAGCGACACCTTCACCTTGCCGGCGGGCACCCGCTCCAGCGTCACGGTCACGGTGGTGAGCGACCGCGAGGGCCTTGCCTATCTCAATGTGTTCATCGCACAGGGCGGCGCCCGCAGCGCCATCTCGATTCCCGTGCAGACCGGCGCGGTGGCGCCTGCCGCGAAGCCGGCGAGCGAGATAAAGTCGGCCCCCGCCAGCGAAAACATCATTTCGCTGCCTGCCAAGTAGGCAAAAAAACAGGCAAAACCGGGGCCTGCACCCCCGAAAACACGGCCCTGAGCGGCCACTTGCATGCCCCGTACATCGCGGGCTATAATCGCTGGCTCTGCCCTTGTTGCGTCCGCAAGGGTGCTATGCGGGCAGAGATTTATCAACCTTCTTCCGTAGCCGGAGAAATCTGGCAAACGCTGTTGCCAATTGAAGTGGCAGTGGCGGAAGAGGATTTCCATTTTTGGAGAAAACATATGAGTCTGAGCAACTCCCTCGGGTTGCTGGGCCGCAAGGTGGGGATGATGCGTCTCTTCACCGATGACGGGGACGCAGTTCCTGTCACGGTGGTGGATGTGTCCAACAACCGTGTGACCCAGATCAAGTCCCAAGAGACCGATGGCTACGTCGCCCTGCAGGTGACGTTCGGTTCGCGCAAAGCATCGCGCGTGACCAAGCCCGAAGCCGGCCACCTCGCCAAGGCGGGTGTCGAAGCAGGCGAAATCATCCAGGAATTCCGCGTTACCGCAGATACCGCAGGTCAGCACAAGGCTGGCGGCGTGATCGCGGCAAGCAGCGTTTTCTCCGTGGGCCAGAAGGTGGACGTGCAAGGCACCTCCATCGGCAAGGGCTACGCTGGCACGATCAAGCGTCACAACATGAGCTCGCAACGCGCGTCGCACGGTAACAGCCGTTCGCACAACGTTCCCGGCTCGATCGGTATGGCACAAGACCCCGGTCGCGTGTTCCCCGGCAAGCGCATGACGGGTCACCTCGGTGACGTCACGCGCACGACGCAAAACCTCGACGTGTTCCGCATCGACGAAGCACGTCAACTGCTGCTCATCAAGGGCGCGATTCCGGGTTCGAAGGGTGGCTTCGTCACCGTGCGTCCCGCCATCAAGGCCAAGCCGCAAGCGGCTGAAGGAGCGAAGTAATGGAACTCGAACTCCTGAACGAACAAGGCCAGGCCGCGTCGAAGTACGACGCCCCCGAAACCGTGTTCGGCCGTGACTACAACGAAGACCTGGTTCACCAGATCGTCGTTGCATTCCAGGCCAACGCCCGCCAAGGCACGCGCGCCCAGAAGGACCGCGAGCAGGTCAAGCACTCGACCAAGAAGCCTTTCAAGCAAAAGGGAACGGGCCGCGCCCGTGCCGGTATGACGTCCTCGCCGCTGTGGCGCGGGGGTGGTCGTATTTTCCCGAACATGCCTGACGAAAACTTCTCGCAGAAGATCAACAAGAAGATGTACCGCGCCGGCATGGCCGCCATCTTCTCGCAGCTCGCTCGCGAAGGCCGTCTGGCCGTGGTGGATTCGCTGACCGTGGATTCGCCCAAGACGAAGCCGCTGGCAGCCCGTTTCAAGGCAATGAATCTCGAGTCCGTGCTCGTGATCGCCGAAGAAGTCGACGAAAACCTGTACCTTGCCTCGCGCAATCTGGTCAACATCCTCGTGGTCGAACCCCGTTACGCCGATCCGGTGTCGCTGGTTCACTACAAGAAGGTGCTGGTCACCAAGGGTGCCGTCGACAAGCTCAAGGAGATGTTCGCATGAGCCGCGTGAACCCTACCGCCGCTGAACGTACGTTCGAAGAAGGCCGCCTGATGGCGGTGCTGGTCGCACCGATCGTGTCCGAAAAGGCCACGATGGTCGGCGAGAAGTCGAACGCTGTCACTTTCAAGGTGCTGCAAGACGCCACCAAGCCCGAGATCAAGGCCGCTGTTGAACTGATGTTCAAGGTCGAAGTCCAGGGCGTGTCGGTGCTCAACACCAAGGGCAAGACCAAGCGCTTTGGCAAGTCCATCGGCCGCCGCGACAACGTTCGCAAGGCCTATGTGACCCTGAAGCCCGGTCAAGAGCTCAACCTCGTCGGGGAAGGCGCTTAATCATGGCCGTCATCAAGATGAAACCCACTTCGCCGGGCCAACGCGGCGCGGTGAAGATTTCGCGTGACCACCTGTTCAAGGGTGCTCCTCACGCAGCCCTGCTGGAACCCCAGTTCCAGAAGCCGGCCGTAACAACAACGGTCACATCACGATCCGTCACCGTGGCGGTGGTTCCAAGCACCACTACCGCGTTGTCGACTTCGTGCGCAACAAGGACGGCATCCCGGCCAAGGTCGAACGCATCGAATACGACCCGAACCGCACCGCCCACATCGCTCTGGTCTGCTACGCCGACGGCGAGCGCCGCTACATCATCGCCCCGCGCGGTCTGGAAGCCGGTGCAACGCTGCTGTCGGGCGCCGAAGCCCCGATCCGCGCCGGCAACACCCTGCCGATCCGCAACATCCCGGTCGGCTCGACGATCCACTGCATCGAACTGCAACCCGGCAAGCGCGCAGATCGCGCGTTCGGCCGGCACGTCGGCCACGCTGCTGGCTCGTGAAGGCGTCTACGCCCAGGTCCGCATGCGTTCGGGTGAGGTGCGTCGCATCCACATCGAATGCCGCGCAACCATCGGCGAAGTGGCCAACGAAGAGCACAGCCTGCGCCAGCTCGGCAAGGCAGGCGCCAAGCGCTGGAAGGGCATCCGCCCGACCGTGCGCGGCGTCGTGATGAACCCGGTCGACCACCCGCACGGTGGCGGCGAAGGCAAGACTGGCGAAGGCCGCCATCCTGTCGACCCATGGGGCAATCTGACCAAGGGCTATCGCACCCGTAACAACAAGCGCACGCAGGTCTTCATCGTGTCGCGTCGCAAGAAGTAAGGGATAGCCAATGACTCGCTCTCTCAAAAAGGGTCCTTTCGTCGACCACCACCTCGTGGCCAAGGCCGACAAGGCCGTGACGACCAAGGACAAGAAGCCGATCAAGACCTGGTCGCGTCGTTCGATGGTTCTGCCCGAGTTCATCGGTCTGACCATCGCCGTGCACAACGGCAAGCAACACGTGCCTGTGTACATCACCGACCAGATGGTCGGCCACAAGCTCGGCGAATTTGCGCTCACGCGCACGTTCAAGGGGCACCCCGCGGACAAAAAAGTCCAGAAGAAGTAAGGAACGACCATGTCTGAAACACGTGCAGTCCTCCGCGGTGTCCGCCTGTCGGTCGACAAGGGCCGTCTGGTCGCTGACCTGATCCGCGGCAAGAAGGTCGATCAAGCGCTCAACGTTCTGCAATTCACGCAGAAGAAGGCCGCTGTGATCATCAAGAAGGTGCTGGAGTCGGCTATCGCCAACGCCGAGCACAACGACGGCGCCGACATCGACGAGCTGAAGGTCAAGACCATCTACGTCGAGCAAGGTGCAACGCTCAAGCGCTTCACGGCGCGGGCCAAGGGTCGCGGCAATCGCATCAGCAAGCCCACGTGCCATGTGTACGTGACGGTTGGCAACTAAGAAGGCCTGGAAGAAATATGGGACAGAAAATCCACCCAACCGGGTTCCGCCTTGCGGTTACCCGTAACTGGTCCAGCCGCTGGTACGCAAGCGACCGCGATTTCGCGGGCATGCTGGCCGAAGACATCAAGGTTCGCGAATACCTGAAGAAGAAGCTGAAGAACGCTTCGGTGTCGCGCGTCATGATCGAACGTCCCGCCAAGAACGCACGCATCACGATCTACTCGGCACGTCCGGGCGTCGTGATCGGCAAGAAGGGCGAAGACATCGAGAACCTCAAGCGCGAACTGGGCAAGCAGCTCGGCGTGCCGGTTGCGGTCAACATCGAAGAAGTGCGCAAGCCTGAAATCGATGCGCAACTGATCGCCGACAGCATCACGCAGCAGCTCGAAAAGCGGATCATGTTCCGCCGCGCCATGAAGCGCGCCATGCAAAACGCCATGCGTCTGGGTGCCCTGGGCATCAAGATCATGTCGGCTGGCCGCCTGAACGGCATCGAAATCGCACGTACCGAGTGGTACCGCGAAGGCCGCGTGCCGCTGCACACCCTGCGCGCCGACATCGACTACGGCACCTCGGAAGCCAAGACCACCTACGGCGTCATCGGCGTCAAGGTCTGGGTCTACAAGGGCGACACGCTGGGTCGTAACGACCTGCCGGCCGTCGAAACGCCGCGTCCTGAAGAAGAACGCCGCCCACGTGGTCCCCGCCGTGATGGCCGCCCTGGTGGCGACCGTCCGGGCAGCGACCGTCGTGGTCCCGGCCCGCGTGCCGGTGCCCGTGGCCCGATCGGTGGCAACACCGCTCCGGCTGATGGCAGCGACAAGCCCGCAGAAGCAACCGGCGGTGCCGGTGCAGACTCGAAACCCGCCGTTAAGCGCGTCCGCAAAGCCGCGCCCGCTGCAGCAGCGGACGGTGCCAAGACCGAGTAATCGGTCGCTCCCGGGCACGCAAGTGCCTGGGGCCCTCACGGAGTAAGAAAACATGCTGCAACCTGCACGCAGAAAGTTCCGCAAGGAACAAAAGGGCCGCAACACCGGCATCGCAACCCGGGGTAACTCGGTTGCCTTCGGTGACTTCGGTCTCAAATGCACCGACCGCGGCCGCCTCACGGCGCGCCAGATCGAAGCCGCTCGTCGCGCGATTTCGCGTCACGTGAAGCGCGGTGGCCGTATCTGGATCCGCGTGTTCCCGGACAAGCCAATCTCTACCAAACCCGCTGAAGTGCGGATGGGTAACGGTAAGGGCAACCCCGAGTACTACGTCGCTGAAATTCAGCCTGGCAAGATCGTGTTCGAGATCGTCGGTGTCCCCGAAGAACTCGCCCGCGAAGCGTTCCGCCTGGCCGCCGCCAAGCTTCCGCTGCGTACGACCTTCGTCGCTCGCCAGCTCGGCGCCTGAGAGGAGAACACCCATGGCAACCCGTAAGAAAAAAGAAACCGCGGCTCCGGCCAAGGTGACCAAGGCTGCAACCCTGCGCACGAAGGACGTCGCAGCGCTGCAAACCGAAGTCAAGGAACTGCAAAAGGCCCATTTCGGTCTGCGCATGCAGAAAGCCACGCAACAGCTGTCGAACACCTCGACGCTGCGCGTGACGCGTCGCGACATCGCGCGCGCCAAGACCATTCTTGCTCAGAAGCAGCAAGAAACCCAAGCCGCCAAGTAAGGAGTGAACATGACGGAAGCTAAAAAATCCCTCAAGCGCACCTTGATCGGCAAGGTGGTCAGCGACAAGCGTGCCAAGACCGTGACCGTGCTGGTCGAGCGCCGTGTGAAGCACGAGCTCTACGGCAAGATCGTGGCCAAGACGAGCAAGTACCACGCCCATGACGAAAAGGGCGAGTACAAGCTGGGCGACACCATCGAGATCACGGAAAGCCGTCCGATCTCGAAGACCAAGAACTGGGTCGTGACCCGTCTGGTCGAGAAGGCCGTCCTGGTCTGATCAATCATTGGAGCCCCTCGGGGCAACCAATCCGGAAACGGCCCACAATGTGGGCCGTTTTTCTTTTTCTGGAGCACATCAAATGATCAAAGTCGGCGACACCCTTCCTTCGGCCACCCTGCAGGAATATTCCGAGGTCGAAGGCGAAGGCTGCAGCATCGGCCCGAACGCGGTCGACGTGACCAAGGCTTCGGCCGGCAAGACCATTGCGCTGTTCGCGCTGCCGGGCGCCTTCACGCCCACCTGCTCGGCCAAGCACGTGCCGGGCTACGTGCAGCACTTCGACGACTTCAAGGCCGCCGGCGTCGACGAAATCTGGTGCGTGAGCGTGAACGACGCCTTCGTGATGGGCGCCTGGGCGCGTGACCAGAAGACCGGCGCCAAGGTGCGCATGCTGGCCGACGGCAGCGCCGACTTCGCCAAGGCCACCGGCCTCACGCTCGACCTGACCGGCCGCGGCATGGGCCTGCGCAGCAACCGGTATTCGATGCTCGTGAAGGACGGCAAGGTCGCGACGCTGAACGTCGAAGGCCCGGGCAAGTTCGAAGTGAGCGACGCCGACACGCTGCTGGCGCAAGCCCGCGGCTGATCGGTCAGGCTAGAGATCCACTTTCAGGTAGTGGGCCCCGGCGACGGGGTTGTGATAGTAGGGCGGCACCTCCGCGAAGCCCAGGTCTTCGTAGAGGGCCCGCGCCGACTCCATGTCGTCGAGGGTGTCCAGCAGCACGCAGCCGTAGCCCGCGCTGCGCGCGGCATCGAGAATCGCCTCGGCCAGCTGACGGCCCAGGCCCAGCCCGCGAAAGCCGGGGCGCACGTACAGGCGCTTCATTTCGGCCGCGTTGGCGTAGTCCGCGTTATCCAGCGGGCGCAGCGCGCAGCAGCCCGCCACATGCGCCAGAGAGCCGTCGGCGCGCTGGAGCGTCGGCGCCTGGCGGCCCGTGTCTTCCTTCACATTGACCGGGTCGACCAGCGCGAGCAGCAGCGTGCCGCGCGGCTCGGCGTATTCACCCGGCAGCGTGGCGAGTTCGCCTTCGAAATCCTGAAACTCCAGATCGATGCCGAGCGAGTTCGCGTAGTCGCGAAAGATCGCGCGCGCGGCGTCGAACTCGTGCGCGTCTTCGGGCGTGAGCAACACGACGTCCGGCATGGCCGACAGCGGCAGGGGGCGTGAGACGGAAAAGCTCATACGCGCAACGACGAAATCCAGAAGGCCACGCCCGCGCACAGCGCGAACACCACCAGTGCAATCCCGCGCGACGCCGCGTCGTCACGGCTCGGCGCGACGTTGCCGCCGCCATTGGCGGCGATCAGCTTGTCGCCCGTCACCATCGGGCGCACCAGCCGGTGCCGCTTGACCAGCACGTAGAACAGCACCGCCAGCACATGCAGGCTCACGAGCGCGATCACGATCCACTTGCCCTGCGCCTTGTGCCAGCCGGTGGCCAGGCTGACCACGTTGCCCGAGACAAAGCGCGTGAGCGGCCCGGAGGCCGAGATTTCGTCGTCCGCCATCAGCCCGGTCGTGACCTGCAGCACCAGGATGGCCAGCACCGCGAACACCGACAGGGCGCCCAGCGGCGTGTGGCCGATCAGGTGGTTCGGGTGCGCGCGCCCGCGCAGGTAGGCGAGCACGGAGCCGGGCCCGTAGAAGAAAGCCGCGAAGCGCGACCAGCGCCCGCCCGCGAAGCCCCAGACCAGCCGGAACAGCAGCAGTGCGAGCACCGTGTAGCCCAGGCGGAAGTGCCATTCCATGACGCCGCTCAGGCCCGTGCCGATCAGGCCGAGCACGGCAACGGCCAGCGCCCAGTGGAAAAGGCGCGTCGCAGGTCCCAGACCCGGGTGGGGGCTGCGGGGCCGGAGGCTGCCCGAAGGGCGGCCACGGAGGAGTCGGTCATCGAAGAAAAGGCGCGGGGCGCGATGCTGCGGAAGGCGCAGATTAGCAAAGTCCGGGCCCTCGTCGGCTTCGGGTTGTTGCTATGCGCCCGACACGGGCCGCCCCTACACTCGCCCGCAGCGCCGCGTTCGACGGCGTTTTCCCCACACGAGGACCCACGATGACCCGACTAGCTTCGCTTGCCCTTGCAGCCGCCTGCGCTGCGATCTCCCTGCCCGCCGCGGCCCAGTTCGCCAAGCCCGAAGACGCCATCAAGTACCGCGAAAGCGCGTTGTTCGTGATGAGCCAGCACTTCGGTCGCCTGGGCGCCATGGCCAACGGCCGCGCACCCTACGATGCCGCCGCAGCCGCCGCCAACGCCGAAGTGGTCGCCGACATGGCGAAGCTGCCCTGGGCGGCTTTCGGTCCCGGCACCGAGGGCGGCAAGGCCAAGCCCGACATCTGGAAAGAAGACGCCAAGTTCAAGGAGCGCCAGGAAAAGCTGATCGCCGAGACCGGCAAGCTGCTGGTGGCCGCCAAGGCGGGCAACATCGACGCCCTCAAGGCCCAGTTCGGCCCGACCGCCGCGAGCTGCAAGGCCTGCCACGACAGCTTCCGCAACCAGTAAGCCGACGAAAAGGCTTCGGCGGAAAAACAAAAGGCGCTCCACGGGGAGCGCCTTCTTGCTTGGGGAGCCGGAAGCTCAGGCTTCGGCGAGCAGCTTCTCGATCAGCTTGTGCAGCTCGGCGAAATCGGGTTCGCCCACATAGCGCTTCACGATCTCGCCGCGCTTGTTGACCAGGTAGGTGGTTGGCGTGAGCTTCACGTCGCCCCAGGCCTGCGCCACGCTGCCGGTGTTGTCGATCGCCACCTTGAACGGCAGCTTGCGCGTTTCGGCGAAGTTGACGACATAGCTCGGCGGGTCGTAGCTCATGGCCACGGCCAGCGTGTCGTAGCCCTGGGCCTTGTACTTGTCGTAGGTGGCGATGACCTTGGGCATCTCGCCCACGCAGGTCACGCAGCTGGTGGCCCAGAAGTTGACCAGCGTGACCTTGCCCTTCAGGTCGGCGGTGCTCTTTTGCGTGCCGTCGAGCAGCACGAAGGTCGAAGCCGGGGCGGCGGTGGCGCCGGAGCCGAGGTACACCCCCACGCCGGTGGCCAATGCAATGACGACGGCAGCAGCAGCGATGTATTTTTTCATGGCAGCGAAGAGACAAGGGCGGCGCGATTTTAGTTCCGCGCGCGGATCGTGCTGGCGACGCCCCGGCGACCCGTGGCGGCCCCCGACGGCTCGATAATCGCTCCCCCATGCCGTCGTCCGCCCCTTCCTCCTGGCCCGCGCTGGCCGCGGCAGCCCTGCTGCTGGCCGCCTGCAGCCCCACCTTCAACTGGCGCGAGGTGCCGATCGCCGACGCGGCCTGATCGCGATGCTGCCCTGCAAGCCCGACCGCGCGAACCGGGCCCTGCCGCTGGGCGCCGAATCGGTGCAGGTCGACATGACCGGCTGCGAGGCCGGCGGCGCCACCTTTGCCATCGCGCACGCCTCGGCCAACGGCCCGGCGCAGGCCGAGACCTGGCTCAACGCCTGGCGCAGCGCCACGCGCGGCCAGCTTGGCGAGGCGCAGGTGGCCGAAACCCCCGCCGGCGTGCAGCGCGCCACGGCCACGCCCCCGCCCTTGCGGCTGGACGCCCAGCCGCCAAGCCAGGGCGGCGCCCCCGTGCAGGTGCTCTGGTTCGCCCAGTCGCAAAAGACGGCACCGTGGCGCTCTACCAGGCCACCGTGCTGGGCAAGCCCTCGGCCGCCGACGCATCGCAGACTTTCTTCGAGGGCCTGCGCCTGCCGTGAACGGCGGCTGCTATTGTTTTCATAGCCGCCGCGGACTGTCTCTTTTTGGGGCCTGCCGCGTTGTGTCACATATCTACTTACCCTGGGCGCCCCCGCATAATCGAAGCGTCGTCCTTTGTCCCGCATGAACAGCATTCTCATCATCGCCCACTCACCGTTCGCACATGCGCTGCGGCAGTGCGCGCTGCATGTGTTTCCCGACTGCGAGCAGGCCATCGTCGCGCTCGACGTGTTGCCCAACGTGTCGCCCGAAGAAACGCTGGCCGCCGCGCGCATCACGCTCGCGCAGCAGCTCCATGCCCCGCGTTCGCAGGTGCTGGTGCTGGCCGACGTGTTCGGCGCCACGCCCTGCAACGTCGCGCAGAAGCTGGTGGACGGCGTCCGGTCGCGGCTGGTGGCGGGGGTCAATCTCCCGATGCTGCTGCGCGCCGTCACCTACCGGCACGAACCGCTCGAGACACTGGTGCAGCGGGCCCTCGCGGGCGGCACCGCGGGTGTCATGCAGGTGGCGGTGGCCGCTCCCCAGAACCAGGCGAAAAGAAAGCACAGTGATCAAGAAATCCGTGACCATCAGCAATAAGCTGGGCCTGCATGCGCGCGCATCGGCCAAGCTCACCAAGCTCGCAGGCAGCTTTCCCTGCGAGGTGTGGCTCTCGCGCGGCGACCGCCGCATCAATGCCAAGAGCATCATGGGCGTCATGATGCTGGCCGCCGGGCTCGGCTCCACCGTCGAACTCGAGACCAACGGCCCCCAGGAAGAAGAAGCGATGAACGCCATCGTCCACCTCATGGACGACAAGTTCGGCGAAGGCGAATAAGGACCCTCCCATGACCTTCGCAGTCCACGGCCTCCCTGTTGCCCGTGGCATTGCCATCGGGCGCGCGGTGCTGGTGGTGTCCAGCCGCATCGACGTGGCCCACTACTTCATCAAGCCCGAGGAAATCGATTCCGAAATCGACCGCGTGCGCACCGCGCGCAACGCGGTGGCCGACGAGCTCATCAAGCTGCAGGCCAACGTCGCGCTGATGGGCCCCAACGACGCGCCGCACGAGCTGTCGGCGCTGCTCGAGGTGCACCAGATGCTGCTGCAGGACGAGGCCCTGAGCGGCGGCGTCAAGCACTGGATCAGCGAGCGGCTCTACAACGCCGAATGGGCGCTGACCACGCAGCTGGAAATCATCGCGCGCCAGTTCGACGAGATGGAGGACGAGTACCTGCGCGAGCGCAAGGCCGACCTCGAGCAGGTGGTCGAGCGCCTGCTGCACCGCATGAAGGGCACCGCCGCCGTTCTCGCGCCGAGCCCGCCGCGCCGCAAGCGCGCCGCCGCGCCGGTGGACGACAACGACGACCACGACGACCCCACCGCGGGCGACGGCATCGACGTGCCGCTGGTGCTCATCGCGCACGACCTCTCGCCGGCCGACATGCTGCAGTTCAAGAAGAGCGTGTTCGCGGGCTTCGTGACCGACGTGGGCGGACGCACCTCGCACACCGCCATCGTGGCGCGCAGCATGGACATTCCGGCCATCGTCGGCGCGCGCACCGCGAGCCAGCTGGTGCGCCAGGACGACTGGGTCATCATCGACGGCGACGCCGGCGTGATGATCATCGACCCCTCGCCGATCATCCTGGCCGAGTACGGCTTCAAGCAGCGCCAGGGCGACCTCGAGCGCGGCCGCCTTGCGCGCCTGCGCCACAAGCCGGCCGTCACGCTCGACGGCCAGCGCGTCGAGCTGCTCGCCAACATCGAGATGCCCGAGGACACCGTGGGCGCCGTCAAGGCCGGCGCGGTGGGCGTGGGGCTGTTTCGCAGCGAATTCCTTTTCATGGGCCGCGAGTCGTCGCGCGCCAGACGCGCCTGCCCGACGAAGAAGAGCAGTACCAGGCCTACAAGCGCGCGGTCGAGGGCATGCAGGGCATGCCCGTGACCATCCGCACCATCGACGTGGGCGCCGACAAGCCGCTGGACAGCAAGTCGGCCAACAAGCAGGAGCACCTGAACCCCGCGCTGGGCCTGCGCGCCATTCGCTGGAGCCTGGCCGACCCGGCCATGTTCCTCACGCAGCTGCGCGCCATCCTGCGGGCGGCGGCGCACGGCGAAATCCACCTGCTCATTCCGATGCTCGCGCACGCCAGCGAGATCCGCCAGACCCTGTCGCTGATCGACTTCGCGCGTTCCGAGCTCGACAGCCGCGGCGCGGTGCACGGCACGGTCAAGCTCGGCGCCATGATCGAGATCCCGGCCGCCGCGCTCACGCTGCGCATCTTCCTGAAGCACTTCGACTTCCTGTCGATCGGCACCAACGACCTGATCCAGTACACGCTGGCCATCGACCGCGCCGACGAGTCGGTGGCGCACCTGTACGACCCCGCGCACCCCGCCGTGCTCAAGCTCGTGGCCGACACCATCGCCGAGTGCCGCAGGCAGGGCAAGGGCGTGTCGGTGTGCGGTGAAATGGCGGGCGACGTGGCGTTCACGCGGCTGCTGCTGGGCCTGGGCCTGCGCAGCTTCTCGATGCATCCGTCGCGCATCCTCGCGGTCAAGCAGGAGGTGCTGCGCGCCGACACCAGCAAGCTCGAGGCGTGGGCCCAGGGCGTGCTCGATTCCGACGACCCGGCCGCGGCGCTCGCGGGCTGAGTTCCGCATGGCCTCCGCTTCGCCCGTCGCACCTTCGGCCACCGCCGACGCGCCGGTCGAGAGCCCCGGCCACGGCATGCTGCTGGCCTTCACCGGCGGCTTCGTCGACACGCTCGGCTTCGTCGCGCTGTTCGGGCTCTTCACCGCGCACGTCACCGGCAACTTCGTGCTGATCGGCGCGGCCATGGCGGGCGACGGCCATGCGGGCGTGCTCGGCAAGCTGCTCGCGCTGCCGACCTTCGTGGTCGGCGTGGCCGCCACGCGCATGTTCCAGCTGCGGCGCGAGCGGCACGGGCGCGACACCGCCGCGCCGCTCGTCCTGATCCAGCTCGCGGGCCTCGTGGCCTTCATGCTCGCGGGCGTGGGGGTGGGGCCGTTCGCGCACGGCGGCGGCATGTCGGCCATCGGCGTGGGCCTCATGGGCGTGCTGGCCATGTCGGTGCAGAACACCGCCTCGCGCAGCGTGTTCGCACGGCTCACGCCCAGCACGGTGATGACCGGCAACGTCACGCAGCTCGTGATGGACCTCGTGGACATCGCCACGCGCGCGCCCGGCATCGCCATGGCCCGCACCCGCGTGCGCAAGGCCTGGCCGCCGGTGGCCGCGTTCGCCATCGGTTCGCTGGCCGGCGGCCTGGGCTATGCGCATGTGGGCTTCTGGGCGCTGCTCGCCCCGTGCCTGGCCCTGGCGGGGCTGCTCTATTTACTGCGAAAGCAATAGCGCCGCAATAAAACGAAACACGCCGAAACTGCGGCGAAAGGACTTGCGACGGCCCCGCAAGCACCATCAGGTCTCCTCTTCCATCCCTGAAAGAAAGACCTGCATCATGAAGCTGACTCTCTCGCTGACCCAGATCGTCGCCATCGGTTCGTTCGCCATGCTCGCGGCGGCCGGTGCCAAGGCCGAAAGCTACCAGGGCGTGCAGCCCGCCGTGTCGGCCAAGAGCCGCGCCGAAGTCAACGCCGAAGCCGTTCGCACCGCTTCGGCACCCAACCAGAACGTGGTGCGCGGCTCGCGCGGCGCCGAGACCATGGCCGCATCGACCGACCGCGCCAGCGTTGTCGCCGAAGCCGTGCGCACCGCCGCCGCCCCCGACCAGAACGTGTCGTCGGGCTCGCGCGTGAACAGCAAGGTCATCTCGACGATGCAGAACCCCGTCGACGCGCGCGCCTCGGCGGCCAACGCCAAGAGCAGCCGGCTGTAAGCAGGCCGGGCCTTTTCCTTTTTCTTCTTCGGCCCGCTGCAATCAAACGAAACACGCCGATACCGCGGCGAGAGGACTTGGCCCGGTGCGCATCGCACCATGGAGCTTCCTCCTCAACAACCACACAAGGACCTCCCATGAAGCACTGGATCAAACGCACTCTCTTCGGTTTCGCTGGCGCAGCGATGGTGGCCGGCAGCATCGCCGGCTGTGCCGGCCAACGGCACGGCTGGGGCGGCGACAGCGCCGACTTCCGCGCCAAGATGGTCGAGCGCGTGGGCAGCAAGCTCGAGCTCGACGCCAACCAGAAACAGAAGCTCACCGTGCTCGCAGAGAAGCTGCAGGCGCAGCGTGAAGCGATGCGCGGCGCCGGCGGCTCGGGCGACCCGCGCTCGCAGTTCAAGGCGCTGTTCGCGGGCAACAAGCTCGACCAGGCTGGCGCCACCCGCCTCGTCGAAGAGAAGACCACGGCGGTGCGCAACGGCAGCCCCGAGATCATCGCGGCCGCCGCCGACTTCTACGACAACCTGAATGCCGCGCAGCAGCAGAAGGTGCGCGACTTCATGGAACGCGGCGGCCGCCGCTGGAGCCATCGTGGATAGGCTTCACTCACCCCCAGGCTTCGCGCACTTCGTGTCGCTTCGCCTTCCCCCTCTCCGGGGGCGACACCCGCGGCCCGGCGAAGCCGGTTCCGCGGTGTTTCGCGAACAGGCAACGGCGGCCGCGGGTGGCGTGCGCGCGCTGCTGCGCCTCGAAGGCGCCGTCGTGTTGGGTGTGGCGCTGGCCGCGTATGCCCAGTTCGGCGCGGGCTGGGGCGTGTTCGCGCTCTGGCTGCTGGCGCCCGACCTTTCGATGCTGGGCTACCTCGCGGGGCCGCGCGTGGGGGCGGCGCTCTACAACGCCGCGCACTCGTATGTCGGGCCGGTGCTGCTGCTGGCGCTCGGCGTGCTCGCGGCCATGCCGTGGGCGGTGGCCGGTGGCTTGATCTGGTTCGCCCACGTCGGTCTCGACCGCGCGCTCGGCTACGGGCTCAAGTACGCGGCGGGCTTCGGCCTCACGCACCTCGGCCGCATCGGCCGCGCCGACCCGTGGTGAGCGCCACTGCCGCCCCGACCATGCGCGCGCGGACCGCGCGCGCATGGATGCTGACCGAGGCGCTCACGCTGGGCATCGCGTCGACGGTGCACGCCGGCTACCTCCTGCCGGGCCACGCGCACACGCCGGCGCGCATCGCCGAAGCGGTGATCGCAACCGTGCTGGTGCTGGCCTCGGTCGAGACCTGGCTGCGTCCCGCGCACGCGCGCCGCGCCGCCATCGTCGGGCAGGGCTTCGCGCTGCTGGGCACGCTGGTCGGCCTGGGCACCATCGTGGCCGGCATCGGACCCGGCAGCATCGGCGACGTGGTCTACCACGCGCTGCTGCTCGTCCTCTTGATCACGGGCCTGGCCTGGGCGGTGCGATGCCGGCAAGTCTGATGGTCAGTGAAGTCATCCGCCACATGTTTGCCAGGAGGCACAATCCCGCCATGCCGCGCATCCTGCTGATCGACGACGACGAACACCTCGCCGCGCCGCTGACCACTTACTTCGCCCGCTTCGGCTGCACGCTCGAGAGTGCCGTGCGCCCGAGCGAAGGCCTGGCCAAGCTGCGCGCCGGCCAGTTCGATGCGGCCATCCTCGACGTCATGCTGCCCGAGATGGACGGCTTTGCGCTGTGCCGCGAGATCCGCAAGGAAAGCGACATCCCCATCGTGATGCTCACCGCGCGCGGCGAAGTGATGGACCGCGTGGTCGGCCTCGAACTGGGCGCCGACGACTACGTGCCCAAGCCCTTCGAGCCGCGCGAGCTGGTGGCGCGCGTGCAGACCATCCTGCGGCGCCAGCGCAGCGCGCCGCCGGCCGCGAGCAGCGCGCAGCAACGCGTGTTCGACGGCCTGTCGATCGACCTCGACCGCCGCCAGGTGCTGCGCCAAGGGGAACGCGTGGAGCTCACGGGCACCGAGTTCGAACTGCTCGCGCTGCTGGCGGCCGAGCCCGGCAAGGTGTTCAGCCGCGACGACATCCTCAACCGCCTGCGCGGCCACGAGGCCGAGCTGTACACGCGCGCGGTCGACATCGTGGTGAGCCGTCTGCGCAAGAAGCTGGAGCCGCTGGACTGCATCAAGACGCTGCGCAACGCCGGCTACGCATTGGCCGTGGCGCGCAGCGAGCCTGCATGAGCTTCAACCGCAGATTCCCCCGCGAGATGCGGCGGCGCATGCAATGCCGCGACGAAGAGTGGCGGCAGGAGTGGCACAAGCAGTGGCACGCGCGCTGGAACGAGAAGGTGCAGGGCAAGCGCCGCTGGCGCCGTTCGCTGCGCGTGCGGCTGGTGCTGATGTTCGTGCTGCTGGCCATGGTGATGGCGGTCGTGTTCATGAGCGGCATGAAGCGCGCCTTCTCCACCGGCTGGGCCGAGGCCGCGCGGCCCATGCTCACCGACTACACCGATCGCCTGGTCGCCGACATCGGCACGCCGCCCGACGTGACGCGCGCGCAGGCGCTGGTGAACCGCCTGCCCATCACCATCCGCATCGTCGGCCCCAAGGTCAACTGGGACTCCAACCCCGGCGGCGCCGACCGCCCCGGCGGCTGGATGCACGACCGCGAAGACACGTCCGGCGGCGACAAGTGGTTCATCCGCTCCACGGCCGACGGCCACCGCGTGATCTTCGGCTGGTCGCCCAAGCTCTGGGAGCTGGCGCCGCGCATCATCGGCTGGGCCACGCTGGGTGTGCTGCTGTCGTGCGTGCTGCTGGCCTATGCCTACGTGAGCCGGCTGCTGCGGCCGCTGATCGACATCCGCGAGGGCGCGCAGCGTTTCGGGCGCGGCGAGTTCACGCAGCCGATTCCCGTGCGCCGCAACGACGACCTGGGCGACCTCGCGCAGCGCATCAACACCATGGCCGACGACATCCAGGCCATGCTCGACGCCAAGCGCGGTCTGCTGCTGGCGCTGAGCCACGAGCTGCGCTCGCCGCTCACGCGGGCCCGGCTCAACGCCGAGCTGCTGCCGGCCACGCCCGACGGCCAGGCCGAGCGCGAGGCGCTGCTGCGCGACCTCAACGAAATGCGCGACCTCATCAGCGACCTGCTCGAAAGCGAGCGCCTGGCAAGCCCGCACGTGGCGCTGCAGCGCGAGCCGGTCGACCTGGCCGCGATGATCCGCGAGACCGTGGCCGAGATGCCCGGCGCGCAGGACGTGCACCTCGACCTGGCCGAAGGGCTGCCGCCGCATGCCGTCGACCGCATGCGCATCCGCCTGCTGGTGCGCAACCTGCTGGACAACGCGCTGCGCTACAGCGCCGACGCGCCCCGGCCGCCGTGCGTGTCGCTGCGCGCGGTGCTCGATGGCAAGAAACAGGGCGTCGAGATCGAGGTGCGCGACCACGGCCCCGGCGTGGCCGACGAACAGCTGGAGCGGCTGACCGAGCCCTTCTACCGTACCGACGGCGCGCGCGCGCGGGCCACCGGCGGCGTCGGGCTCGGCATGTATCTGTGCCGGCTGATCGCCGAGGCGCATGGCGGCGAGCTGATGGTGCGCAACGCCGCGCCGGGGCTGCAGATCATCGTGCGGCTGGTGTAGGCAGGGAGGGCGCGGCGCTGTCGCCTGCGCTACCAGCGCCCGCGCGGGGCGCGGCTACGATGCGCCTCCGTGCCCTCGTCAGAGCCGGTTCCCGTCATTCAAGGAGACACCATGAGCAGCCCCCTCACCAACCACCAGGTCCGCCTTGCCAAGCGCCCCGAAGGCGCCGCCACCCGCGAGAACTGGCGCTTCACCACCGAGCCGGTCGGCGAGCCGGCCGAAGGCGGCGTGCTGGTCAAGACGCTGTCGCTGTCGCTCGACCCCGCCATGCGCGGCTGGCTCAACGACGCCAAGAGCTACATCCCGCCCGTGGCCATCGACGAGGTGATGCGCGCCGGCGGCGTGGGCCGCGTGGTGGCCTCGAAGAACCCGAAGTTCGCGGTCGGCGACACGGTGTACGGCACGCTCGGCGTGCAGGAATACATCCTCATTGCGCAGGACGAGCTCAAGCGCAACGGCCTGGTGAAGATCGACCTGAACGTCGGCAGCATCACGCAGTGGCTCAACGTGCTGGGCATGCCCGGCATGACCGGCTACTTCGGCCTGATGGACGTGGGCATGCCCAAGGCCGGCGAAACGGTGGTGGTGTCCGGCGCGGCCGGCGCCGTGGGCCAGACCGTGGGCCAGCTGGCCAAGATCAAGGGCTGCCGCGTGGTCGGCATCGCCGGCGGCGCCGCCAAGTGCGACTGGGTGGTGAAGGAGCTGGGCTTCGACGCCTGCATCGACTACAAGGCCGGCGCGGGCGCGGTGCGCGAAGGCCTGAAGACGCACTGCCCGAAGGGCGTGGACATCTACTTCGACAACGTCGGCGGCGAGATCCTGGACATGGTGCTGGCGCGGCTCGCGCGCAAGGCCCGCATCATCATCTGCGGCGCCATCAGCCAGTACAACAACGCCAACAGCATGCCCGCGGCCGGCCCGAAGAACTACCTGAGCCTGCTGGTGAACCGCGCGCGCATGGAAGGCATCGTGGTGTTCGACTATGCGGACCGCTATCACATCGCCATCGCCGAGCTGGCCGGCTACCTGAAGGACGGCCGCATGAAGAGCAAGGAAGACATCGTGAAGGGCCTCGACACCTTCCCCGAGTCGCTCAACAAGCTCTTCGCGGGCGAGAACTTCGGCAAGCTGGTGCTGCAGGTCGCCGAAGGCTGACGCAGCGGCCGGGGGTTTTCAGTCGTCCTCGGGGCGCATGGGAATGTCGCCCATCGCCTCGTCGTCGCGCAGGCCGCGCGCGGCCTTCAGCAGCTCGATCGACAGGCCGTCGCCTCGGCCCGCGAAACCCTTGGCGATGCCTTCGAGCACCGTCGACAAACCGGCCTCGCCGTCGTCGCGGGCGTCCATGCTGATGTTCAGAACGCGGGCCGCCATCTGGCGGTAGGTGACGGCGCCCGCGCTTTCGAGTGCTGCGACCAGGTCGAGGTACAGCGCCAGGTTCATGTCGAACACGAGCTTGGGCGTGATCTCGAAATCCCCGTTCTTTTCGTTCATGCGTGGCTCCTTTGTTCCTGAGCCGACACTCTGCCAGAAAAAGTACGCCGCGCCGTCGGACGCCGGCGCATTCCGCGCGCGGATCAGCGCGCGCGCGTGCCCATCAGCGCGGCCGAGATGATGAGGATGGCCGCGAGCGCGATGCTCCATGTCAGCGGCCGGCCCGTCACGGCCAGCAGCAGCGCCGTCGAGGCCAGCGGCGTGATGTAGCTCAGGATGCCGATCTGCCGCGCGTCGCCGCGCTTGAGCGCCATGTCCCATAAAAAGAAAGCCGCGCCCAGCGGGCCCAGGCCGCACACGACCAGCAGCAGCCAGTCTTGCCCCGACAGCGTCGCCGGTGCTTCGAGCAGCGCATGGCAGGCCAGCGCCAGCAGGCCCGACACCAGCCCGAACAGGCCGATGGCCGAGGTCGGAAAGGCCGGCACGCGCTTCGTCCACAGCGAGTAGCTGGCCCAGATCACGGCCGAGGCCAGCGCGGGCAGAAAGCCCCAGTACTCGCCCGCGGGCCCGGCGGCTGCGGCGCCGCTCCGCGCGCCGAGGATGGCCGCCGCCGCGCCCGCGAACCCCAGCAGCGCCGCCACCACGTGCACCGGCCGCAGCGACAGGCCCGGCAACAGCACCGGCGCCAGCACCACCATCAGCAGCGGCCACAGGTAGTTGACGAGGTTGGCCTCCACCGGCGGCGCATGGCGCAGCGCGATGAAAAGCAGGAAGTGGTAGCCGAACAGCCCGTAGATGCCCAGCGCCAGCGTGCGCGGCGGCACCTTCCAGGCGGCGCGGTCGCGCAGCACCAGCGGCCAGCTCGGCACGCTGCCGATGATCAGCGCGATCCCGGTCATGAGGAACGGAGGCAGGTGCGCCAGGGCGGTGCCCAGCGTGGCGAGAGTGGCCCAGATGGCGATGGCGAGCAGGGCGTAGGCAGTGGACGGCATGGGCGCCGAGACTACGCGATCCGGCGGCCGTGCCGGCTCAGCCCAGCCGCAACAGCAACGCCGATGCCGCGCACACCAGCAGAAA
>NZ_MOWM01000146.1 GCF_016082275.1 Variovorax sp. E3
CTGAAATCAGGCTGCCAGGCGCTGCTCGATCGCAGCCTTCGTTTCCGGCAATTCCTTCGGCAGATGGTGTTCCAGCTGCTTGAACAATTCAGCGTGCAGCTTCAGCTCTGCTTCCCACGCCGCCTTGTCGATGCTGGTCACGGTCGCGAACTGCTCGGCACTGAAATTCAGCCCCGTCCAGTTCAGATCTTCATAGCGCGGGCTCACGCCGGTGATGTGCTCGATGCCTTCCGACTTCTTGCCTTCGACGCGATCGATCATCCACTTCAGCACGCGCATGTTCTCGCCGTAGCCAGGCCAGACGAACTTGCCGTCCGCGCCCTTGCGGAACCAGTTGGTCGTGTAGATCTTCGGCAGCTTCGCGCCCGAGGCTTCGAGCTTCTTGCCCAGGTCGAGCCAGTGCTGGAAATAGTCGCTCATGTTGTAGCCCATGAACGGCAGCATCGCGAACGGGTCGCGGCGCACGATGCCTTGCTGGCCAGCGGCGGCCGCGGTCGTTTCCGAACCCATCGTCGCCGCCATGTACACGCCCTCGACCCAGTTGCGGGCTTCGGTGACCAACGGCACGGTGGTCGAGCGGCGGCCGCCGAAGATGAAGGCGTCGATGGTCACGCCCTTCGGATCGTCCCAGGCCTCGTCGAGCGCCGGATTGTTGGTCGCGGCCACGGTGAAGCGCGCATTCGGATGCGCGGCCTTCGCGCCCGTTTCCTTGGCGATCTGCGGCGTCCAGTCCTTGCCTTGCCAGTCGATCAGGTGCGCCGGCAGTGCCTTGCCCGGTGCGTCTTGTTCCATGCCTTCCCACCACACGTCGCCGTCATCGGTCAGCGCGACGTTGGTGAAGATCACGCCGTCGTCCAGGCTGCGCATGCAGTTCGGATTCGTCAGCATGTTGGTGCCGGGAGCGACACCGAAGTAACCAGCTTCGGGATTGATGGCGCGCAGCGAGCCATCGGCCTGCGGCTTGATCCAGGCGATGTCGTCGCCGATGGTCGTGACCTTCCAGCCCTCGAAGCCCGCCGGCGGTACCAGCATCGAAAAGTTCGTCTTGCCGCAAGCGCTCGGGAACGCCGCCGCCACGTGGTACTTCTTGCCTTCGGGATTCGTCACGCCCAGGATGAGCATGTGCTCGGCCAGCCAGCCTTCGTCGCGGCCCATGTTCGAGGCAATGCGCAGCGCGAAGCACTTCTTGCCCAGCAGCGCGTTGCCGCCGTAGCCCGAGCCGTAGCTCCAGATCTCGCGCGTCTCGGGGTAGTGAACGATGTACTTGGTCTTGTTGCAGGGCCAGGACACGTCCTTCTGCCCGGCCTCGAGCGGCGCGCCCACGGTGTGCACGCAAGGCACGAACTCACCGTCGGTGCCCAGCACGTCGTACACGGCCTTGCCCATGCGCGTCATGATGCGCATGTTCACCGCCACGTACGGCGAGTCGGACAGCTCGATGCCGATGTGTGCAATGGGCGAGCCCAGCGGGCCCATGCTGAACGGCACGACATACATCGTGCGGCCCTTCATGCAGCCGTCGAACAGCGGCTGCAGCGTCGCGCGCATCTCGGCCGGGGCCATCCAGTTGTTCGTGGGGCCGGCGTTGTCCTTCTGCGCGGAGCAGATGTAGGTGCGGTCTTCGACGCGCGCCACGTCGCTCGGGTCGGACACCGCGAGGAACGAGTTGGGGCGCTTGGCCTGGTTGAGCTTCTTGAAGGTCCCTGCGTCCACCAGTTGCTGGCAGAGGCGGTCGTATTCTTCCTTGCTGCCGTCGCACCAATGGATGGCTTCGGGTTTGCACAGTGCGGCCATGTCGGCCACCCAGGCGATCAGCTTGGCGTTCTTGACGTATGAGGGCGCCTGAATGGTGAGGCCCTTCATCGTGGGTGCGTTCATCGGAAAATCTCCTAAGTTGAAAAATCGTCTTTCCGAACGGGGCGCCGGGCCTGCTCAGGCACGGAGGTCCGTTTGAGAAAACGTTTCGCTTCGGGAGATGGCTGCTGAATGCTGCGCCTGCGCGGGCCGCACTGCCCGCGGACAAAAGCGCCAATGCCTGTCAGCGTCAGGCCATGAAGACCGCGATCGATGCCAGCAGCAGCATCAGCACGCCGCCGGCCAGCGGCAGCACCAGCGGCATCAGGTGAACGACCGATTCGACGGCGTCCTTTTCGACAGCGGCACTGTGGTTCGGCTCGACGGGAGTGGGGTTGGACATCGGGAAGTACCTCGAATACGCAAATTGACAGACTGGAGTCATTTTACCGGCGGGTAGCCATGAACCGCTCTAGGGGCTTGCGAGCCCCCACGGCAGCCTGCGCCCAGGGCGTCAATGCTGCTCCTCGGCCTCGAAGCCGGCATCCTTCAGCGCCGTCAGGACGCTCGCCAGGTGGGCGCGTCCGCGGGTCTGCAGCACAAGCTCGATGTCGACGTTCTGCGCGGCCAGCATCGTGAAGGCGCGCTGGTGGTGGACTTCGTCGACGTTAGCGCCCGCTTCGGCCACGGTGGCCGTGATCTGGGCCAGCGAGCCCGGCACGTCGCGCGCACTCACGCGCACGCGGGCCAGCCGACCGGCCCGCACCATGCCGCGTTCGATGATGGCCGCCAGCAGCAGCGGATCGATGTTGCCGCCGGAAAGAACCAGGCCCACGCGCTTGCCCTTGAAGCGCTCCGGGTGCCGGATCAGCGCCGCCAGCCCGGCCGCGCCCGCGCCCTCGACCAGCGTTTTCTCGATCTCGAGCAGCATCAGCACGCCCTGCTCGATGTCGCCTTCGTCCACCAGCAGCAGGTCGTCGACCTTGCTCGCGATGATTTCCCGGGTCAGCACGCCGGGCGTGCCGACCGCGATGCCCTCGGCGATCGTGCTCTTGCCCTGCACGTGGTGCGTGCCCTTGACCGCATTGACCATGGCCGGAAAGCGCGTCGTCTGCACGCCGACGATCTCGATGCCGGGCTTGCGTTCGCGTGCCGCCACCGCCATGCCCGCGATCAGCCCGCCGCCGCCGACCGCCACCACCAGCGTGTCCAGGTCGGGCACCGCGTCGAGCATCTCGAGCGCCACCGTGCCCTGACCCGCGATGATGGCTTCGTCGTCATAGGGGTGCACGAAGGTCAGCCCTTCGCGCGCCGCAAGCTCCAGGGCATGGGCGCGGGCCGCGTCGAGCGTGTCGCCGTGCAGCACCACCTCGGCGCCGAAGCCGCGCGTGCGCTCGATCTTCACGCCCGGCGTGAAGCGCGGCATGACGATCAGCGCGCGCAGCCCGAGCCGCTGCGCGTGATAGGCCACACCCTGCGCATGGTTGCCGGCAGACATGGCGATCACTCCGCGTGTACCGTTCTCGGAAAGATCGACCAGCTTGTTGCACGCACCCCTCTCCTTGAAGGAGGATGTGAACTGCAGGTTCTCGAATTTCAGGAACACCTGAGCACCGACGATCTCCGACAGCGTGCGTGACTCGACACAGGGCGTATTCAGCACCTGGCCTTGCAGGCGCGCCGCGGCGCGCTGGATTTCTTCGATTCCGACCATGGCGCGCATTGTGGCTGGAATCGCACCATGAGGGTTTTTACCGTTTGCCGGTCTTCCCGAAGCCAAAAGTCTGCGTTATGGTCTCTCCGAGATTTTCCTCGTTGGAGGTTGCCTGATGGCGAAGCGTGCGGGTGTCGATGTCGTGGCTGCTGCGGTGCGCGGGCAGGCATTGCCGTCGCCCGGCCTCAAGGAGCGCCCGTGCTCGAGCTCATGTGCTCGCACTTCGTGCTCACGCTCGCCGCCAAGCAGGGGCCGCGCTTCAACGTGCGGCGCGACATCAACGGCCTGCTGTCGCTCACCGGGCGGCACCTGGTGTGGCCCGCGGCGGTGCTGCAGCGGCTGCGCGAGTTCCTCGGCCGGCGCTGCGCGGGCAATGAAGCGTGGAAGGGCGTCGAGGCGCTCGACGGCCGCACGCTGCTGGAGCGCCACGGCGTGTGGCGCGGGCCCTATGAAGAAGGCACGCTCTTCTTCTACCTCGACGAATACGCGAAGGACCAGCCCAAAGACCTGCTCTCGGTGCTCGCCGTCACGCGCGACTGGCTCACGCATGCGCTGCGCAAGCAGTCGACCCTGGTCGAGAAGAACATCGACGCGCTCGCGGGCCTGCTGCAGCTCAACAAGGCCGAGCGCGCGCTGCTGCTGTACGGCACGCTCGCGCGCTACCAGCGCGACCTGCGCTCGCTGCTGGTCGAGTTCAAGGTCAACAACGCGCCCGAGGCCTACGCCGCCATCGCCGACATTGCCGGTGTGAACGCGAGCGAAGTGGGCGAGGCGCTGCGCGCCGGCTCGCGGCTCGAGCGCATCGGCCTCGTCGAGAACCTGATCTCCGAGCACAACATCACCGATCTGGCGACCTCATGAAGGTCAGCGAGAAGCTGCCGCCCGTGCTCATGCGCGAGTACCGCGACCACAACGAACTGATGGCCGTGTTCACGCGGCCCTCGGCCAAGAGCGCGCTCACGCCGCACGACTTTTCTTTCGTGCAGGAAGACGCGCAGATGCTCGTCACGCTGCTGCGCGCCGCCGTCGCGCGCAAGGAGCCCGGCGTCAACGTGCTGCTCTACGGCCCGCCCGGCACCGGCAAGACCGAGCTGGCCAAGGTTGTCGCGCAGGCGGCGGGCCTGGAGCTCTTCGAGGTCGAATATGCCGACCGCGACGGCAACTCGCTGAGCGGGCGCGACCGCTACCGCTCGCTGCAGATCGCGCAGGTGTTCCTCAAGGGCAGCGCGCAGGCCGCGTTGCTGTTCGACGAGGTCGAGGACGTGTTCCCGCCCATCAGCACCGAGGCCGCGCAGTTCATGGCGCGCGCCGAGCAGATTCCCGCGCCCACCAGCGGCAGCGTCAGCGGCAAGGCCTGGGTCAACCAGATCCTGGAGGCCAACCCCGTGCCCACGCTGTGGGTCACCAACCGCATCGAGCAGATCGATCCGGCCTTCCGGCGCCGCTTCGCGTACCACCTGGAGCTCAAGTCGCCGCCGCCCGGCGCGCGCGAGCAGCTCGTGAAGAAGACGCTCGAAGGCGTGGTGGTGTCCGAGGCCTTCACCGCCAAGCTGGCCGAACGCAAGGGCCTCACGCCCGCGCAGATCCGCACGGCGGTGCGCTTTGCCGGGCTCGCGCGCACCGACGACGCGTCGGTGGAAGCCCTCATCGAGCGGCAGCTGCGCAACGCCGACCTGGCGCTGGGCACGCTCGACACCGGCCGCGGCGAGCGCCGCAGCGTCACCACCTACGACCTCGACATGCTCAACGTCGAGACCCGCTTCGAGATCCCGCGCATCGCCCAGGCGCTGAAGGCGCGCGGTCACGGCACCCTGTGCTTCTACGGCGCGCCCGGCACCGGCAAGACCGCGCTGGCCGAGCACATCGCCAAGGCCATCGGCCGGCCGCTGCTCATCAAGCAGGCCAGCGACCTCATGAGCAAGTACGTCGGCGAGACCGAGCAGAACATGGCCGCCATGTTCCGCGAGGCCGAGAACGAAAAGGCCGTGCTGCTGCTCGACGAGGCCGACAGCTTCCTGCAGGACCGGCGCGGCGCGCAGCGCACCTACGAAGTCACCGAGGTCAACGAGATGCTGCAGGGCATGGAGCGCTTCAACGGCGTCTTCGTGTGCACCACCAACCTGCTCGACCGGCTCGACCAGGCGGCGCTGCGGCGCTTCACCTTCAAGATCAAGTTCATGCCGCTCACGGCCACGCAGCGCGAGCGCATGTTCGTGACCGAGGCGCTGGCGGGCGATGCCGCGAACCTCACGGGCGCCATTCAGGCGCGGCTCGCGCCATTGACACAGCTGTGCCCAGGGGATTTCGCGGCCGTGAAACGGCAGACCGATATCCTGGCAACGGAGTTTCAGCGATCGAGTTTCTCGATCAGCTCGAGGCCGAGCACCGCATCAAGCCCGAAGTGCGCGAGTCGCGCGGCATGGGCTTCGTGCAGTAGCCAGCGGCACGCAGAACAACCGGGTGTGAAACCCGCAGGAGCGCATCGCGGGCGATAGCTTCGCCCCCGCTGCGGAACACCGTCCGCCACCGCGGGCACGAGGAGGAGCAGATGGAATCTCGCAAGGTCGACGTGCGGCAGTCGCCGCGTTCCCGGGCGTGGGCGGCAACCGCCGCGCTTGCCGTTGGCTGCCTCGTGACGGCCTGCGGCGGTGGGGGAGGCGGTGGAGGCGGCGGCGGCTTGCCGATCGGTCTGCTGCCTGGCACCACCACGCCGCCCGCCGGCAACAACGGCTCGGGCTTCGTGCCTTCGGATTCCGTGGCCGGCCTCTGCGCCGCGCCACGCACCGGCATCAACCCCGAAACCGGCCGGGCCTACCCCGACAGCACCGGCACGCTCGACAACGAGAAGAGCTGGGTGCGCAGCTGGATCGACGAAACCTACCTCTGGTACGGCGAAGTGCCGACCACGCTCAAGGCTTCTGACTACGCCACGCCCGTGACCTGGTTCAACGTGCTCAAGACACCGCTCACCACGGCGTCGGGCAAGCCCAAGGACCGCTTTCACTTCACCTACAACACCGAGGCCTACCGCCAGCTGTCGCAAGGCGGCGTGTCGGTCAGCTACGGCGCGGAGTTCGTGTCCATTGCCACCAGCCCGCCGCGCGAACTGCGCGTCGTGCTGGTGGAGCCCGGCTCGCCCGCCGACGTTGCCGGGCTGAAGCGCGGCGCCAAGCTGCTGAGCGTCGACGGTGTCGATTTCGTCAGCGCCACCGGCGCGGCCAATGCCGCGACGATCAACAACGCCCTCTCCCCGAAGGCCGTGGGCGAGCGGCACACCTTCACGTTCCAGCTGGGCAGCGCGCCGGCCGCGTCCTATTCGCTGACGGCGGCCAACGTCACGAGCACGCCGGTGCAGAACGTCAAGGCCGTCGACGTGGGCGGCGGCAACCATGTGGGCTACATGCTGTTCAACGACCACATCACGACGGCCGAGCAGCAGCTCATCGATGCCGTGAATTCCCTCAAGGGCACGCCCGGCGGCATCCAGGACCTCGTGCTCGACATGCGCTACAACGGCGGCGGCCAGCTCGCCATTGCCAGCCGGCTGGCCTACATGATCGCCGGGCCGTCGGCCACCACCGGCAAGACCTTCGAGCAGCTGACCTTCAACGACAAGAACCCGTTCCGTCTCTCGGCGTCGCAGAGCCAGATGCTGTTCTACAGCACCAGCCGCGGCGGCGCGGCCCTGCCCACGCTCGGCCTCTCGCGCGTGACCGTGCTGACCAGCCCGGAAACCTGTTCGGCGAGCGAATCGGTCATCAACAGCCTGCGGGGCGTGGGCGTCACGGTCAACCTCGTGGGCGACACCACCTGCGGCAAGCCCTACGGCTTTTATCCGCAGGACAACTGCGGCACCACCTACTTCGCGATCCAGGTCAAGGGCGTGAACCAGCTGGGCTTCGGTGACTACGGCGACGGCTTCGCGCCCACCTGCACCGTGAAGGGCGACGACTACGACCACCAGCTCGGCGACCCCAACGAAGCCCAGCTGGCCGCGGCGCTCACCCTGCGCAGCAGCGGCGCCTGCCCCGTGCCGGTGGCCAAGGCCGCTGCGGCAAGAAGCCTCCAGAAGCCCGATGCCGCCGAGGCCGACGTCGAGAAACCCTTCCTCCTCGACCAGTCGCCGCTGCGCCGCAACCGCCTGCTCGACCCCCTGCCCAACCCGGGCTGACCCACCGCCGCGCCTCGCGGAAAACCCCTAGGCCACAGCGCTTGCCACGCTGCCGGCTTGCGTTCTACAGTTTGGCAAACGTTTGCGCAAAGCTTTGCGCAAACGTTGTATTTCATGTCCCTCGACTGAAAACCAAACGTTTAGGAGAAGAAGATGCGCAAATGGATCGGGACGATGTTCGTCGTCGTCATCGCGGTGCTGGCAGGTTGCGGTGGAGGCGGCAACGGAGGCGGGGGCATCGGCCTCGGGCCGGGTTTCGGCGGCGGATCGGGCGGCACCGCCACGGCGCAGAAGATCATCATCGACAGCGACTACAACACCATGAGCGACGACGGCCAGCTCGGCGTCATGGCCGCGCAGCTGCAACTGCAGGGCAAGGTCCAGGTCATGGGCATCAGCGTGGTCTCGGGCAACCAGTGGCTCAAGCAGGGCGTGGCCGACGCGCTGATGTCGGTCGAACGGCTCGGCGTGGGCGACCGCATCGGCGTCTACGTGGGGGCCAACTACGCGCTCAACCACACCTATGCCGACGTGCAGGCCGAAATGGCGGCGGGCGCCGGCGGCGACGGCTACCTGGGCGCCTGGGGCGGCCCCGAGCCCAAGACCGATGCCGACCTCAAGCCCTCGCCCGACGGCTTCGCCAAGCGCACCGTGGTGCAGCGCAAGAGCGCGGTCGACTTCATCGTCGACACCGTCAAGGCCAACCCCGGCGAGATCACCATCCTGGCCATCGGCCCGCTCACCAACATCGCGCTCGCGGTCAAGCAGAACCCCGAGATCGTGCCGCTCATCAAGAAGATCATCTACATGGGCGGCGCCGTCGACGTGGCGGGCAACACCACCAAGGCGGCCGAGTTCAACTGGTGGTTCGACCCCGACGCCGCGCAGTTCGTGGTGCGGCTGCCGATTCCGCAGGTGGTGGTGCCGCTGGACGTGACCGACACCGTGTTCCTCACCAAGCCCATCTACGACCGCATCGCGCACCCGGCCAAGCCCACGGCCGTGACCGACGTGTTCCAGAAGCTCAACGGCTACGGCTTCGACGGCAAGAACGGCTTCGAGACCAACCCCGACTACACGCAGAACATCTGGGACACCCTCACGCTGGCCTACCTGATCGACCCGAGCTACGCCACGCAAACGGTCGACCGCTATGTCGACGTGGTGGCCAAGCCCGGCGCGCCCGACAACGGCCGTTCCATCGGCTATGCGTCGCAGCCCTCGGGCCCGACGCTGCAGAAGATGACGGTGGTGAAGAAGTTCGACAACACGCGCTTCTTCGAGCTGTACGTCGACCTGCTGACGCGGCCCGTGCCGATCACGCTGCCGGCGACCAACTGACGTTCAGAACGCCTCGCACACCCTCAGCACCTCGCACCGTAAGCCTCCAGCTTCTTGGTGCCGATGCCGCTGATGCCCTGCAGGTCTTCCAGCGTGCCCGGCGCCCGCTCGGCAATGGCCGCCAGCGTGGCGTCGTGGAAGATCACGTAGGCCGGCAGGTTGTGCTCCTTCGCGACCTCGGCGCGCCAGGCCTTGAGCGCCTCGAAGCGCTTCTTGCCCATGTCGTCGAGCTTGGCGGCGGCCGGCGACGGCGCGCCCTTGGCCACCTTTTCGCGGCGGGGCTTGCGGTCCGCCGGTGACGACACCGACTCGCGCAGCGAGACCTGTGCCTCGCCCTTGAGCACCGCGCGCGAGCCCTCGGTGAGCTTCAGCGTGTTGAACGCTTCCGCGTCCACCGCCAGCGCGCCCGTGGCGATCAATTGGCGCAGCACGCCGCGCAGCGCCACCTCGCTGAACTCCGCGCCGATGCCGAAGGTGCTCACGCGCTCATGCCCGAACTGCTTGACCTTCTCGGTCGGCTTGCCGCGCAGGATGTCCATGATGTGCCCCGCGCCGAAGCTGATGCCGCTCAGCTGCTGCACGCGGTAGATGGTGCTCAGCAGCTTGCGCGCGGCATCGGTGCCGTCCCACACCTGCGGCGGGTTCAGGCAGTTGTCGCAGTTGCCGCAGGGCGTGCTCTTCTCGCCGAAGTAGCCCAGCAGGCGCACGCGCCGGCAGTCGCTGGCTTCGGCCAGGGACAGCAGCGCGTCGAGCTTGCCGCGCATCACCTGCTTGAACTCTTCGCCGGCCGGGCTCTCGTCGATCATGCGGCGCTGGTTGACCACGTCCTGCAGGCCGTAGGTCATCCAGGCGTCGGCCGGGCCGCCGTCGCGGCCCGCGCGGCCGGTTTCCTGGTAGTAGCCCTCGATGTTCTTGGGCATGTCGAGGTGGCCGACAAAGCGCACGTCGGGCTTGTCGATGCCCATGCCGAAGGCGATGGTCGCGACCATCACGATGCCTTCCTCGCGCAGGAACCGGTCCTGGTGCTTCTGGCGCACCGCCGCGTCCAGGCCCGCGTGATAGGGCAGGGCATTGATGCCCGCGTCGCGCAGCGTGGTGGCCAGGTCTTCCACCCGCTTGCGCGACTGGCAATAGACCACGCCCGCGTCGCCCTCGTGCTCGCGCTCGATGAAGCGCAGCAGCTGCGTGGTCGCGTCCTTCTTCTCGACGATGGTGTAGCGGATGTTCGGCCGGTCGAAGCTGGAGACGAACTGGCGCGCTTCTTCCAGCTGCAGCCGCTCGACGATGTCGGCGCGCGTCAGGTCGTCGGCCGTGGCCGTGAGCGCGATGCGCGGCACGCCGGCATAGCGCTCGTGCAGCACGGTGAGCGCGCGGTATTCGGGGCGGAAGTCGTGGCCCCACTGGCTCACGCAATGCGCCTCGTCGATCGCGAACAGCGAGAGCTTGCCGCGCTCCTTCAGCGAATCGAGCTGCGACAGGAAGCGCGGCGTGTTCACGCGCTCGGGCGCCGCGTACAGCAGCGTGATCTCGCCGCGCAGCATGCGGCGCTCCACGTCCTGCGTCTGTTCCCAGTCGAGCGTGGAGTTGAGGAAGGCCGCGCTCACCCCGGCTTCATGCAGCGCGCCCACCTGGTCGTGCATCAGCGCGATCAGCGGCGACACCACCACCGCCACGCCGTGCCCCGCGCGCTGCCGCGCAATGGCCGGGATCTGGTAGCACAGCGACTTGCCGCCGCCCGTGGGCATCAGCACCAGCGCGTCGCCGCCGGCCACCACGTGGTCGACGATGTCCTGCTGGGCCCCGCGAAACTGCGCGTAGCCGAAGACTTCGTGAAGGATGTCGGCGGGTGCGCTGCTGCCGGAGGCGTCGATGGGGCGGGGAGCGAGAGAGGACACAGGCAGCGTGGGAGAGGGCGAAAAGCGGTGAAAGAGCGGGGCCGTCGATTGTCCCCCACCCACGCCGATGTGACTGTGGCACGAGGTTTGCAATGGTGCCCGCCGTCCCGCGGCCCTTCTTGTCTAGACAGCAAACCGGTGCATTTCCCAAGGGAGTGCACCAAAAATGACCTTTCGGGTTATCCTGTATATACAAGTTGGGGCGCTTGGCAACAATGCGAGGCGCGCACAGCCCGGTCACCGGGTTGGACCGCCGAGCCTTTTTGAAGTTTTCCAAGAACAGAACCAGGAGTACCCATGGTCAAGACGGTAGTTGTGAAAGTCGCTTCGCTGCTGGCAGCAGGTGCATGTGCAGCGGGCATGGCCGGAACGGCCGCCGCCCAGGAAACGAAGATCGCGCTCGGCATGTCGGGCTGGACCGGCTTTGCGCCGCTCTCGCTGGCCGACAAGGCCGGCATCTTCAAGAAGAACGGGCTCGACGTCGAACTCAAGATGATTCCGCAGAAGGACCGCCACCTGGCGCTGGCCTCCGGCGCGATCCAGTGCGCGGCCACCACGGTGGAGACGCACGTGGCCTGGAACGCCAACGGCGTGCCCATCGTGCAGATCTTCCAGATGGACAAGTCCTACGGCGCCGACGGCATTGCGGTGCGCAACGACGTCAAGACCTTCGCCGACCTCAAGGGCAAGAGCATCGGCGTGAGCGCCCCCGGCACCGCGCCTTACTTCGGCCTGGCTGGATGCTCAGCAAGAACGGCATGAGCCTGAAGGACGTGAAGGTGGTCTCGCTCGAGCCGCAGCCCGCCGCGCAAGCCTTCGTGGCCGGCCAGAACGACGCCGCCATGACCTACGAGCCCTACCTGTCGACCGTGCGCGCCAACCCCGCCGCCGGCAAGATCCTGGCCACCACGCTCGACTACCCGATGGTGATGGACACCGTCGGCTGCGCGCCCACCTGGCTCAAGGCCAACGCCAAGGCCGCCGCTGCGCTCACCAAGTCGTACTTCGACGCGCTCGACATGATCAAGGCCGACCCGGCCAAGGCCAACGAGCTCATGGGCGCCGCGGTCAAGCAAAGCGGCGAGCAGTTCGCCAAGTCGTCGGCCTACCTGCGCTGGCAGGACAAGGCCGCCAACCAGAAGTTCTTCGCGGGTGAACTCACCAGCTTCATGAAGGAGGCCGCGCCCATCCTTCTGGAAGCCGGCGTGATCCGCAAGGCGCCTGAAGATTTCGCCGCGACCTTCGATGCAAGCTTCGTCAAGTAAGGCCCTGCCGCAGGTGCAGCCGACCGTGGCTGCCTCCGCGCCGGCCGTTCCCTCCAAGGCTGCGCAGGCCACCGCGTCGCAGGCCCTGCGCCGCCGCCGCGCGCTTGCGCCGCTCGAGCCCATCAGCGCGCGTGCGCGCGTGCTGCTGGGGCTCGGCTTCTTCGTGGTGTTCGTGGCCGTGTGGGCCATTGCCACCTTCGGCGGCTTCGTGCCGCCGACCTTCCTGGCCAGCCCGCTGACCATGCTCAAGGAGGGCTGGCTGCTCTTCACCGAGTACGGCTTCATCGGCGACATCGGCATGACCGTGTGGCGCGTGTTCGGCGGCTTCCTGCTGGCGGCCGTGTTCGCGGTGCCGCTGGGCATTGCCATGGGCACCTGGAAAACGGTCGAGGCCTTCTTCGAGCCCTTCGTGTCGTTCTGCCGCTACCTGCCGGCCTCGGCGTTCATTCCGCTGCTCATCCTGTGGGCGGGCCTGGGCGAAATGCAGAAGCTGCTGGTGATCTTCATCGGCTCGTTCTTCCAGATCGTGCTGATGGTGGCCGTCACCGTGGGCGGCGCGCGGCGCGACCTCGTCGAGGCCGCCTACACGCTGGGCGCCAACAGCCGCGGCATCGTGGCGCGCGTGCTCATTCCGGGCGCCGCGCCGGGCATCGCCGAAACGCTGCGCCTGGTGCTCGGCTGGGCCTGGACGTACGTGATCGTGGCGGAACTGATCGGCTCTTCGTCAGGCATCGGCCACATGATCACCGACAGCCAGGCGCTGCTGAACACCGGCCAGATCATCTTCGGCATCATCGTGATCGGCGTCATCGGCCTGCTGTCCGACTTTGCTTTCAAGGCGCTCAACCGCCGCCTGTTCGCGTGGGCTTCACTGTGAAGAATCAACTCTCCATCCAGGGCGTGTCGCGCGTCTTCACCGGCGCCAAGGGCCAGCGCACGCAGGCGCTGCAGCCGATCGACTTCGAGGTGAAGGAGAACGACTTCGTCACCATCCTCGGCCCTTCGGGCTGCGGCAAGTCGACGTTGCTGCGCATCGTGGCGGGGCTCGACTTCCCGACCACCGGCCAGGTGCTGCTCGACGGTGAGCGCATCGACGGCCCGGGCGCGACCGCGGCGTGGTGTTCCAGAGCTACACGCTGTTCCCGTGGCTCACGGTGGCGCAGAACATCCGCTTCGGCCTGCGCGAGCGCGGCATGAGCGAGGCCGACCAGAAGGAGCGCAGCGAGTTCTTCATCGCCAAGGTCGGGCTGCGCGGCTTCGAGCACCACTTTCCGAAGCAGCTCTCGGGCGGCATGCAGCAGCGCACGGCGATTGCCCGCGCGCTGGCCAACGACCCCAAGATGCTGCTGCTCGACGAGCCCTTCGGCGCACTCGACAACCAGACGCGCGTGCTGATGCAGGAGCTGCTGCTGGGCATCTGGGAGTCGGCGCAGAAGACGGTGCTGTTCGTGACGCACGACATCGACGAGGCGATCTTCATGGCCAACCGCGTGGCGGTGTTCAGCGCGCGGCCGGGCCGCATCAAGACCGAGATCGCGGTCGACTTTCCGCATCCGCGCAGCTACACGATCAAGACCTCGCCGGAGTTCATGGACATCAAGGCGCGCCTGACCGAAGAGATCCGCGCCGAGTCGATGGCCGCTGCGGAGCATTGAAGATGGAACGCCTGCCTTTCTCTTTTCTTTCTCCCTCCGCCTCTGAGGGAGGGCAGGGGTGGGGGCACGGCGGCCTTCGAACGGGCGCTGTGCATGTTCGAAGCGCTGCCCCCATCCCAACCTTCCCCCGGAGGGGGAAGGCGCAAGAACAGGACAGGGCCCGGCCATGAAACGCGACCTCCCGACCCTTGCGCTCTACGCGCAAGTCAAGGATCACATCTCCCGCAAGATCCAGGACGGCACGTGGCCGCCCGGCCACCGCCTGCCTTCGGAGCACGAGTTGGTCGCGCAGTTCGGCATGGCGCGCATGACCGTGAACCGCGCGCTGCGCGAGCTGGTGGAGCAGGGCCGCATCGTGCGCGTGGCCGGCGTCGGCAGCTTCGTGGCCGAGAACAAGCCGCAGTCCACGCTGCTGCAGATCGCCAACATCGCCAGCGAGATCCGCCAGCGCGGGCACGACTACCGCTGCGACATGATCGAGGTCGAGCGCATCGCCGCTTCGCCCGACGTGGCCGCGTGGCTCGACATGCGCGCCGGCACCTCGGTGTTCCACAGCGTGTGCCTGCACCTGGAGAACGGCACGCCGGTCCAGCTGGAAGAACGCTACGTCAACCCGCAGGTCGTGCCCGACTACCTCGAGCAGGACTTCACCGCCATGCCGCCCAGCGAGTACCTCGTTCGCAACGTGCCCTTCGACCAGATCGAACACGTGGTCGACGCCGTGCTGCCCAACCAGGAGCAGGCCGACAGGCTCGCGATGGCGCCCACCGACCCCTGCCTGCTGCTCACGCGCCGCACCTGGAGCCGCAACACCCCCGTGACGTGGGTGCGCTGCCTGCATCCGGCCTCGCGCTACAGCCTGGGCAGCCGCTTCAGAGCCGACGGCAACCCGAGCTTCGGCTGATTTTTTTGTCCTCGACGACCTCCGTTTTCTCTCGCAACTACTTGTATAGACAGGTTCACATGCCAAGCAAAAATACCGCTCCTTCAGATGCTTCCCTGATCCTCACGCCCGGCCAGGTCGACCTGGCGATGCTGCGCCGCATCCAGGCCGGCGGCGTGCAGCTGTCGCTCGATGCGTCGGTGCGCGAGGGCATGCTGCGCGCCGAGGCCGCCGTGCGCCACATCGTGGAGAACGACCAGGTCGTCTACGGCATCAACACCGGCTTCGGCAAGCTCGCGAGCACGCGCATCGGCAACGACCACCTGGCCGAGTTGCAGCGCAACCTCGTGCTGTCGCACAGCGTGGGCACGGGCGAGCCGCTGGCCGCGCCGGTGGTGCGCATGGTGCTCGCGACCAAGGCCGTGAGCCTGGCGCGCGGCCACTCGGGCGTGCGGCCGGCGCTGGCTGACGCGCTGCTTGCGCTGTTCAACGCCGGCGTGATGCCGCGCATTCCGGCCAAGGGCTCGGTCGGCGCCTCGGGCGACCTCGCGCCGCTGGCGCACCTGGCCTGCGTGCTGATCGGCGAAGGCGAGGCGACCTTGCCCGACGGCAGCGTGGTGAGCGGCGCGCAGGCGATGAAGCACATCGGCCTTGCGCCCTTCGTGCTCGGCCCCAAGGAGGGCCTGGCGCTGCTCAACGGCACGCAGGTGTCGACCGCGCTGGCGCTGTTCGGCCTGTTCGGCGCGGAAGACGTGTTCGCGTCTTCGCTGATGTCGGGCGCGCTGTCGCTCGAAGCCATTCAAGGCTCCATCAAGCCCTTCGACGCGCGCATCCACGCCGCGCGCGGCCAGCCGGGCCAGATCGCCGTGGCCGGCGCGGTGCGCACCTTGCTCGAAGGCAGCGAGATCGTGCCGTCGCACGCCGACTGCGGCCGCGTGCAAGACCCGTACTCGGTGCGCTGCATCCCGCAGGTGATGGGTGCCTGCCTCGACAACCTGGCGCATGCCGCGCGCGTGCTGGTCATCGAAGCCAATGCCGCGTCGGACAACCCGCTGGTGTTCGTCGACACCGGCGAGGTGATCTCGGGTGGCAACTTCCACGCCGAGCCCGTCGCCTTCGCGGCCGACATCATCGCGCTGGCCATCAGCGAAGTCGGCGCCATCGCCGAGCGCCGCATCGCGCTGCTGCTGGACACGGGCCTGTCGGGCCTGCCGCCGTTCCTGGTGCGCGACGGCGGCCTCAACTCGGGCTTCATGATCGCGCAGGTCACGGCCGCCGCGCTCGCGTCGGAGAACAAGTCGCTCGCGCACCCGGCCAGCGTCGACAGCCTGCCCACTTCCGCCAACCAGGAAGACCACGTGTCGATGGCCACCTTCGCGGGCCGCCGCCTGGGCGACATGGTCAACAACACGGCGGTGGTGGTCGGCATCGAAGCCATGGCCGCCGCGCAGGGCATCGAGCTCAAGCGCAAGCTCAAGAGCTCCCCGCCGGTGGAAGCCGAGTTCGCCGCCATTCGCCGGAAGGTCGCGTTCCTGGAGACCGACCGCTACCTCGCCCCCGACATCGAAGCCATGCGCCAGTGGGCGCTGAAGGCCCAGCTGCCGGCCGCGCTGCTCGACATCCTGCCCAGTCACTCGTAAAACCTCACCCGACATCCAAGGAGAACCACGCCATGAACGCTCCCGACAAATTCGCCCTGAACAACCCCGATGCGGCCGATCCGCGCCACGACCCGACCCGCGTCATCCGCGCCCCGCGCGGCAGCGAACTCAACTGCAAGAGCTGGCTCACCGAAGCGCCGTTCCGCATGCTGCAGAACAACCTGGACGCCGAGGTGGCCGAGCGCCCGCAAGACCTGGTGGTGTACGGCGGCATCGGCCGCGCGGCGCGCAACTGGGCCTGCTACGACCAGATCCTCGCGTCGCTCAAAGAGCTGAACGACGACGAGACGCTGCTCATCCAGTCGGGCAAGCCCGTGGGCGTGTTCAAGACGCACGAGAACGCACCGCGCGTGCTGCTGGCCAATTCGAACCTCGTGCCCAAGTGGGCCAACTGGGAGCACTTCAACGAGCTCGACCGCCAGGGCCTGTTCATGTACGGCCAGATGACGGCCGGCAGCTGGATCTACATCGGCAGCCAGGGCATCGTGCAAGGCACCTTCGAGACCTTTGTCGAAGCCGGCCGCCAGCACTACAACAACAGCCTGGCAGGCAAGTGGATCTTGACGGCCGGCCTGGGCGGCATGGGCGGCGCGCAGCCGCTTGCCGCCACGCTGGCCGGTGCCGTGTCGCTGAACATCGAGTGCCAGCAAAGCAGCATCGACTTTCGCCTGCGCACGCGCTATGTCGACAAGCAGGCGCGCGACATCGACCATGCCTTCGAGCTGATCAAGCAGCACTGCGACGCGAAGGAAGCCGTGTCGATCGCGCTGCTGGGCAACGCGGCCGAGATCCTGCCCGAGCTCGTCAAGCGCGCGAAGGCCGGCGGCCTGAAGCCCGACCTCGTGACCGACCAGACCTCCGCGCACGACCTGATCAACGGCTACCTGCCTGCCGGCTGGAGCGTGCCGCAGTGGCAGGCCGCCATGAAGGACGCCTCGCAGCACGACGCGCTCAAGAAGGCCGCCGCGAAGTCGTGCGCCGTGCACGTGCAGGCCATGCTGGACTTCCAGGCCATGGGCATCCCCACGGTCGACTACGGCAACAACATCCGCCAGGTCGCGTTCGACGAGGGCGTGAAGAACGCCTTCGACTTCCCGGGCTTCGTGCCGGCCTACATCCGCCCGCTGTTTTGCGAAGGTAAGGGCCCGTTCCGCTGGGTCGCGCTCTCGGGCGACCCCGAAGACATCTACAAGACCGACGCCAAGATCAAGGAACTGTTCCCCGAGAACACGCACACCCACCGCTGGCTCGACATGGCGCGCGAGCGCATCGCCTTCCAGGGCCTGCCGGCGCGCATCTGCTGGCTGGGCCTGGGCGAGCGCCACATCGCGGGCCTGGCCTTCAACGAGATGGTGAAGAACGGCGAGCTGAAGGCGCCGATCGTCATCGGCCGCGACCACCTGGACACGGGCTCGGTCGCCAGCCCCAACCGCGAGACCGAGGCCATGAAGGACGGCACCGATGCCGTGAGCGACTGGCCGCTGCTCAACGCGCTGCTCAACACCGCGGGCGGCGCCACCTGGGTCAGCCTGCATCACGGCGGCGGCGTGGGCATGGGCTACTCGCAGCACTCGGGCGTGGTGATCGTGTGCGACGGCACCGACGCGGCGGCCAAGCGCATCGAGCGCGTGCTGTGGAACGACCCGGCCACCGGCGTCATGCGCCATGCGGACGCGGGCTACGACATCGCGGTGGCCACCGCCAAGGCCAAGGGCCTGAAGCTGCCGATGGTGAAGTGATGGCGGGCGGCGCGCTCCCCGACGCTCACGAACTGCGCCGCCGCGTGCAGGCGCGCGTGGACGACGCGCTGGTCGCGCAGTTCCAGCGCGACGGCGCGGTCTGCATCCGCCAGCTGCTCACGCCCGACGAGCTGGCGCTGCTGCGCGGCGGCATCGAGGCCAACCTGGCCGCGCCCAGCCCGCGCGCCAAGGTGGCGAGCCGCCCGACGATCCGGGCCGCTTCTTCGAGGACTTCTGCAACTGGCAGGACATCGACGCCTTTCGCCGCTTCATCTTCGAGGCGCCGCTCGCGCAATTGGCGCAGCGGCTCATGGGCTCGAACACGGTGCGGCTGTACCACGACCACCTGCTCGTGAAGGAGCCCGGCACGCGCCAGCGCACGCCATGGCACCAGGACCAGCCGTACTACAACATCGAGGGCGAGCAGAACGTCAGCATGTGGATCCCGGTCGATCCGGTGTCGCGCGCCGCCACGCTCGAGTTCGTGGCCGGCTCGCACAAGGGGCCGTGGCTCATGCCGCGCACCTTCATGGACAACCATGCCAGGTGGTTTCCCGAAGGCAGCCTGCAAGACCTGCCCGACATCGAGGGCGCGCGCGAGCGCTTCCCCATCGTGGGCTGGAACATCGAGCCCGGCGACTTCGTCTGCTTCCACATGCTCACCTTGCATGCGGCGGCCGGCGTGGAGGGGCCGAACCGGCGCCGCGTGTTCTCGGTGCGCTTCCTGGGCGACGACATCCGCCACGCGCCGCGCAGCTGGAAGACCTCGCCCGATTTCCCCGGCCTGGCCGACACGCTGCCGGCCGGCGCGCCCATGGACGACGCACGCTTTCCGCTGCTGGTGGGCTGAGCGCGGCGTGCCCTGGGTAAGCCGAAGGTAGAAAGAAAAAACGCGCCCATTCCCATCGCGTGGGAATCATGGCTTGGAGGTGGGAACGGCGAGCAAGATACTGCACGCCGACCCCACTTCCGGCCCCCTTTCGCGATTGCTCCCGATGACGATCCCCGCCGACGCTCCCACCCACAACGACCGCGCGCTGTTCGTGCTGTCGGTGCTGGCGCAGAGCAAGTCGGCGATGACGGCGGCCGAGCTGGTGCAGGCCACCGGCCTGTCGCAGAGCACGCTGTACCGCCAGATCGCCACGCTGCGGCGCTGGGGCTTCGTGATGGAGTCCGACGGGCGCTACTCGCCGGGCCCGGTGAGCGTGCAGCTGGCCAGCGGCTTTGACGGCAACTCCGACCTCGTGATGGCCGCGCGCGCCGACATGCGCGCGCTGGCGCGGCAGACGCATGAAAGCGTCGCGCTGGTCACGGCGGTGAACGACCGCGTCGTGTGCCTGGAGATGATCGACAGCGAGCAGTCGCTGCGCTGCTCGTTCGACCGCGGCCGCAGCGTGCCCGCGCGCGACGGCGCCAGCGCCAAGTGCCTCTTGGCCCACATGCCGCTGGACCAGCGCGACGCCTTGCTCGACGGCTTCGACGAGGCCCCCGGGCGCCGCGCCGCGCGCGCCGCCGAACTCGACGCCATCCGCGAAGCCGGCCATGCCGTGACGCATGGCGAGGTCGATGCCGGCGTGTGGGGCGCGAGCGCGCCGGTGCTGGCTTCGGCCCGCCGGCTGCGCGGCGCCATCACGCTCATGGCGCCGCTCACGCGCGTCGAGGGCATGGAAGCTGCATTGCTCCACATGACCGTCGTCACGGCGGCGCGCATCTCGCGTGCCTTGCAGTAGTCGCCGCGTTTCTTCTTTCTTTTCAAACCCACGGAAGCCCTTCACCATGAACACCCGCCGCACCCTCATCGCCGCCGCCCTGTCCGGCCTTGCAATCCTCGGTTTCGCCGGCGGCGCGCACGCGCAGGGCGAGCCGCTGCGCGTGGCCACCGATGCCACCTTCCCGCCCATGGAGTTCGTGGAAAACGGCAAGCGCACCGGCTTCGACGTGGAGCTGGTCGAGGCCATCGGCAAGACGCTGGGCCGCAAGATCGAGTGGATCGACATCGACTTCAAGGGCCTCGTGCCGGGCCTGATCTCCAAGCGCTTCGACATGGCCGTCTCGGGCATCTACATCACCGACGAGCGCAAGAAGGTGGTCGACTTCACCGTGCCGTACTACGCCGGCGGCCTCGTCGTGATGGTGAAGGATGGCAACACGGCCATCAAGACGCCGGCCGACATCAACGGCAAGAAGGTCAGCGTGCAGGTGGGCACCAAGTCGGTTTCCTTCACGAAGGAAAAGTACCCGCAGGTGCAGCTGCTCGAGGTCGAGAAGAACCAGGAAATGTTCAACCTCGTCGACATCGGCCGCGCCGACGCCGCCGTGACCGGCAAGCCCGCCGCCTACCAGTACGTGCGCACGCGCGGCGGCCTGAAGGTGCTGCCCGAGCAGATCACCACCGAGGAATACGGCATGGCCATCCGCAAGGACACGCCCGAACTCACCAAGGCCGTGAACGGCGCCCTCGAGAAGCTCAAGGCCGACGGCACCTACGCGCAGATCGTCAACAAGTGGTTCAGCGCCGGCGCCAAGTAAGCGGCCCATGGACCTGGATCTCGATTTTTCGCCCGTCTGGGCGGGCTGGCCCGACCTGCTGCGCGGCGCGCTCGTCACGGTGGAGATCACCGCCTGCGCGCTGGCGCTGGGCTGCGTGCTGGGCCTTCTGGTCGGCATCGGCCGGCTGAACCCGAAGCGGCGCTGGCTCTACGGTTTCTGCACCGCGTATGTGGCGGCCATTCGCGGCACGCCGCTGCTGGTGCAGCTGTTCATCCTGTTCTTCGGGCTGCCGCACTTCGGCATCCTGCTGCCGGCCTTCCTGTGCGGCGTGCTGGGGCTCGGCGTGTACTCGGGCGCGTACGTGTCGGAGATCGTGCGCGGCGCGATCCAGTCGATCGACAAGGGCCAGACCATGGCCGCGCAGTCGCTGGGCATGACGCCCGGCGTGGCGATGCGCCAGATCGTGCTGCCGCAGGCGGTGGTGCGCATGATTCCGCCGCTGGGCAACGAGTTCATCGCGCTCATCAAGAACTCGGCGCTGGTGTCGCTGCTGACCATCCACGACGTGATGCACGAAGGGCAGAAGATCATCAGCGTGTCGTACCGCTCGCTGGAGGTGTACCTGGCGATCGCGGTCGTGTACTTCGTGCTGACGGGCACGATGTCGCTGGTGCTGCGGCACTTCGAGCAGCGGCTGCGGCAAGGCGGGTTGATGCGATGAAGGCGCGTTCTGTCTTTCTCCCTCCCCTTCGGGGAGGGGCGGGGTGGGGGCACGACGGCCTCGACCACCGAAA
>NZ_MOWM01000147.1 GCF_016082275.1 Variovorax sp. E3
CAGCGCACCGCCCCCGCCGGCCGCCGCGCGCGTGCTCGTGGTCGGCACCGACGCCGCCTACACGCCCTTCGAGTCGCAAAACGACAAGGGCGAGATCGTCGGCTTCGACATCGACGTGGTGAAGGCGGTCGCGCAAAAGGCCGGCATCGAGGTGAAGTTCGTCAACACGCCGTGGGAGGGAATCTTCAACGCGCTCGACCAGGGCGACCGCGACCTGCTGGTGTCGGCCATCACCATCACCGACGAACGGCGCCAGACCATGGACTTCTCGCAGCCCTACTTCGACGCCCGGCAGCTGATCGCCGTCAAGAGCGATTCGCCCGTCACGAAGTTCGACGACCTCAAGACCCTGAAGGTGGGCGTGCAGAACGGCACCACCGGCGACGAAGTGGTGGGCAAGCTGCTGGGCAAGTCGAGCACCGCCATCAAGCGCTTCGAGTCGACCCCGCTCGCGCTGAAGGAGCTCGAAGCCGGCGGCGTGCAGGCCGTGGTGGCCGACAACGGCGTGGTGGTGCACTACCTCGCCAACAATGCGGCGGGCGGTTTCAAGACCGTGAGCGACGCGGGCTTTCCGGTCGAGAAGTACGGCATTGCCGTGAAGAAGGGCAACGCCGATCTGCTCGCCAGGATCAACCAGGGCCTGGAGGCCATTCGCACCGACGGCACCTACGCGAAGATCTACGCCTCGCACTTCGGCGCCGAGGCGAAGTAACCGGGCTCGACCGAGCCGAAGAAGAACGCCATGCTGCTGCACGTCACGCACGAAACCCGCTACGAATACGCACCGCCGGTCGAGACGGCGCAGCACCTGGCCCACCTGAAGCCGCTGGCCACCGACTCGCAGCGGCTGGTGAGCCACAAGCTCGCCATCGACCCGCCCCCCGCGCAGCGCAACGAAACGCCTGACCTGTACGGCAACACGCGCGCCTTCTTCGCGCTGGAGGCCACGCACGACAAGCTGGTCGTCACCGCCGAGAGCGTGGTCGAGACCTCGGTGCCCGTGCTGTCGCCCGCCGTGGCGCGCGAGCTGCCCTGGGAGGCCGTGCGCGAGCGCTTCCGCTTTCGCAAGGACGCCACCTTCGACGCCGCGTCGGAGTTCGTGTTTCCCTCGCCCTACGTGCCGCGCCATGACGACTTCATCGCCTACGCGCGCGCCAGCTTCGTGCCCGGGCGCCCCGCCTTCGACGTGGCCATGGACCTCACCGAGCGCATGTACGCCGACTTCGCCTACGACGCCGACAGCACCGAGATCAACACGCCCGCCGTCGAAGCGTTGGCGCAGCGCAAGGGCGTGTGCCAGGACTTCGCGCACATCATGATCGCGTGCTTTCGCACCATGGGCCTGCCCGCGCGCTACGTGAGCGGCTACCTGCTCACGCAGCCGCCGCCGGGCCAGCCCCGGCTGGTGGGCGCCGACGCCTCGCACGCGTGGGTGTCGGTGTACCTGCCGGGCAAGAGCGAAGACGGCAACGACAGCCCCGGCGGCTGGGCCGACTTCGACCCCACCAACGGCCGCCAGCCCGGCGAGGACTACGTCACGCTGGCCATCGGCCGCGACTACTCCGACGTGTCGCCGATGCGCGGCGTACTCCATGGCGGCGCGCGGCACACGCTGCGGGTCGGCGTGACCGTGCAGCCAGTGGGGGAAGTGATCGAGGCCGTGCCGCAAACCCGGACACAATCGTCATCCCAAGACAAGGAGCCTCAATGAGCGTTTACGACAAACTTTCCAGCCTCGGCATCACCCTGCCACCCGTCTCGGCACCTGCCGCCGCCTACGTGCCCTTCGTGCGCACCGGCAACCTCGTGTTCCTCTCGGGCCACATCGCCAAGAAGGACGGCAAGGTCTGGGCCGGCCAGCTCGGCGCCAACATCAGCACCGAAGAAGGCAAGCAGGCCGCGCGCGCCATTGCCATCGACCTGCTCGGCACGCTGCACGCGGCCGTGGGCGACCTGAACAAGGTCACGCGCATCGTCAAGGTCATGAGCCTCGTGAACTCGGTCGGCACCTTCACCGAACAGCACCTGGTGACCAACGGCGCCAGCGAGTTCATTGCCGAAGTCTTCGGCCCCGAAAAGGGCGCGCACGCACGCAGCGCCTTCGGCGTGGCGCAAGTGCCGATGGGCGCCTGCGTGGAAATCGAACTGATCGCCGAAATCGGCTGATCGCGTTGACGTTGACGCCTGAAGACCTCATCGCGCAGGCGATGCAGGACCCCGTCAACGCAGCGCTGGCAGAACGCCTCCCCGGCCTGGGCCTGAAGCAAGGCTTCCTCACGGCCGGCTGCCTGTTCCAGGCCGTCTGGAACCGCGGCGCCGGCCGCCCGCCGGGCTGGGGCGTGAAGGACTACGACGTCTTCTACTTCGACGACAGCGACCTGTCGTGGGAGGCCGAGGACGCCGTCATCCGCCGCGTGCACGCCGCCGTCGCCGACCTGGGCGCGACCGTCGAGGTCAAGAACCAGGCGCGCGTGCACCTCTGGTACGAGCAGCGCTTCAAGGCGCACTACCCGCGCCTGCATTCCGCGCGCGACGGCATCGACCGCTACCTCATCGCCTGCACCCGCGTGGGCATCGACCTGGCCGACGGCTCGCTCTACGCGCCCGACGGGCTCGGCGACCTGGCCGCCGGCATCCTGCGCGTGAACCCGCTGATGCCGATGCCCGAGATGTTCGCCGTGAAGGCGCGCGACTACCAGTCGCGCTGGCCGTCGCTGCGCATCGTCACTTGCGCTTCCAGCTCGACACCGTGATGAAGACGCCGGTTTCCTTCGCGTCGCGCAGCCGCACGGTGTAGCGGCCCGCGCCGTCGGGGCCGCTGAACACGGCCTCGCCGCCGCGATCCCCGGCTTCGAAGGTCGCGCCCTTGGCCAGTTCCCGGTAGATGGCGAGCAGGTCGTCGAACGCGGCGTAGCTGCGCAGCGTCACCTCGGCGTCGGGCCAGCGGGCGCCCTTGAGCTCGGCGCGCTCGCGGTCGGTGTACATCGGCAGGCCGGCCAGGCCCTTGGGAATCACGATCTTGCCGGCGCTGGCCGTGCTGTTCACTTCACCCGTTTGCACCAGCAGCGGCTTCAGCGACGCCGGAAAGCCCGCGGGCAATTGCGCGTCGCGCCAGCCCGGCGCCGTCGGCTGGCCCTCGATGTATTCGACGTTCGCGATCTTCTGCGCGGCCGCCGCCTCGGCGGGGTCGTCGCTCTCGGCCATGAGGGCGTGGTACGACGGCAGCGTCTTGCTCCACGCGATCAGCGGTTCGGCGTCCGCGGGCTTGGCGCCGGCGGGATGGAACACCGTCAGCACGGCCTGCGGGTCGGGGTTGCACACCTTGGGCTCGTCGCGCACGGTCGACGCGCGGCAGTGGCCGTTGACCAGCCCCAGCGCCAGCAGGCGGCCTTCGCCGTCGAACATCAGCGCCGAGCGTTCCTCGCCGTGGCCTCCACCGCTGACCGACGCGATCACCATGCGCCCGTCGGGCCAGACGCTGCGCGTGACGTCGAAGCGCGAGCGCATGCCGTTCAGCACCTGCTCGGCGATCAGGCTGTCGCCTTCCGTGTAGCTGCCGCGCGCATAGCCGACCATGGCGATCACGGCGGCGCGGATCTTCGGTTGCTCGCTGAGCTTCAGCCGGGGCGGTGGCAACTCGGTGGTCACGGGCCCCGCCGCATGGGCCGGCGCGCCGAGCGCGCAGGCAAGCAGCAGCAGCGATGCGATGGTGTTCCTGGAATTCAGCATGCGGCTCATTCGGCGATCTCGATCTCGATGTTGGTGATGGCCGGCATGTCACGCGGCGACTTGGTGTTGACGGAGAAGGAAACGCCCTTGAGGCTGCCCATCACATAGCCCGAGCGGCCGTCCAGTTCCGACGTCATGTCGTTCAGCGGCGGCGTCAGCTGCTTGTAGAAGGCGAGCACCTGCTCGGCGCTGTCGACGGTCTGCAGCCGCAGCACGCGCTTGGCCTTGGCGCCGCTCAGCGCGTCCTGTCCGGTCCAGTAGAGCACCGCCCTCGGGTACAGCGGCACCACCGCCGAGAAGCCCTTCGGCCGCGCGACGGGCCGGGCCGACGTGTGCGCGGCGTCCATGACCGTGTACTCGGTCTTCTCGAACTTCTCGGCCTTGCCGGAGTTCAGGTCTTCCGCCGGCACCGTGCGGCTCCAGTCGAGCAGCGGCTGCGCCTGCGCGCGCTCGACGCCGGGGCGCAGGAAGATCGAGAGCACCGCGTGCTGGTCGTCGCGGCACCCCTTCGACGACGAGCTCACACCGCATTCGCGATGCGCCAGCGCGGCGGCCAGCACCTCGCCGCTGCGGTCGTCCACCAGCACGGCCGAGCGCTCGGCACCGCCGTTGGGCAGGCGGTACGACGACAGCACCCGCTGGCCGCCCGGCAGCGCTTGCTGCTGGCGATGGCGCGGCGAAGCCAGCCCCGCGATCAGCTGTTCGGCCAGCAGCCTTCGGGCCAGAAGTACGAGCCGGAAGCCAGGCCGGCGAAGGCGGTGATGGCGCCGTCGAGCGAGGGCGCCTGCGCGGTTTTCGGCGCCTTTTCGGCGTCGGGCACGAGCACGAGCTGCGGGCCTGCCGCAACGCAGGCGGTGGAGAAAGAAAGAGCCAGGAAGGCAGAGGAAAGCGCGAACGGGAATCTGGAATGCATCAACGAAAAAGAAGAAAAAAAGAAGGAGCGTTGCGCTCCAGGCGAGCCGCATGCGCGCGGCCCGAAAGAAAAATGAAAGGAATGCGCCGGCGATTCTAGAAGGCGCCCGGACGCATCGCGAGGCCGGCGCGGCGTTCGGCATACTCTCGCTCGATCCACTCGCCTTCGACATGACCGCGACCTTTGCTCCACCACCGCCCGCGCCCGAGGCCACACTGCGCGCCCTCGAAGAAAAACTCGCCGCCGCCCTGCCCCCGGTGCTGCGCGGCTGCTACGCGGCCTCCAACGGCGGCCGCTTCGGCGACCCGCGCCAGCGCGACGGCGAATGGCAGTTGTACCCCGTGTTCGACAGCAGCGACCGCAAGCAGATGAAGCGCACCGCCGAAGACGTGCTGCACTACACCCGGCTCGCATTGCAGGACACGCGCTTTCCGCGCGACGGCATCAGCATCGCGCACGACTACTCGATGTACCGCCAGCTCTTCGTGCGCCGCGACCCTGCAACGGGCGCCATCGCCGAAGACATCCTGCTGTTCGACGCACACACCGACCAATGGTCGGCGCCCTACGCCGCCGACCTGCGGGCCGCCATCGACCAGGCCCGCATTCCCGAAGCCGTGCAGCCCGACCCGGCGCGCGCGCTGCCCGAATTCCGCTACTACGCCGACCCGTTCGAGTCGGGCGTGATGCGCACCTCCGGCGAAAGCTGCCAGTGCTGCGGCCAGGCCACCGGCTACATCTACGGCGGCAGCTTCTACGCCATCGGCGACGAGTCGCACTTCTGCCCGTGGTGCATCGCCGACGGCTCGGCCGCCGCGAAGTTCGACGGCGAGTTCAACGACGCGGCCGGCGTGGGCATGGGCGATGTCGAGCTGCCCCTGCCCATCGTCCAGGAGGTGTCGCAGCGCACGCCCAGTTTCTTCAGCTGGCAGCAGGAGCGTTGGTGGGCGCACTGCAACGACGCCGGCCGCTTCATCGGCGAGCTCGCGCATGTCGACCGCGCGCTCATCGCGTCGCAGGCGGGGCGCGAGTTCGTCGACACCCTTCGGGAGGAAACGCACATCGCGTCCGACACCGACTGGCAGGCGCTGCTGGACACGCCGTCGCGCGAACGCGACCTCGCGGTCTTCGTTTTCCGCTGCCTGCATTGCGGCCAACTGGGCGGTTATGCGGACTACAGCTGACGCATCCGTGGTGCATGTCTTCGCGTCCGACAGCGGCTTTGCGTCGGAGAGCGAACTGCTGGCCTTCGTCGCCACGCGCTACACCGAAGACGGCGACGCGCTGCCCTCCGCCTTCGCCGAGGAAACCGGGCTGCGCCACTGTGAGCCCGGCTGCATCGAGAGCATCTTTTCCGAAACGCGCCTGCCGGTCTGGGAACTGCTCAAGGGCTTCTCCTGCGACGACGCGTGGATCGGCAAAGTGCGCTCGGCCGATCTCTTCAAGGCGGCGATCTGCGCCTTCGCGCCGAACCACCCGAGCTGCCCCGAACAAAGCTCGCTGACCTACCTGGGCGCCTACGCCTTCGACACCGGCGCGACGCATGGAGACGACACGTAGCGCCCTCGTCGCCGACGGGCGAGCGCTGCACGAAGCCGTCCGCCATCACACGGCCGCAGCCGCGATCTCGAGCTGGGTCAGCCGGCGCGCCATGCGGCCGACGAAGTTCTGCGTCACGTGCGGCAGCACACGCTGCGACGGCACCACGATGCCGACCTGCAACTGGTCGAGCGCCGGCAGCTCGAAGGGCCGCCAGATCAGGTCGCCGCGCTTCAGGTCCTCGATGAAGGCGATCTTCGAGAAGCACGAGATGCCCTTGCCGGCCATGATCAGCCGCTTGAGCATCGGCGTCGAATTGCAGGTGGCGGCCGGCTCCATGTCGTCCCAGAAGGCGGCGAACTCGGGCGACAGCGCGGCGCTGATGACCGGGTGCGAGCTGGAGCGCAGGAACGGGTAGCGCGCGCACTCCTTCAGCGACACGCGTGCATGGTTGGCCAGCGGGTGCCCCGGCGGCATCACAACGCCGATCGGCAGGTTGGCCAGCGCCACCGCCGCCACGCCGCCCGGCAGCCGGCTCACGAAGGTCATGCCCACGTCGACCTGGCCCGACATCACCATCTGCGCCACGTCCATCGGCTGCACCGCGGTGATGGTGTACGTCACGGCGGGGAACACCTGCAAAAAGTCTTCCACCGCCGAGGGCAGCAGGTCCTCGAAGAACGAGTCCATCGCGGCCACCTTCACGTGGCCGGTGCGCTCGCCCTTGAGCGCGTCGAGCTCGGTGCGCATCACCTGGTACTGGTGCAGCGTTTCCTGCGCGTGCTTGAGCAGGCGTTCGCCGGCCGCGTTCAGGCGCAGCCCGTTGGGCATGCGGTCGAACAGTTCCACGCCCAGCTCGTCCTCCAGCTTGTGGATCTGCCGGTTGACCGCGCTGGCCGCCACGAACAGCCGCTCCGAGGCCTTGCGCACCGAACCGCAGCTCGCCACCTCGATGAAGTATTTGAGAATGCTGGCGTGCATCAGTCGGCCCTCCCGCGGGGCGCCGGCTCACCGCGGCAGCGCTGCAATGGCGGGATGGTCGCACGCCACGCGCTTCGCGTCGCGCCGCCCGGCGAGCCCAGCCGCTGACGTTCGCCGCGAAGAAGTCGCGGTTGATGGCCGTGAAATGTGCCATTTCGGGCGGCAGCCGAAGGTCTTCGTAGATGGCCTGCGTGGGGCAGGCGGACACGCAAACGCCGCAGTCGATGCATTCATCCGGGTGAATGTACAGAGTGCGCTCGCCTTCGTAGATGCAATCGACCGGACAGCACTTGACGCAAGCGCCGTCCTTGATGTCGATGCAGGCACCGGTGATGACGTGGGGCATGGCATCCAGCGCGGGCCTAGCGGCCCTGCCACCGCGGCTTGCGCTTCTGCTGGAACGCCAGCACGCCTTCGTTCGCGTCTTCGGACTGCAGCGCCGCCACCAGCGCCGGCAGCCGCATGCGGTGCGCCTCGGCCGGCGACAGCGTGCCCGTGCGCCGCACCACCTGCTTGATGGCCTTGAGCGACAGCGGCGCGCAGGCCAGCATCTGCTGCACCCAGCGGTTGACGGCGGTGTCGAGCTCGGCGCGCGGCACCACCTCGTTGACCAGGCCCATCTCCAGCGCGCGCGGCGCCTTCACGCGCTGGCCGGTGAGCATCATGCCCATGGCCTGGCGGTAGGGAATCTGGCGTTGCAAGAGCAGCATGCCGCCGTCCAGCGGCAGGCGCCCGACCAGCGGCTCGGGCAGGCCGAAGCTGGCCTCCTCGCAGGCCACGACGATGTCGCAGCCCAGCACCATCTCGAAGCCGCCGCCCAGCGCCAGGCCGTTGACGCGCGCGATCACCGGCACGTCGAGCGTCTCGCGCAGCGCGATGCCGCCGAACCCGCCGGGCCGGGCCGCCGCCCAGTACTCGACGCCCTTGAGGTTGGAGGTGTTCTTCAGGTCCGCGCCCGAACAGAACGCGCGCTCGCCCGCGCCGGTGAGCACCACCGCGCGGATGTCGTCGCGCGACTCGATCTCAAGCCAGATGCGCTGCAGCTCGGCTTCGGTCGGCAGGTCGACCGCGTTGAGCACCTCGGGCCGGTCGATGGTGACGGTCGCGACATGGTCTGCGACCTCAAAGAGAACGCTCATGCGTCGGCCTCCTCGATCAGCGCGCGCGCTTCGGCCAGCACCTCGGCCGTGTGCTGCCCGAGCTTGGGCGGCTCGCGGCGCAGGCCGGCCTTGGCGCCCGACATCTGGATCGGGCTGCCGATGAACTTCAGCGGCCGGCCCGACGCGGCGCCGCCTTCGAGAATCATCGCGTTGTGCAGCGTCTGCGGGTCGACCAGCGCCTCGCGCATGTCGCGCACGGGCGCCGAGAGCAGGTCTTGTTCTTCGAGCTTCGCGAGCCAGTGGTCGCGCGTGTTGCTCGAAAAGCGCTCGCGGAAGATGTCGTGCAGCGCCGTCTTGTTGGCGAACTGCGCGCTCAGGTTGGCGTAGCGCGCATCGAGCGACAGGTCTTCCAGGCCCAGCGCCGTGCAGATGTCGCGCAGCGGGTTGGCCTTGAACGCGCCCACCAGCACCAGCGGCCCGGTCTGCGTGTCGAACACGCCCGACAGCGGCATGGCGGCCCAGTTCACCTCGGAGTCTTCCATCATCACCATGGCCGCTTCCTGCATCTGCATGGCGAGCATGGAGTTGTAGAGCGACACCGAGATCTTCTGGCCCTCGCCGGTGCGCTCGCGCTGCAGCAGCGCCAGCAGGATGCCTTGCACCATGTGCATGCCGGCCGTGTAGTCGGCCAGCGCCGTGGGGTAGATCGACACCGGCACCGACGCATCGGCGCGGCGCGCCATCACGCCGGTGAGCGCCTGCGCGAGCACGTCCTGTCCGCCCTTGTGGGCGTAGGGGCCGGTCTCGCCGAAGCCGGTGCCCACCGCATAGATGATGCGCGGGTTCAGCCGCTTGCAGTCTTCGTAGCCCAGGCCCAGGCGCTCCATCACGCCGGCGCGGAAGTTGTTGGTGACCACGTCGCGCCGGCGATCAGCGCTTTCACCAGTTCCATCTGCGCCTCGTCGCGCAGGTCGATTTCCACGCTGCGCTTGTTGCGGTTCAGGCTGCAGAAGATCGGGTTGTCTTCACCGGCCACCGGCGCGAAGGTCGAGCGGCTCAGGTCGCCCGCGCCCTTGCGCTCGATCTTGATCACGTCGGCGCCGTGGTCGGCCAGCATCTGCGTGCAGACCGGGCCCATCATGACCTGCGTGAAGTCGATGATGCGGATGCCGTCCAGCGGCAGTGCTTGTGCGGTCATGCGGCCTCCTTGGCGAACGAACGGGCGATGGCGGGCACGTCGGCATTCGGGCCCTTCTGGTCGCCGGGGTCGGCGCCTTGCGCGCGCAGCGTCTTCTGCAGCCTGGCGATGTCGACCTCGCGCACCGACACGCCGGCGTTCAGCGCCAGCGCGGCGGCGGTGCCCGTGGCCTCGCCCATGGCCATGCAGGGCGGGATCTCGCGCGAGATCTTCTGCGCGGCCGAGGTGGCCGAGTAGTGGCGCCCGGCCACCAGCAGGTTCTCCACGCTGCGCGGCAGCAGCGTGCGGTAGGGGTAGTAGTAGTCGCGCCCGCGCGCCACGCTGTCCTCGAAGCGCGTGCGCTGGGCCACGTCTTCCTTGGTCATCACGTAGGCGCCTTCGAGCAGGCGGGTCTGGCGGATGCCGGTCTGCGGCGCCATGTCGATCAGCGTGCATTTCGAGAAGCCCGGCAGCTTCGCGCGCACGAACTCGATCACCTTGTGGATGGTGGCGCGGCCCTGCACCTCGCGCGCGTGAGGTCGCTCACCTTCAGCCCATCGAGCCCCGGCATGTGCGGGCAGTTGCACCACACCACGCCCGGCAGCGGCGTCTTCAGCCACCACGCCTCCCACGCGCCGCCCAGCATGTGCTTGATCTCGCGGTCCAGCGCCTGCCAGGTCTCGGGCTCCTCGCGCTCGAAGCGCTCGGCCTCCTCGGTGTCCACCGCACCGAGGCGGAACACGGTCGTCACGATGTAGCTGCCGCTGATGTGCGGCGCGCCGGCCGACGCGGCCACGTCGAGGTCGCCGGTGGTGTCGATCACCACCTTGCCCAGGATGGCTTCGCGCCCGCCCTTGGTCTCGCAGACCACGCCCTTGACCTTGCCGTCTTCCACCAGCGTGCGCGAGAACCACGAGTGCAGCCGCAGCTCGATGCCGGCCTGCTGCACCATCTCCAGCGAGGTGCGCTTCCATGCGTCGGGGTCGAAGGCGGCCGCGAAGCAGATGGGGTGCGGCTTCTCCTTGCTGTGGAAGTCGTAGGTGCCCCAGCGCTTCCAGCGCCGCACCGACTCGGGCAGCGTGCCCCAGTCCTGCTGGCGCGGGTACTCGGCCAGGCCGAGCGCGGACATGCGCTCGATCATTTCCAGGCAGATGCCGCGCACCGAAATCTCCTGCTGGTGGCTGTCCCACATGTCGTCCAGCACCAGCACCATGCCGCCCGAGGCCAGGCCGCCCAGGTGGTTGTAGCGCTCCAGCAAGGTCACGCTCGCGCCGTTGCGCGCGGCGGCCAATGCCGCGGCCTGCCCGGCGGGGCCGCCACCGACCACCACCACGTCCGATTCGGCTGCCACGCGCACGTCGTGCGCGGCTCCTGCATCCAGTCGCCAATACGGCTCATAGAACTCTCCTGTTGAAATGTTTGGATGTGTCGAAACTCGCCGGCTGAATCCGTGGTTCAGCCGGTCGTTGCTTGCCCGGTGCGTTGCGGAACGTTTGCTCAGCGCGGCGTCATTGCGCGTTCTCCGGCTGCCAGCGGATGACCCACTTCTCCGCCAGCGTCACCAGCAGGAAGAACAGACCCGAGAGCGTGGCGCTCATCACGATCGCGGCGTACAGCAGCGGCGAATCGAAGTTGAAGGTGGCCTGCAGGATCATGGCGCCGATGCCCACCGTGGCCCCGACCCACTCGCCCACCACCGCGCCGATGACGCACATCGACGCCGCGATGCGCAGGGCCGAGAACAGGTACGGCAGCGCGTTCAGCAGCCGCAGGCGAAAGAAGATCTCGGTCTTGCTGGCCGACAGCACGCGCATCAGCTCCATCGCCTGCGGGTTGACCGACTCCAGCCCGCGCACCATGTTCACCAGCGTCGGAAAGAAGCACACCAGCGCCGCGATGGTGATCTTCGGCTCCACGCCGTTGCCCATGATGAGCACCAGCACCGGCGCCTTGGCCACCAGCGGCACGGCGTTGAACATCAGCACCACCGGAAAGAAGATGTCCTGCAGCGTCTTGTTGTGCACGAAGATCGTGGCCACGACGATCGCCGCGAGGTTGCCCAGCACGAAGCCGCCGGCGGCTTCGAACGCGGTGGGCAGCAGGTTGTCGAGCAGCACGTCGCGCTTGGCGTAGAGCGTCTCCAGCACGGCCCACGGCGTGGGCGCGATGAAGGGCTTGACGCCGAACGCGACGATCACGGCCCACCACAGCACGAGCAGCCCGACGATGCCCATCGCGGGCAGGATGCGGCGGCGCCAGATGCGCTTTTGCCGCGCCGCGGCCCAGGCCAGGTATTCGGGGTCTGCCGAGGGCGGCGCGCCGATGGCGCCGGGCACGGCGGTGTCGATGGAACGGGTATTCATGGCATCGGCCTCAGCAGGTTTCGAGCACGCGCCGCAGATGGCTCGTGAGACGGACGAACTCGGGGGTCTCGCGCATTTCGAGCGTGCGCTCCACGGGCAGCTCCACGGGCACGATCTCGCGCACGCGGCCCGGGTTGGCGGCCAGCATCAGCACGCGCTGGCCGAGGAACGCGGCCTCGTGGATGCTGTGGGTGACGAACAGGATCGTCACGCCGGTCTCGCGCCACACCCGCAATATCTCTTCGTTGAGCCGGTCGCGCGTGATCTCGTCGAGCGCGCCGAAGGGCTCGTCCATCAACAGGATCTTGGGGTCGCTGGCCAGCGCGCGCGCAATCGACACGCGCTGGCGCTGGCCGCCCGACATCTCGTGCGGGAAGGCGTTCACGCGGTCCTTCAGCCCCACCAGCTCGAGCAGCTCCAGCGGCGAGCGGCGGCCCTTGCGGCTCGCGCCGCCGCCCACCTGCAGCGGCAGCTCCACGTTCTGCAGCGCGGTGCGCCACGGCAGCAGCGCCGCGTCCTGGAACACGAAGCCGATGTCGCGGTTCTTGCGCGCGGCCTGCGGCGTGGAAGACAGCACCTCGATGCGGCCACGGCTCGGCTGCAGCAGGTCGGCCACCACGCGCAGGAAGGTCGACTTGCCGCAGCCCGAGGGGCCCAGCAGCGTGAGGAACTCGCCCTGCGCCACATCGAGGTCGAGGCTCTTGATGGCGGTGACGTCGCGGCGCTCGGTGAAAAAGCGCACGCCGATGTCGCGGCACGTGATCGCGGGCGCGGATGCGGGGGGCGCGTGGAGAACAGCGGACATGGCCTCAGCCCTTCATCGCACGCGCGGCGGCGGTGGCCTTCAGCGCGTCGAGCGAGATCACGTCTTCGACCTTCGGCGTGCGCGCGGTGAACTGGCCCAGCTCGGCGTAGGTGGCGATCTGCTCCTGCCACACGGCCGGGTCCATCGCGCCCCAGCCTTGCGTCTGCGCGGCGCCGCCGAAGGCGTATTCGAGCATCACGTCGACCGCCACGCGTTCGTCCTCGCGCTTGAGGTTGGGGTATTCCTTGATGAGCATGTCGACCGACTGGTCGCGGTTGGCGCGCACGTGGTGCCAGCCCTTGGCGGTGGCGCGCAGGAAGGCCTCGATGACCTTGGGCTGCGTCTCCAGCGTCTTGTTCGACGCGTAGTAAGGCAGCGCGTAAAGCCGCACGCCCGCGTCCCACTGCGTGAGCGAGGCGATGTCGGGGCCCAGCACCTTGATGGCGGTGGTGTTGGTGAGCCAGCCCGTCACCACGTCGACCTGCCCCGTGAGCAGCGGCGACATGTCGGCGCCGATGGAGACGACCTTGACGTCCTTCTCGGCGATCTTGTTCTTGGCCAGCAATGCGCGCAGCAGGATGGCGGCCGTCGACGGAATGCCCACGCGCTTGCCGATCAGGTCGGCGGGCTTGCGCACCGGGTTCTTCGCGAGCGAGAAGTAGGTGTAGGGGTGCTTCTGCGCGCCCACCGCGAAGCATTTGATCGGCAGGCCCTGCGACACCGCCAGCATGATCGACGGGCTCGACGACACCTGCCCCACTTCGTAGCGGCCCGAGGCGATGATGGCCACGCCGTCGATGTTCGGTCCGCCCGGCTGGATCGCGAAGTCGATGCCCTCCTGCTCGTAGAAGCCCATGCGCTTGGCCACCACCTCGCCGATCTGGTTGCCCCCGACGATCCAGCCCAGCTGCATGTTGATGCGCGCCTTGCCCTGCGCGAAGGCATCGACCGAGAGCAGCCCGCCGGCGGACAGGCCGCCGGCAATGAGGGAGGTCTTCAGAAGACTGCGGCGACCCGGGTCGCGGAGGTTGGCCATGGCGGATTCCTTTGCTTCGATGCGATGAGGTGAAGTCGTTCGGCGCTTGTGTTCATGTGCCATCCGCCTGCGATGCGAGAAGGCATGCGGTACCGGCGAGGGGAATGCTAGGAGTGCGGTGCGTGCGCACCAAGCACCGTTTTTCGCAACGGGCGAACTAAAAAATAGTTCTCCTGGCGCGCGCCCAATGAACATCGCGGTGCATGCGCCGAGGGGCACGCACCACCTTCGGGAAAACGATAGGCGCGCGCAGGCTCGCCTGGCGCACGGAAAGCGGCGAACGCGTTGGACTAAAGTCCGATGCCCGCGCGGGCCGGCCGCGCTAGAACATCGCCACCGCCCCGGCGAGCTTCACATGACCCACATCTCCACGCCCACCGACAGCCAGCGCATCTTCGAGGTGCAGGTTTCCGTGCTGCTGCGCAGCTTTCCGTTCGCGCTGGGCGGCTCGGTCATCTCGGCCTGCGTGGTGGCCTACGTGATGCTCGCGGTGGTCCCGAAGACGCAGGTCGTCGTCTGGCTGGTGGCCACGCTGCTGGTGGCGAGCGGCCGCTTCGTCGCCATGCTGCACTACCACCGCGTGCGCCACCGCCCGGGCGCGGGCGAGCGGTGGCTGCGGCAGATGGTGGCGGGCAACGTGGCCTCGGGCATCCTGTGGGGGCTGCCCTTCGCCTACTGGACCTTCTTCGTGCCGCTGGAGTACCAGCTCTTCTTCATCGTGGTGCTGTTCGGGCTGGGCACGGGCGCCATCTACTCGAACTACATGGTGCTGTCGGCCGTGTATGCATTCGTGGTGCCGACCTTCGCGCCGACCTTCATCGCGCTGGCGGTGCAGCCGTCGGCCGTGAACCTGGCGCTGGTTTCCAGCGGCGCCGCCTACCTGGTGGCCACGGTCGCGTTCATCCACCGCATGAACCGCACGCACCTGAACGCGCTGCGGCTGGGCTATGAAAACATGGCGCTGCTGCGGCAGGTGCGGCTGGAGAAGGAAGCCGCCGAACGCAGCGACCTGGAGAAGTCGCGCTTCCTCGCGGCAGCCAGCCACGACCTGCGCCAACCGGTGCACGCAATGAGCCTGTTCCTCGGGCTGCTCGCGAACGAGCGGCTGTCGGTGCATGGCCGCTACCTGGTCGAGAACATCACCAAGGCCAGCGCCGCGATGGGGCACCTGTTCGATGCGCTGCTCAACATTTCGCGGCTCGATGCGGGGGTGATCCATCCGCGCATGCAGAACTTCGCGCTGGACGGACTGCTCGACCAGATCCGCGCGGAATACACGCCGCAGGCCCAGCAGAAGGGGTTGGCGCTGAAGGTGCGACGCTGCGCCGCACGCGTCCACTCCGACCCCGTGCTGCTGGAGCGCATCTTGCGCAACCTCGTCAGCAACGCCATCGCGCACACGCCGCACGGGCGCGTGCTGATCGCCTGCCGCCCACGCGGCGACACCGTGCGCATCGAGGTCTGGGACACGGGGCCGGGTATTCCGAAGCACGAGCACGAACGCATCTTCTGGGAGTTCCACCAGCTGCGAAACCCCGAGCGCGACCGCGGCAAGGGACTGGGGCTGGGCCTGGCCATCGTGCGCCGCACGGCCGCGCTGCTGGGGCACACGCTGGCGCTGCGCTCGGTCGAGGGGCGGGGCACGGTCTTCCTGCTGAGCGTGGAGGCACGCCGGGCCTCGGCGCCGGACACGGGGGCCGAGGCCGGCGGCGCATTCGCCGCCGAGGCGCGCACGCCCCCTGCGTCAGCAAGGCCCGCGAACCCCGCCACCGGCCAGCTGATCCTGGTGATCGACGACGACGCACAGAACCGCGAAGGCCTGCAGTTGCTGCTCGAAAGCTGGGGCCACCGCGTGATCGCAGCCGCGGGCCCGGCCGAGCTGGTGGAACGGATTGCCGACGTGCCCGGCAAGCCCGGCCTGATCGTGAGCGACTACCGCCTGCGCGAGCACGAGACCGGCATCGAGGCCATCGACCGCATGCACGAGGAGTACAACGACGCCGCCATTCCCGCGCTGCTGGTGAGCGGCGACACCGACCCCGCGCGCCTGATCGAAGCCGCGGCGCGCTCGATCCCGATCCTGCACAAGCCGGTGGAAGTGGACGCGCTGCGCAACTGGGTCGACAAGCTGCTCGCGCCCGGCTCGCCCCGGCCCGAGTGAACGGCCGCCATCAGCGCGGCTTGCCCAGCAGCCCCACGCGCCGCGCCGCGATCGTGGCCTGCGTGCGGTTGGACACGCCCAGCGCCGCGAAGATCGCCGAGATGTGCGCCTTGACCGTCTTCTCGGAGGTCGCCAGCCGCTCGGCGATCTGCGCATTGCGCAGGCCCTCGCACACCAGGTGCAGCACCTCGGTCTGGCGCGCGGTCAGCTGGCTCAGGCTGTCGGTGGGGGTCGACAGCACCGGCAGCAGCGCACTGCCCTGCGGCGACGCCTGCACCACGCCCTGCTCGCCGCCGATCACGCGGCGCAGCGCGTCCAGCAGCTGCCGGCTGTCGGCCGACTTGTGAACGAAGCCCTGCGCGCCGGCTTCGAGCGCGGTCTCGATGTCGTGCGGGTCTTCGGAGGCCGACAGCACCAGGATGCGCAGGCCGCCCCGGCGCCGGTGCAGCTGCTTGACCAGCGCGGCACCGCCCAGGTCGGGCAGGTAGTAGTCGGTCATCACGGCGTCGAGCCGCGGCAGCGTGGCCAGCGCGTCGAGCGCTTCGCCGCCGCTGCTGGCGGTTTCGATGGTCATCGAGGGCTCGGCCTCGCGCAGCGCGAGGAACAGGCCCTCGCGGAACATGGCGTGGTCGTCGATCAGCAGAATCGTGGATGGCATCCGCCGATTCTGGCCGCAACTGAAAGCGGGCTCAGGCGGCGGCGCGTTTTCCGGTGAGCGTGGGCATTTCGGTGGCGCTCGAATTGACGTTCACGCTGCGGTCGAAGCGCAGGTACGGCCCCGAGAAGCGGCACACCACGGTGTCGCGGAAGGCCGACTCCACGAAGGTCCAGGTCATGACGAAGGTGCGCGCGTCGAGCCACTCGCCGCTGGCCACCACGCGCATCACGTCGGGCTGGTACTCGTGGTGCAGCCTGTTGCCGGTGACGGTGGTGTCGCCCTCCAGCGGCTCGCGCAGGCCGGCCTGCACCTTGTGCGTGCCGCGCTCGTCTTCCATGGTGAAGGTGCAGGCGTCGGCCGTGAAGTCCAGCCGCATCGACTTGATCTTCTCGGCGTTCTCCGGAAAGTCGAAGCGCTGGCCCGACACGTGCGCGGCCACCAGCGAGCTGCCGGGTTTCACTGGCGGCAGCAGTTGCAGGTTGCGCGTGCGGGCCTTGAGCGCGGCATTGCCCGTGGCGTTCGCGGGCACTGCGGCGCCGTCGCTGAACGCGGCGGGAAAGTGCTTGTACAGCAGGCCCGCGTTGAAGCCGGCCTTGGGCGGCAGCGCCGAGTTGAGCGCGAGCACCGCGTTCTGCTCGGGGAACACCACCGAATACTGGCCGAACAGCCCGTCGGCGTTGTAGGCGCCGCGCGGGCCCAGCCACCACTGGTAGCCGTACTTGTCCTTGGTGTGCGGCGCGTGCACCGCGTCGACCCACTCCCTGGTGAGGATCCGTTTGCCGTTCCACAGGCCGTTCTGCGCATGCAGGATGCCGAGCTTGAGCGAGTCGACCGTCTTCCAGCTCAGGCCGTTGGCGCCGGGCGAAATGCCCTCGGGGCCCACGTCCCACTCGTAGCCGGTGATGCCCAGCGGCTCGAAGAAGCGCGGCTTGAGGTAGTCGGCCACCGACTGCCCCGTGGTCCTGGTGACGATGGCCGACAGCATGTACGTGGCCGCGCTGGTGTAGACGAACTTGCTGCCCGGCGTGTAGACCACCGGGATCTTGAAGAACTCGGCGATCCAGCTCGTGCGGATGGGCCGCCACACCGAGCCCGACACCATCGACTCGTGGCCGGTGCGCATGGTGAGCAGGTCGCGCACGGTCATGGCCGCGAGGTTGGGGCTGACGGTGGGCGGCAGGTGTTCGGGGAAGAAGGAGACGACCTTGTCGTCCAGCCCGAACTTGCCGTCGGCAATGGCCATGCCGACCGCGCACACGGTGACGCTCTTGGTCAGCGAGTGCGTCATGTGGCGGCGCTCGGCCTTGTAGGGGTCCCACCAGCCTTCGGCCACCACATGGCCGTTGCGCCACAGCATGAAGCCGTGCAGCTCGAACGCGCTGCGCTCGGCCTCATCGATGAAGGCCAGAATCGATGCCGAAGAAATGCCCTGCGCCTCCGGGCTGCTGCGCGGCAGGCCGTCGGCAAAAGCCGGGCTGGCGGCGCCGGTCGCGGCCCAGCCGATGCCGGGAAGGGAGACCATGGCGGTGCCGCCGAGGGACAGGCGCAGCATGCCGCGCCGGGAGATGTTGTTGGTGTAGTTCTGCTGCATGCCTTGGAGTTTCGCTTGCACAACTGTCATTGCGCTTTCGCCGAAGGCAGGGGAAACCCCGTGGGACGGGCATGCCGGTTATAAAGCCGGCGCCCGGCAAAGACCGGGCCCGAGACAACACAAAGGACGACACCTCATGGAGTTCGACTACGTGATCGTGGGCGGCGGTTCCGGCGGCGCCACGCTGGCCGCGCGGCTCAGCGAAGACCCCGCCGTGCAGGTCTGCCTGGTGGAGGCCGGCGGCGACGGGCGCGACGTGCTGGTGCGGGCACCGGCCGGCGCGGCGGCCATGCTGTCGGGACGCCCGCGCATCAACAACTACGCCTACCAGACCGTGCCGCAGCCCGGCCTGAACGGGCGCCGCGGCTACCAGCCGCGCGGGCGCTGCCTGGGCGGCTCGAGCGCCATCAACGCGATGCTCTATGTGCGCGGCCACGCCTGCGACTACGACGACTGGGAGCGCGCCGGCTGCGCGGGCTGGTCGTTCGCCGACGTGCTGCCGTGGTTCAGGCACGCCGAGGGCAACCAGTGCGGCGAGAGCGCGATGCACGGCGCGAGCGGCCCACTGCAGGTGGCCGACCAGCAGTCGCCGCGCGAGATCAGCGAGGCCTTCGTGCGCGCGGCCATGGAATGCGGCGTGCCGCGCAACGACGATTTCAACGGCGTGGAGCAGGAAGGCGCGGGGCTCTACCAGGTCACGCAGTTCCACGGCGGCGACAGGAACGGCGAGCGCTGCTCGGCCGCCGCCGCGTACCTGCACCCGGTGATGAAGGCGCGCGCCAACCTCACGGTGCTGACGGGCACGCAGGCGCAGCGCGTGCTGCTCGACGGCCGGCGCGCCACGGGCGTCGAGGTGCGCCGGGGCGGCAACATCGACACGCTCTCGGCGCGGCGCGAGGTGGTGCTGTGCGGCGGCGCGTTCAACTCGCCGCAGTTGCTGATGCTGTCGGGCATCGGCGATCCGGAAGAGCTGGCGCGCCACGGCATCGCGGTGCGGCATGCGTTGCCGGGCGTGGGACGCAACCTGCAGGACCATGTCGATTTCATCCTGGCCTACCGCACGAAGGCAAAGGGCTTGCCGGGGTTGGGGCCGGCGGGGATGTTCAACTTTCTGAAGGCCATTCCCGAGTGGCGCCGCACCGGCAAGGGTTTGATCTCGACACCGTTCGCCGAGGGCGGCGCGTTCATCAGGACATCGCCCGGGCTGCAACGGCCCGACCTGCAGTTGCACTTCGTGATCGGGCTGGTGGACGACCACGCGCGCAAGTTGCATGGCGGCTTCGGCTTCTCATGCCATGCCTGCGTGCTGCGGCCGAACGGACGTGGCGACGTGCGACTGAACGACGCCAACCCCGCGTCGGCGCCGCGCATCGACCCCCGGTTTCTGTCGGACGAGCAGGACGTGGCGAGGCTCCTGCAGGGTGTGAAGAAGATGCGGGAGATCCTGCGCGCACCGGCACTCGCGCCCTACCGCGACGACGAGCTCTACACGGCGAACGTGCGGACCGACGAAGAACTGCTGCAACACATCCGAGCGCGCGCCGACACCATCTACCACCCGGTGGGCACCTGCAAGATGGGCACCGACGCCATGGCCGTGGTCGACGCCAAGCTGCGCGTGCACGGCATCGCGAACTTGCGCGTGGTCGACGCGTCGGTCATGCCTACGCTCATCGGCGGCAATACGAATGCGCCGACGATCATGATTGCCGAGCGCGCGGCGGACTGGATGCGGGGGCCGTTGACCTTCGACCGGGCGGTGCAGGATGCGCGTGCTGCTTGAGTTGTTCCAGGACGGCTTTGTTCAGGGCGTGTGCGCAGGACACCGGGTACTTCCCTCCGCGAATGTCCCCCGGGGCTTCGCCCCTCCTCCTTTATTTCGCTGCGGGAAGCACCCGATGCCCTGCGCACTTGGGCACCTTGTCGGTTCGCAGCCGATCAACCAGTGCTCTGAAAACGCTCACGTCGGCGGTGTGCTCTGCGCAGCGAAATAAAGGAGGAGGCCGCAGGCCGGGGGACATTCGCGGAGCAGAGCACACCGTCGACGTGAGCGCGCCCTGAAGCTCCTCGAACGGAACAACGACTAGGCCTGAGACGACCCTCGCACCACCAGCTCACCAGGCAACAGCAACTGGCGAGGCGGTTCTTCCAGCCCTCGCAGCCGCTCGATCAGGCACATGGCGGCCGTGCGGCCGATGGCGTCGGTGGGCTGGGCCACGGTGCTCAAGCCCGGGCCGATGAGGGAAGCCCATTCCGGATCGTCGAAGCGACGAAACCCAGGTCGCTGCCGAACTGCCAGCCCAGCCGCGCCATGGCCTGCGCCACGCGCAACGTGACCACGGCATTGCCGGCGACCACCGCCGCGCGGCGGCCTCGCTTGGCGCGCTGGCGCAGGGCGCGCAGGGCCTCGTCGAGCGCGTCGTGGCCGCCCTCGACGCATTCGAAGATCTCGCCCGCCACGCGCGGCTCGTGCGCGGCCACGCAGGCGCGAAGGCGGCCGTGCGCTCGCGCCGTGAGCTCACGCCCTTCTGCGGCTCGGTGACGTAAAGCAGCTCGCGATAACCGCCCTCGACCAGATGGCCGCAGGTGGCCGTCATCGCGGCGTGGTTGTCGAGCGAGACGAAGTCGGTGTGCATGCCCGTGTGGCGGCGGTCGACCAGCACGGCGGGCTTGCCGTGCAGCGTGACCGCATCGACCACGTTGCTGCCGCGCCCCAGCGTGTTGAGGATGAAGCCGTCGACCTGGTAGCCCGCGAGCGCGTCGATGGCCTCGCGCTCACGCTCACTCTCGTTGCCGAGGTTGAACAGCATCACGAGGTAGCCGGCGTCCTGGCAGGCTTTTTCGGCGCCGCGCAGCACGGCGACCGAATACGGGTTGGTGATGTCGGCCACGATCAGGCCGATCAGGCGCGAGCGGCCATGGCTCAGCGCCTGCGCCATCGGGCTCGGCGAATAGGCCAGCTTGGCGATGGCCACCTCGACGCGCGCGGCGATGTCGGGGCTCAGCAGGCGCTCGCGGTGGTTGAGGAAACGCGAGACGGTGGCTTTGGAAACGCCGGCCGCCTCGGCGACGTCGGCGATGGTGGCGCGGCCGGTCGGCTTCATGGTCTTGCTCCTTCCCCCTCTGGGGGAAGGTCGGGATGGGGGCAGGCAGAGCGCTCG
>NZ_MOWM01000148.1 GCF_016082275.1 Variovorax sp. E3
CGGCATGCCCACGGTGGGCGGCACGGCGCCGAACTTCTGCGACAGGCGCTCGGCGCGCTGCCAGGCCTGCTCGTGCGCGGGGTCGGCGCGGCGCCAGCGCGCGCAGGCCTCGTGGTCGCTCGCGCGGGCGTCGCCGGAGTGCAGCCGCACCAGCCATTGCGCGGCTTCGCGCAGCACGGCGGCGTTCATTCGACCAGCGCCAGGCAGCGCTCGAAGCCTTGCTGCATGTAGCGCTTGACGGTGCGCTCGCTGATCCGCAGGCGCTCGGCAATCGCGGCGTAGGTCAGCCCTTCGAGCTGCGACAGCACGAAGGCTTCGCGCGCCTTGGGGGCCAGGCCGTCGAGCATGGCGTCGATCTCGTCGAGCGTTTGCAGCAGCACCAGCCGCTCTTCGGGCGACAGCGCCAGCGGCTCGGGCAGCAGGGCCAGTGTTTCCAGGTAGGCGCGCTCCAGCGCCTGGCGGCGCCAGTGTTCGCTGACCACGCCCTTGGCCAGCGTGGACAGGTAGGCGCGGGGCTCGCGCAGCGTGGGCAGCACCTGCGGGCGCAGCAGCACGCGCATGAACGTGTCCTGCGCCAGGTCGGCGGCGCTGTGTGAGCACCCGAGCCGCCGGCGCAACCAGGCACTGAGCCACCCGTGGTGCTCTGCATAGAAGGTGTGCATGGCGCCGTTGGCTGCGGCGTTAACGGAGGTCATGGGAACGGCACATCGCATTAATGAGAATGACTCTCATTTTATAGGCGATGCATTCCCGGCGTTTCTTTCCGGCGCTCCTTGCTCTTCTTGTTCCTCAGCGCGGATAACCGGGCATGTCGAAGCCCGTCGCTTCCAGTTGCGCAAGAACGCCGCGCCCCGCCGCATCGTCCAGCGCAACCAGCGGCGGGCGCACCGCGCGCCAGGGCGCATGCGCCGAGAAGCGCGACACCACATGCTTCATGGCCGGGATCATCGGCGCCGACTGGAAGATCTTGCGCACGGCATCGGCCTGGCGCTGCAGCGCTTCGCCCTCGGGGCCTTGCCACGACTGGAACAGCCGGTGAATCGCGGCCGGGTTCACGTTGACCGTCGCGCTGATGCACCCCGCGCCGCCCAGGGGCAGCGACTGCGACAGCAGCGACTCGCTGGCGGGGAACACGTCGAAGCCCGAGGCCGCGAAGTGGTCGAGCATGGCCTTGGTGTTGCTCCAGTCTCCCGACGAATCCTTGGCGCCCGCGATCACACGCGGGTAGCGCTTGAGCAGCCGCTCGATCAATCCGAGCGTGATGGGCACCTGCGTCATCTGCGGGATGTGATACAGGTAGATGGGCGCGCAGCCGCTGCCCACGCGCTCGATGATCTCCGCGTAGTACGCAAACAGCCCGTCGTCGGACACGCCCTTGAAGTAGAAGGGCGGCAGCACCAGCACGCCGGCCGCCCCGAGCTTGCTGGCATGCCGGGTCAGCTCGACCGCGTCGGGCAGGGCGCAGGCGCCCGTGCCGGGCATCAGCTTGCCGGGCGCACGCCGCCTTCCACCAGCGCCTCGGCCAGCGACAGGCGCTCGGGCACCGACAGCGACGCGGCCTCCGAGTTGGTGCCAAAGATGGCAAGGCCCGCATGGTTGTCCGCCAGCCACCGGGCGTGCGCGATGAAGCGGCCCACGTCGGGTTCGAGCCGGTCGTTGAAGGGCGTCAATACCGGGGCGATCACGCCGCGAAGTCTGTTTGTCATCGGGGCAGTATCAAAGCCGACGCCGCTTCCAGGGCAAGAAGACGGCATGGTCAGACCCAAGAATTTTTTGGGTCCGGAGCCTCGTCGCAAACGGTGCGGCCTGTACATTCCCGCCGATGGATACGCGATACCTGCAGAGCTTTGTCGCCGTGGTCGAACTGGGCTCGATGGCCGAGGCCGCGCGCCGGCTCGACCTCACGCCGGCCGCGATCGCGGCGCGCGTGAAGGCGCTCGAGGAAGACATCGGCGCTGCGCTGGTGCAGCGCTCGGGCCGCTCGGTGCGCCCGACCGAGGCGGGGCTGAAGATGCTCGATCGCGCACGCGACGTGCTGCGCGACGTGCGCGACCTGCGCGCGGCCGCCAGCGGCGGCGTGTCGCTGGGCGAACTGCGCCTGGGCGTGTTCATCTCGGCCCTGACCAGCGTGCTGCCGCCGGTGCTCGAGCGCCTGTACGCGCGCTTTCCCGAGCTGTCGGTGTTCGTGGCGCCGGGAAGCTCGGTGGAGCTGTGCCGGCAGGTGGCGGCGGGCGCGCTCGACGCGGCCATCGTGGTAGAGCCCCAGTTCGCGGTCGGCAAGGGCTGCACGTTCCAGGTGCTGTTCGAGGAGCCGCTGGTGGTGGTCGTGCCGCAGGCCTTGGCCCGGCGCGGCGCGCACGAGCTGCTGTCCAGCGAACCCTTCATCCGCTACGACCGCTCGGTGCTGGGCGGGCAACTCGCCGACCGCTACTTGCGCGACCACGGCATCCGCGTGCGGCAGCGCCTGGAAATCGACGGCCTGATGGCCGTGGCGGCGCTGGTGGGGCAGGGCCTGGGCGTGGCCCTGTTGCCCGACTGGGCGCCGATGTGGCGCGCCGGCATGAACATCGCGCGCGTGCCCTTGCCCGAGCGTGCGCCGGTGCGGCGCGTGGGCCTGGTGTGGGCCGGGCGCGGCCCGCGCGTGGCGCTGGCGCAGGCGTTGCTGGACGAGGCGCGCGCGGTGTGCGGTTGAGCGGCTGAAGGGCCGCAAAAGCTAGCGCGGCACCTTGCCCACGGTGTCCGGCGCGCGCAGGAAGTCGAAGTCCACGCCCTTGTCGGCCTGCATCACGGTCTGCAGGAACAGCTTCTTGTAGCCGCGCGCGGCGGTGGGCTCCACCACCTTCGTCTCGCTCGCGCGACGCGCCAGCTCGTCGTCGCTCACCAGCAGCGAGATCTCGCGCCCGGCCACGCTCAGGCGGATGCGGTCGCCGTTGCGCACATGGGCCAGCGGCCCGCCGACGGCCGACTCCGGCGTCACGTGCAGCACGATGGTGCCGAAGGCGGTGCCGCTCATGCGGCCGTCGGAAATGCGCACGATGTCTTTCACGCCGGCGCGCGCGAGCTTGCGCGGAATGGGGATGTAGCCGGCCTCGGGCATGCCCGGCGCGCCCTTGGGGCCGATGTTCTTCAGCACCAGCACGTCGTGCGGCGTGACGTCCAGGTCGTCGCTGTCGATGCGGCTCACCAGGTCTTCGGCGTTCTCGAACACCACGGCGCGGCCCTCGTGCTCCATGAGCCCGGGGTCGGCCGCCGATTGCTTGATGATCGCGCCGCCCGGTGCCAGGTTGCCCCACAGCACCGCGATGCCGCCCTGCGGATAGATCGGCCGGTTCGCGGGCCGCACCACGTCCTGCCTGAAGCCCGGGCCGGCGCGTTCGAGCTCTTCGCCCAGCGTGCGGCCCGTGACCGTGAGCGCGTCCAGGTGCAGCAGCGGCTTGAGCTCGCGCAGCAGCGTGGCCATGCCGCCGGCGGCGTGGAAGTCTTCCATGTAGTGCTGGCCCGAGGGCTTCAGGTCGAGCAGCACCGGCGTTTCGCGGCCCATGCGGTCGAGCGCGAGCAGGTCGATGTCCAGGCCCATGCGCCCGGCAATGGCCGCCAGGTGCACGATGCCGTTGGTCGAGCCGCCGATGGCCAGCAGCACGCGCATCGCGTTCTCGAAGGCGGCGGGGGTCAGCACCTTGTCGATGGTGAGCCGGTCGCGCGCCATTTGCACGGCCTGCGCGCCGGTCTGCTCGGCGATGCGGATGCGGTCGGCCGTGACGGCCGGCGGCGAGGCCCCGCCCGGCACCGTCATGCCCAGCGCCTCGGCGATGCAGGCCATGGTGCTGGCCGTGCCCATGACCGAGCAGGTGCCCACGCTGGCGACCAGCTGGTTGTTGACGTCGGCGGTTTCCTCGGCGTCGATCTCGCCCGCGCGGTACTTGCCCCAGTAGCGCCGGCAGTCGGTGCAGGCGCCCACGCGCTCGCCCCGGTGGCTGCCCGTGAGCATCGATCCGGTGATGAGCTGGATCGACGGCAGGCCCGCCGAGGCCGCGCCCATGAGCTGCGCGGGCACGGTCTTGTCGCAGCCGCCGATCAGCACCACGGCGTCCATGGGCTGCGCGCGCACCATTTCCTCGGTGTCCATCGCCATCAGGTTGCGCAGGTACATGCTGGTCGGCGCGGCGAAGCTCTCGTGCACCGAGATGGTCGGGAAGTCCATCGGCAGGCCGCCCGCGAGCATCACGCCGCGCTTGACGGCCTCGATGAGCTGCGGCGCGTTGCCGTGGCAGGGGTTGTAGGCGCTGCCGGTGTTGGCGATGCCGACCACGGGGCGGTCGAGCGCCGCGTCGGTGTAGCCCGCGCCCTTGATGAAGGCCTTGCGCAAAAAGAGCGAGAAGCCACGGTCGCCGTAGCTGGTCAGGCCCTTGCGCATGCCCGCGTTGGCGTCGGCGGCGGTGTCGTCGGGTTCGAAGGGAGATGCGGACATGGGGTGCGTGGGCCTCGTTATTCGTCGGACTTGATATTGGACTCGGTGATGACTTTTTTCCAGCGCGCGACCTCGGCCTGGATCTGCTCGGCCGATTTCGCCGGCGTGGTGGGCGGCGCGGCGTACACGCCCTGCTTGAGCAGCATCTCTTTGGCCTCGGGCGACTGCACGACCTTGATGAGCGCTTCATTGAGTCGCGCCACGACAGCCGCCGGCGTGCCCGCCGGCGCGAGCACGCCGAAGGTGGAGCTGACGTCGATGTTCGGCACGCCCGCCTCGGCGGCCGAGGGCACGTCGGGCAGCATCGAGATGCGCTGCGGCGTGGCCACGGCCAGCGCGCGCAGCTTGTTCGAGGTGATGAAGGGCAGCGAGGCCGGGGCGGTCTCGATCATCATGTTGACCTGCCCGCCGACCACGTCGGTCATGGCCGGGCCGCTGCCCTTGTAGGCGATGTGCGTCATGCGAAAGCCCGCCTCGCGCTGCAGCAGTTCGGCCGCCATGCGCTGCGGCGCGCCCACGCCCGAGGAGGCGTAGTTGAGCTTGTCGGGGTTGGCCTTGCCGTAGGCGACGAGTTCCTTGAGCGTGGTGGCGGGCACCTGCGGATTCACCACGATCACCAGCGGCACCGAGCCGACGATCATCACGGGCGCGAAGTCTTTGGCGATGTCGTAGCGCAGGCGGCCTTTTTCCAGGGTGGCCATGGTCGCGTGAGAGGTCAGGGCGCCCATCAGCAGCGTGTAGCCGTCGGCCGGCGCGCGGGCCACGGCTTCGGCGCCGATGTTGCCGCCCGCGCCGCCCCGGTTGTCCACCACGACCTGCTGGCCGAGCTGCTCGCCGAGCTTGAGGGCGACGATGCGCCCGATCACGTCGGTGGCGCCGCCGGGCGGGTAGGGCACCACGAGCTTGATCGGCTTGTCGGGGTAGGCGGCAGGGGCCGCGAGCGCGGCGGGCGCGCCGCAGAGCGCCAGGGCGGCGGCCAGGCAGGACTGGAGCGCCGTGCGGCGCGTGGGAGGTGGGCAGGTCTTCATCGTCTTGTCTCCGGGGCTTGTTTGGCCCGAAGTGTTGCCGCGGCAGCCCGTGCGTTGAAGCGGCCGGGACAAGGACAGAAGATAAAGATTCTTTGGTTGGCTAGCGGGGGCGAGCCTGTCGGGGGAGCGCAGTCATGCCAGTGCGGCTTCGTAGATCGCGAGGTCGCCTGCGGAGAAGCAGCAGAAGACCACTTCCTGCACCGAGGGTGCGTTCGTCGATGCATCGCGCACCGTGTCCACCGCCACCCTGGCGGCCAGCTCGACGGGGTAGCCGTAGATGCCCGTGCTGATGCTCGGGAACGCGATGCTGCGCACGCCTTGCTCCGCCGCCAGTGCCATCGAGCGCCGGTAGCACGACGCGAGCAATTCGGGCTCGCCCGACGTGCCGCCGCGCCACACCGGCCCGACCGTGTGAACGATGAAGCGCGCCGGCAGGCGGTAGCCCTTGGTGAGCTTGGCGTCGCCCGTCTTGCAGCCGCCGAGCAGCCGGCACTCGTGCACCAGCTGCGGCCCCGCCGCGCGGTGGATCGCGCCGTCGACCCCGCCGCCGCCCAGCAGCGACGAGTTGGCGGCGTTGACGATGGCGTCGACCTGCAAGGTCGTGATGTCGGCGCGAAGGGCGCGCAGCGCGGCGGTCATGGTGCGTTCCTTTCTGGTGCAGCCTCAACGATAGCGCCTCGCGAACCCCGGCAAACCCGAGCCGGGCAAACCCGCTCCCGGTGGCTGGCGCTACTCCTTACGATCCGCTCGCCGGCCACCGGCGGTGGCGTCGATCTTGCGTGGGGCCGGACCGTCTACAACCCGAGGGAGAGTCGATGAAGAGCTTCTTGCCGCGGCGCCGCGCCGCGATGGTTCTGCTGGCGCTGGGAAGTGCCATGGCCTTGCAGGCCGCCCAGGCCCAGCCGGTGCTGCAGTTCAAGTGGGGCCATGTCTACGAGCCCGCGAGCATCTTCCACCAGCAGGCCGAACTGGCGGCGCGCAAGATCGCCGAGCAGTCCGAGGGCAAGATCAAGATCGAGGTGGTGCCTGCTTCCAAGCTGGGGCAGGAAGCCGACTTTCCGCTGATGCTGGCGAACGACGCCATGCAGATCGCCTACGTCGGGCAGGCCACGCTGGCCGAGGGTTATCCGCCGCTGAGCCTGGGGAGCTACCCCTTCGCCTTCAAGGACCTCGACCACATGCGCAAGTACCTGGCGAGCCCGTTGCTGGCCGACCTGATGAAGGGCTACAACGAGAAGAGCGGCAACCGCATGGTGGCCTCGGTGTATTACGGTGCGCGGCAGGTCACGTCGCCAGGCCGCTGGCCAGGCCCGAGGACTTTCGCGACCTGCGCCTGTACGTGCCCGCCGCCGCGGCCTACCAGCTGTTTCCCACCGCGCTCGACGCCAGGCCGGTGACGCTGCCGTTCATGAGCCTGTACGGCGCGCTCAAGAAGAACGAGGTCGAGGCGCAGGAGAACCCGCTGGACATCGTCAAGTCGAAGAAGCTCTACGAGGTGCAGAAGTACGTGCTGCTCACGGGCCATGTGTACGACACGCTGGGCATCGTCATCGGCAAGGCCGCCTGGGCGAAGCTGTCGGCGCCGCAGCAGGCGATGGTCGAGAAGGTGCTGGTGGAAACCGCGAAGTGGACCAACGTCGGCGTGATCGCCGGCGAACTCGAGGACGAGAAGTTCCTGCGCGACAAGGGCATGACCATCACGCCGGTCAACCGGCAGTTGTTTCTGGAGCGCATCGTGAAGCGCGCCACGCCCGAGCAGCAAGGCGCGCGGCCGGGCGACTACGCCAGGCTGCAGGCGCTGGCGGGCGCGAACTGAGGTATCAGTCGCTCGAAGCGCGCCGCCTGTAGCCGCGCGGCGTGCTGCCGGTCCAGCCGCGAAACGCCCGGTGAAAGGCCGGGGTGTTGTCGAAGCCCACCGACGCGGCAATGAGGTCGATGGGCTCGCGCGTCTTCACCAACCGCTGGATCGCGACGTCGCGCCGCACCTCTTCCTTCACCGCGCGAAAGCTCGTGCCCTCCGAGGCCAGCTTGCGCGACAGCGCGCGCTCCGACATGTGCAGCGAGGCCGCGGCGGCGCCCAGCGTCACGCCCGTGGCCAGGCGCGCCGCCACGAAGTCGCGCACCGACGAGCGCGTGGTGTCGTGGTCGAAGGTCACGAAGATCCAGTCGTCGGGCGCGCGCCGCACGAAGTCGAGCAGCTCGCCGCGCGTGCGTCTGAAAGTCTGGCGCAGCACCGCCTCAGAAAACCCGACCGAGGTGGCCGCCTGCCCGAAGCGCACCGGCCCCGGAAACAGGTTGGCGTATTCGTCGAACCTTGCCGGCCGCCGGAACGCGAAGCCCACGCCCAGCACCGGCAGCTGCCGCCCCAGCAGCCACGAGGCCACGCCGTGAATGAGCTTGACCATCAGCTCGTGGCCGAAGGGCGTGGGCGTGGTGCTGTCCAGGCGCGGCGCGATGGTGATGGTGGCCACGCCGTTGGCGCGCGCCATGCGCAGCCGGTAGTCGTCGAGCAGCAGGTTCCAGAAGCGGGTGAAGCGGTACATCGCGACCATGAGCGAGGGCGCGTCGAGCAGGCTGAGCCCCAGGTATTTGAGCGCGCCCGCGCGGATGGGGCGCGACCACAGCCCGAGCATTTCGTCGCCCATGAACAGCGCCACGCCTTCGTACATGCGCACGAACTGTTCGCGCGTGACGCGCGCGCCGCCCTGGCGCAACAGCAACGGCGAAATGCCGGCCTGCGTGGCGAGCACGTCGATGTCGTGCGCGCCCAGTTGCCGGCGCGCACCGGTGAGCATGTTGCGCAGGAAGCTGATGGGGACGGTGGCGCGTTCTTGCATGGGCTTGTCGGCTTGGCGGATTCTGCAAATAAATGGGCGCGATCTGCAAGCAGCCGCCGGGCGATGGCCGCTATCGTAGACCTGAAGCAGCCGCCACGCCCGCGCCCGGCAATGGCGGAATTCGCAATATTTGAAGGAGCCTCGCCGTGAGCGAAAAGAACGTCACCGTCCACATGGACGACGAAGTGGCCGTCGTCACCCTGAACCGCGCCGCCAAGCGCAACGCCATCGACGAGCAGACGCTGGCCGAGCTGGATGCGGCCTTTTCGTCGCTGCCGCGCGAGGCGCGTGCCGTGGTACTGACCGGCAAGGGCCCGCATTTCTGCGCGGGGCTCGACCTGAAGGAGCACCACGACAAGGAGCGCACCGCGGTCGACTTCATGCGCGTGTGTCAGCGCTGGCACACCACCTTCGACAAGATCCAGTACGGCGGCCTGCCGGTGGTCGCGGCGCTGCAGGGCGCGGTGGTGGGCGGCGGACTGGAGCTGGCGGCCGCCACGCATGTGCGCGTGGCCGACCCGAGCACCTACTTCGCGCTGCCCGAGGGGCAGAAGGGCATCTTCACCGGCGGCGGCGCCACGGTGCGCGTGGCGCGCATCATCACGCCGAACCGCATGGTCGAGATGATGCTCACGGGCCGCGTGCTCAACGCCAAGGCCGGCGTGCAGCTGGGTCTGGCGCACGAGATCTCGGTGCCCGGCGAGAGCCTGCGCGCGGCGCTCGCGCTGGCCAAGCGCGTGGCGCAGAACGCGCCGCTGTCGAACTACGCCATGGTCACGTCGATCAGCCGCATCGCCGACATGTCGGCCACCGACGGCATGTTCGCCGAGTCGCTGATGGCGGCGGTGGTGCAGACCGGCGCCGAGGTGCAGACGCGGCTGGGCGCGTTTGTCGACAAGTCGCTGCCCAAGGTCGCGCCGCAGCACGCGCCGGCCTGAAGCGCTGTCAGCCTGGCGAGTCGAAGAAGGCCTTGAGCTCCAGCAGCTTGCGCGCCAGGTGCGCCGCGTCGCGAAACTGGCCCTCGGGCCGCGCGACGCCCACGGCCAGCGTGGCCGGGTGCGCGCTCGACGTGGAGCGCGTCAGGTGCAGCGCCATCAGGTTCACGAGCGCGCCGTAGTCGCCGTATTGCGCGTTGGTGGCCAGCGTGACCTCGAACACGCCGGCGCGCGCCATGTCGGCGGGCGGCGGCGATGCGGCATAGCGGTAGGTTTGAAACGGCTGCACCACCAGGTGCCCCGGGTTGAAGCCCATGGCCACCGTGCCCACGGTCACGAACTCGGCCATGCTGGCCATGAACACCGTTTCGCCCGACTGGTCGCGCAGGTGGCGCACCAGCGGCGCCAGGCGCTGCGCCGCCACCTGGAAGCCCAGCGCATCGAGCGCCATCTGCTGCGGCCGGATGCCAACGAGCAGGTAGCCGCTCTCGTCGCGCGCCAGGCATGACAGGCGCTCCATCTCGGCCACCGTGAGGTAGGTCGAGCTGACCGGCAGCTTGAGCTTGACCGCGATCTCGTAGGCCGTGCGCACCTGCTCGCGCGACACCAGCGCGAGGATGTCGCGAAAGCGCGTGACGGCCTCGGTGGTCCATGCGGCGCTCATGTGGTGCTCATACGAAGAAGGGCTTGCGCCCGTGCGATGTGGTGCTGCTCGGAATCCAGCCCGAGGCGTGCACGTATTCGTCCTCGCGGTCCCAGCGCACCTTTTCTTCGGCGAACAGGTCGGCCTTGACCGACGCGGTCTCGTGGCCGCGCGAGATCACGATTTCGAGGTTGGCTTCGACGCGGCGCGGCACCTGCCGGCCGAACAGCGTGTCCAACGCGGTCTGGAAGCTCAGCGCGCCCATGGCCGCCGGGTAGTCGACGCCGCACAGCGGCACCTTGTGGTGGAACGCGAGCTTGTACATGAGGTTGACCTCGCCGCCCGTGTGCGGCGGAATGGTTCCCCGCTTGTAGCCCGCCTCGGTGAAGGCGCGCAGCGAGCCCACGCCCTGCAGGCCCGAGTCGCACCACACGCCGTCGAGCTTGGCGCCCGCGGCCAGGTGGCGCTGCACGATCTCGTGGCCGTGCGCGGCCTCCCAGTTGGTGAACTCGATGGCCAGCACCTCGATGTCGGGGTGCAGGCCCAGTATTTCCATCGCGGCCTGCAACCGCAGCCGGCAGGGGCTGGCGTCTTCGCGCCCGCACAGCATGAGGATGCGGCCGCGCCCGCCCAGGTACTCGACCAGCCACAGCGCGCTCATGCGCCCGACCAGCACGTCGGACGCGGTTACGAAAGACACCATGTCTTCGGGCTCGCCGCAGATGCGGTCCACGCCGATCACCGGGATGCCGTCGGCGCCCAGGCCGCGCACCGCCGACAACAGCTCGGGGTGGTCGCTCGCGGCGGCGCTCAGGATGCACAGGTCCATGCGCTCGTCACGCATTTCGGCCAACTGCTCGATCTGGCGGCGCGGGTCGTCGTGGGCATCGCGCACCATCACGCGCGACACCACGTCGCGCTGGCGCTGCGCGGCGGCCATCAGGCTGCGTGCCATGGCCACGCGCCACGGGCTGGAGCTCGACGCGTTGGCAAAGCCGATCACGAAGGGCGGCTCGCGCCGGAAGCGCGCGGTCGACACCAGGTCGAGCAGGTTGGGGTTCCACTGCGCCATGCGCGGCATGCCCCGGCCGCTGGCGTCGGGGTAGTGGCGCACGCCGCCCGAAATGGTCGGGTCGCCCGGCGGCGACAGCGCCTTGAGCGGCGCGAAGAAAAACGCCGCCGCCGCCGGCCCCAGCGCGAGCATGCCGCGCGCGGGCCGCTGCAGAAAGCCTTCGTGCACCAGCGCGTTCACCAGCTTGTAGCCCGACGACTGCGGGATGCCGCTGCGCGCGAGCAGTTCGTTCAACGGCAGTTCGGACTGCCCGCCGCTGAAGCTGGACAGCAGATTGGCGATGCGCTCTAGGCTTTGCATTCGTAGGGTCTTGTCGAGGGGGCGCAGCCGACTTTAGCGACGCCGATCTTCCATGGGTGAGAGTTTTCTCCTCTCATGGAATAGAAGGCTCGGGGCTAACCCTATTTTTCTCCGTTCATGGAATAAGACGGACGGATAAGCGTTGAGCGGGCCGGGGCCACTGGGAACACTACGCATCCCTTGAACACCCCCTCCAAGCGACCTGACCCCATGGCCTTTTCGACCGACATCCAGCCCGCCGCCTTCCAATCGCACAACCCCGCCACCGGTGCGCTGATCGAGGCCACCACCGGCCACGGATCGGCCGAGATCGAGGCGCGCATCGCACTGTCGGCCGCCACCTGGAAAACGTGGTCGGTAACGCCCATGGCCGCGCGCAGCGCGATGCTGCACCGCCTGGGCGACCTGCTCGAGCAGCGCGCCGAAAGCTACGCCCGCCTCATCACCACCGAGATGGGCAAGCCCATCGGCGAAGCCATCGCCGAAGTGAAGAAGGCCGCCATGGGCGCGCGCCACTTCGCCGAGAAGGGCCCGGGCTACCTCGCTCCGATGCCCATCGAGGGCATGAACGCCCACGTGGCCTACGAGTCGCTCGGCCCCGTGTTCGCGGTGATGCCGTGGAACCTGCCGTTCTGGCAGGTGCTGCGCTTCTTCATTCCCACCGTGCTGGCGGGCAACACCGTGTTGGTGAAGCACGCGGAAACGGTGCAGGGCTGCGCCCGCGCGCTGGAGCAACTGGTGCTGGACGCGGCGCGCCCGAAGGCTGTACCTGAACCTGGCGATTCGCCGCGGCGCGGTGGCGGCGGTGGTGGCCGACCCGCGCGTGCGCTGCGTCACCGTCACCGGCAGCACGCAGGCCGGCCGCGCGGTGGCCGCCGAAGCGGGCGCGCACGGCAAGAAGGCGGTGCTGGAACTGGGCGGCTCCGACCCGTTCATCGTGCTCGAAGACGCGGACTTCGAGCGCGCGGTACAGCTCGCCGTGACCTCGCGCTTTTCGAACAACGCGCAGAGCTGCATTGCGGCCAAGCGCTTCTTCGTTGCCGAGGCCATCGCCGAAAAATTCCAGGCCGCGTTCGTCGAGCGCGCCTCGGCGCTGCGCATGGGCGACCCGCTGCTGGCCGAAACCCAGCTCGGCCCGCTGGCTCGCGCGGACCTGCGCGAGAGCGTGCATGCGCAGGTGCAGGCCGCGCTGGCGCAGGGCGGGCAACTGTTGTGCGGCGGCCAGCCGGCCGAAGGCCCGGGCAACTTCTATCCGCCGACCGTCATCGCCGGCCTGTCGCATGACGCCCCCATCGTGCAGGAAGAAATCTTCGGCCCCGTCGCCCTGATGTTCAGCTTCAAGACAGACGAGGAAGCGATCGCGCTGGCCAACGCCACCGAGTTCGGCCTGGGCGCCACCATCTGGAGCCGCGACCTGGCGCGCGCGCACCGGCTCGCGTCGGCCGTGGAGGCAGGCGCTGTATTCATCAACGATTTCGTGCGTTCGGATCCGCGCGCCTCCTTCGGCGGCGTCAAGGGTTCTGGCTTCGGCCGCGAACTGGGGGCGCTGGGCGCGCGCGAGCTCACCAACGCCAAGCTGGTTTTCGTGGGGTAAGCGCATCACCGACTGAGTCGTTTCACCATGACCCCCACCACCGCCCATCCGCAGGCGGCGCGAGAGCCTGCGCCGTTGCTGGAGATGCGAGCCATACAGAAGGTCTTCGGCGCCGTGACGGTGCTGCGCGACGTGAGCCTGCAGTGCCGCGCCGGCCAGGTCCACGCCGTTTGCGGAGAGAACGGCGCCGGCAAGTCGACGCTGATGAAAGTGCTCGGCGGCATCCACGCGCCGGACGGCGGCGAGATCCGCATCGGCGGCCGGCCCGTGAAGTTCGGCCACCCGTCGGCCGCGCGGCAAGCCGGCATTGCCATCATCCACCAGGAGCTGGCGCTGCTGCCGCACCGCACGGTGGCGCAAAACATCTTCCTGGGCCACGAGCCCTCGCGCTGGGGCGTGATCGACCGGCAGGCGATGAACGCCGGCGCCGAAGCGGCGCTGAAGCGCGTGGGCTGCCGCATCGATCCGCGCACCGAATGCGGCCGGCTCTCGGTGGCCGAGCAGCAGATGGTGGAGATCGCCAAGGCGGTGTCGCTGGACGCGCGCATCCTGGTGCTCGACGAGCCCACGGCCGCGCTCGACGACGTGGAGTCGCAAAAGCTCTTCGACCTGATCGCCGAGCTGCGCCGCGCGGGCGTGGCCATGCTCTACATCTCGCACCGCATGGCCGAGGTGATGGCGCTGGCGGACGACATCTCCGTCATCAAGGACGGCCAGTTGATGGCCACGCTGCCGGCGGCCGAGGCCACGGTCGATCGCATCGTGCGGCTGATGGTGGGGCGCGAGCTCAGCGATTTCTATCCGCCGCCGGCCGCGCAGCCGCCGGGCGCTGAAGTGGTGGCCGTGGAGGGGGGCGGCAACGACGTGCTGCACGGCATCGCCTTGCGGTTGCATGCCGGCGAGATCGTCGGCGTGGCGGGGCTCGAGGCCTCGGGCAAGGTCGAACTGGCGCGCGCGCTGTATGGCGAGCGCCGCTTCACGCGCGGCACCGTGCGCGCATGGGACGGCAAGGGCGCGGCCCGCAGCCGCGCGAGGCGGCGCAACGCGGCATCGGCTATCTGCCTGACGACCGCAAGCGCGAAGGGCTGGGGTTGCAGCAGTCGCTGCGCGACAACGCGGCACTGACATTGCGCGCACTGGCCGGGCCGTTCGCGGGCGCGCCGGCGGGCCCCGCGCGCGCAGCCGCATCGACGCGCTGCTGAACAAGGTCGAGGTGCGCGCGGCGGACTTCGACATGCCGGTGGGCGCGCTCTCGGGCGGCAACCAGCAGAAGGTGATGGTGGCGCGCTGGATGGCGCGCGAGCCGCGCCTGTGGATCATCTGCGAGCCGACGCGCGGCATCGACGTGGGCGCCAAGGCGACCATCTACCGCCTGCTGCGCGCGTATGCCGATGCAGGCGGCGCGGTGCTGGTGGTGTCGTCGGACGTGGCCGAGGTCATCGGGCTGTGCGACCGCATCTGCGTGATGGCACTCGGGCGCATCGTGGCGCATTTGCCGCGCGGTGCTTCCGAAGAAGCGGTCATTGCGCAGGCGGTGCGGCACGACGTGGCGCCGGCCGAAGAGGTGGCGGCATGAACGGGCAACTGTCTTTTGTGCGCCGCCACCTGATTCCGATCACGCTGGTGGCCATGTCGGTGTGCGTGTACGTGGGCACGGCGCTCGCGACCGGGCAGCACGCGCAGCTCACCTTGGCCGGCGTGATGGGCCTGCTGCAACGGATGATCGCGCTGGGGCTCGTGGCGCTGGGGCAGAACTTCGTGATGCTCGGCGGCTCCATCGACCTCTCGGTGGCCAACCTCATCAGCGTGAGCGCGGTGCTGGCGTCGTACTTCATGCAGGGCGACACCGGGAACATCGGCTATGCGGTGGTGGGCGTGCTGCTGGTGGCGGCGGCGGTGGGCACGGTCAACGGCCTGCTGATCGCGCGGCTCGGCGTGAGCCCGCTCATTGCCACGCTGGGTGTCGGGCTGGTGCTGCAGGGCGTGCTCACGGTGGCCTTCACCTCGCTGCAGGGCAAGGTGCCGCAGTCTTACCAGGCGCTGGCGTACGGCAGCGTGGCGGGTGTGCCGATCGCGGTGCTGATTCTTGCAGCGTTCGCGCTGGCGGCGGCCTTTGCGCTGACGCGCACGATTGCCGGTGCGCGGCTGTTCGCGGTCGGCGGCAATGCCGACAGCGCGAGGCTCGCGGGCATCTGCACCTCGGGCGTGCTGGTCGGCGCGCATGCGATGGCGGGGCTGATGTCGGGGCTGGCGGGGCTCTACCTTGCGAGCTGGCTCGGCGCGGGCACGCCGTGGGTGGGGCGCGACGGCGGCTACGACCTCGACTCGATCGCGGCGGTGGTGATCGGCGGCACGCTGCTGGCGGGCGGGCGCGGCAGCATCTCGGGAACCATGGCCGGCGTGTTCGTGTTCGCGACCATCGACGCGGTGTTCAACATGCTGCAGATCGATTCGTTCCTGAGCCAGGTGCTGCGCGGGCTGATCGTGGTGGTTGCGGTGGGGGTCTACACCTTCCGCAGCAAGGGGCACGTGGCATGAAGCGGCTGCGCAAGATCAACCCGGCCCTGGTGCTGCTGCTGGCGCTGCTCGCCGCGATGGTGGCCATGAGCCCGCTGTATCAGACGGCGCCCGGCTTCATGAGCTTTCTGCAGCGCGCGGCACCGCTGGTCATCCTGACCTGCGGCGCGTCATTCGTGCTCATTGCCGGCGGCTTCGATCTGTCGTCGGGCGCGCTCATCACGCTGGTGGTGATCGGCTGCGCGCTCATCACCAACGGTGACGCGTCGATGACCTGGACGGCCGTCGCGGCCGTGTACGCCATCGGCCTTGGGGTGGGCCTGCTCAACGGACTGATCGTCACGCAGCTGAAGGTGCCGTCGATCATCGCGACGCTCGGCGGGCTGCTGTCGATCAAGGGCATCGCCATGGTGTGGTCGGGTGGGCGCCTTCGGGCTACATGCCGCCCAACCTGCGCTACCTGGGCCGCGGCGTGCTGCGCGAAGTGCCGCTGACGGGCACGCTGCCCATTGCTGTGATTGTGCTGGTGGTGTTCGTGGCGCTGTGCTTCTGGCTCATGCACCGCACCAACTTCGGCCGGCTGGTGCTGATGATCGGCGACAACCCCGTGGCCGCCGAACTGGCGGGCGCGCCGGTGCGGCGGGTGCGCGTGGCGGCCTTCGTGCTGTCGTCGCTGTCGGCGGTCACGGCGGGCATTCTGCTCGGCGGGTTTTCGGGCGTGTCGGTGGACGTGGGCACGGGCTACGACCTGCAAGCCATTGCGGCGGCGGTGATCGGCGGCGTGGTGCTGCTGGGCGGGCGCGGCTCGATTCCCGGCGCGTGCATCGGTGCGCTGACGCTCTACACGCTCTTCACCGTGCTGAACCTCGTGGGCTTCTCGGAGCCGCTGCGCGTCGCGGTGCAGGGGCTGATCCTGATCGGCGCCGCGGCGCTCACGGCGTGGCGGCATCAGCGCCGCTGACCGGGCACCAGGAGGCCGCGCATGCAGTGAAACACGACGACTCGAAGAACTCATTTCCCGTCCTTGAGAAAACCATAGGAGACAACCCATGAAATCCCCTCGCCATTCACACCGCCCACAGGCCTTGCGCTGCGGCGTCATCGCGCTCGCCGTCGTCGCCCACGCGGGCGCGTTCGCGCAGGTTGCCAACGTCGACGTCGACAAGGAAATGCAGGAGCAGACGCGCCTCATGTCCGCCACGCCCGAAGGCCCGCCCGGCCAGCCCTGGCTGCAGCGCATCGGCGGCAAGACCATCGACACCGCCAAGTACAAGAAGAAGGGCCCCTACACGCTGTGCTTTTCGAACGCGAGCGTGGGCAACCCGTGGCGCGTGGTCGGCTGGAACACCATGCAGGCCGAGGTGGAGCTCAACAAGGCCGACATCAAGGGCTTCGAATACGCCGACGCGCAGGGCAAAGACGAAAAGCAGATCTCCGACATCCGCTCGCTCGTGAACAGCGGCAAGTGCGACGCGCTCATCGTCTCGCCCAACACCTCGGCCGCGCTCACGCCCGCCGTCGAAGAGGCCTGCAAGAAGCTGCCCGTGGTGACCTTCGACCGCTCGGTGGACAGCCTGTGCCCGGTCACGGCAGTGCGCTCCATCGGCGGCTATGCGTGGGGCAAGGTGGGGGCCGACTTCATCGCGGCCAACGCGCCCAAGGGCGGCAAGGTGCTGGTGCTGCGCACCGCGCCGGGCGTCGACCTGTTCGAGACGCGCTGGGCCGCCGCCAGGAAGGTGTTCGACGCCTCGGGCCTGAAGGTGGTGGGCAACGAGTTCGTGGGCGGCGACCGCGCCAAGACCAAGGCCACCGTGGCCGACTACCTGAGCCGCAGCGGCAAGATCGACGCGGTGTGGGTCGATCTGGGCGCCGTATCGGTGGCGGTGGCCGAGGCTTTCGAAGACGCGGGCCAGCCGTACCCCATCATCACCGGCGAAGACCAGCAGGACTACCTGCAGGCCTGGAAGAAAAACGGCTTCAAGGGCATTGCGCCCACGTACCCGGCCTTTCAATGGCGCACCGCCGTCATTGCCGCGCTCAAGGCGCTGAAGGGCGAACCGCTGCCGTCGCCGACGTGGATCCTGCCGCAGCCGAGCATCACCGCCAAGGAACTGCCGCAGTACGTGAACGACAAGCTGTCGCCGCTGCACTATTCGATGTGCGGCTGCGAAAAGATGCCGGGCTACCCGCAGCGCTGGGGCGGCAAGCAGTAATGGCGCAGCCGATCGACTACCTGATCCTGGGGGGCGGCACGGCGGGCTGCGCGCTCGCCGCGCGGCTGTCGGAAGACGCGGGCAAGCACGTGGTGCTGGTGGAGGCGGGGCGCGACCTGCGACCCGACGCCATGACCGACAGCATCCGCAGCCGCTACCCCGGCCTGGCCTACCTGGACAAGCAGAACCTGTGGACCTCGCTGGTCGCCACGGTGAGCGGCGCGCCCACGCGCCAGCCCAACCGCACGCCACGCGGCTACGAGCAGGGGCGCGTGCTGGGCGGCGGATCGGCCATCAACGCGATGGTGGCCAACCGCGGCGCGCCCGACGACTACGACGAATGGGCGCGCCTGGGCGCCGAAGGCTGGAGCGGCGAGGTCGCGCTACGGTATTTCCGCAAGCTGGAGCGCGACTGCGATTTCGACGGCGCATACCACGGCCGCAGCGGCCCGGTGCCGGTGCGCCGGCTCGCGCCCGAGCGGGTGTCGCCGTTCGTGCAGGCGGTGTGCCGCTCGCTGCGCATGCGCGGCCACCCGCAGTACCCTGACCAGAACGGCGAGTGGAAGGACGGCGTCTTCCCCGCCGCCATTGCCACCAGCGACGACGGCCAGCGCGTGCCCGCGTCCATCGTCTACCTGACGCCCGAGGTGCGCGCGCGCAAGAACCTGCGCATCGTGACCGACACGCATGTGCAGCGGCTGCTGTTCGACGGCGCGCGCGTGGTGGGCGCCGAGGCGGGCGGCCAGCCGATGCGTGCGGCGCACACCGTCGTGTGCATGGGCGGCATTCACTCGGCCGCGCTGCTGATGCGCAGCGGCATCGGCCCGGCGGCCGACCTGCGCGCGCTGGGCATCGAGGTGAAGGCCGACCGGCCCGGCGTCGGCCAGAACCTCATGGAGCATCCGCTGACGGCCGTGTCGACCTACCTGCCGCCCGCGTCGCGCATGAAAGACCTGGCGGAGCATCACGACCAGGCGCTGCTGCGCTACACGTCGAAGAGCATTCCCGACGCGCCGGCCGGCGACATGCACGTGGCCATCATCGGCCGCACCGCGTGGCACGCGATCGGCCAGCGCATGGGCACGATGCTGGTCTGGGTCAACAAGTCGTACTCGCGCGGCACGGTGAAGCTGCGCTCGGCCGATCCGCTCGAAGAGCCGGTGGTGGACTTCCGGTTGCTGTCCGACCCGCGCGACCTGGCGCGGCTGAAGGAAGGCTTCGGCGTGGCGGCCAAGGCATTGGCCGACGCGAGCCTGGACGGCGTGCGCGGCCCGGTGTTCCCGACCAGCTATTCGGAGCGCGTGCGCAAGGTCTCGGCGCCGGGCGCGTGGAACGCGTTCCAGATGGGGGCGCTGTCGTTCGTGCTCGACTGGGCGGGGCCATTGCGCGGCGCCATCGTGCATGGGCTCATCACGCTGGGCGCGCGCATCGACGACCTGCTGAACGACGACGCCAAGCTCACTGAGTTCATCGGCAACGGCGTGGCGGGCGTGTGGCACGCGTCGGGCACCTGCAAGATGGGAGCGAAAGACGACCCGATGGCGGTGACGGACGGCGCGGGCCGCGTCTACGGCGTCGAGGGGCTGCGCGTGTGCGACTCGTCGATCATGCCGTCGATTCCGCGGGCCAACACCAATATGCCGACGTTGATGTTGACGGAGCGCATCGCGGACCTCATCAAGGCCGGGGCCTGAGGCTTCAGGCAGGCTCGAAGGCCTGCAGCAGCTGCTGCGCGAGGTCAGCCACCAGCGCCTCGCGCTGCGGCGACGGGCGCCAGAACGCGCGCGTCGTCACGCCGGTGGCTTCCCAGTCGGGGTGGTTGCGCGCGGGCTGCACGGCGCGTACCGCCGCCGCAGCCGCCTTGGTCGGTGCATCGCCGTCGGCGGGCGCTTCGGCGGCGATGCGTTGCGTGGCCGCATGGCCGCGCACTTCGAGCGCCTGCGTGAGCTTCAACTGCCACGCGACCAGCGCGAACAGCACGCCGTCTTCGACCGTCAGCTCCTGCACGTCGCGCAGCTTGTTGGCGATCTTGCGGCCCAGCGGGCCCCAGCCCTGCGACACCGCGCCGCCGATGGCACCGCCCAAGGCAGCGCCCGCGCCGAGCGAGATGCCGGCCACGGCCAGGTCGGCCACCACGCCCACGGCCGCGCCGATGACTGCGCCCTTGCCCAGTCGCAGGCCCGCGTCCTTCATGGCCTCGGGGCTGAAGAAGTCGAGCGTCCAGCGGCCTTCGATGATCGGCAGCGGCGCTTCGTCGGCGTCGCCCTGGCGAAAACCGTAGAGCGCGAGCAGGTCGTCGGTGCAGTGCTGGGCCTTGTCGAACACGGCCTTCCGCAGTGCCGCGACCAGCGCCTGCCGGCGCGCGGCATCGGCGAATTCGGCGGCCTGCACGGTGCGGCGCACGGCGGCGGCGTCGACCAGCAGCGCGGCGATGCGCGTGCAGGCCGACTCGCGGCGGCGGGCCGCCTCGATGTCGAGCGACTCGGCCACTTCGCGCAGCAGCTCGCGGCGGTCGCGCAGCAGGGTGGCGAGGTCGTTGTAAAGATCGTGTTCGGCGCCGACGAACGGAGCGGCCGCATCGAAGCGCACCTGCACATGCAGGCCATAGGCCGACAGCAGCTCCTTCCACGCGGGCTCTCGGCTGGTGGCGTCGCGCACGAAGTTCAGCACCGGCAGCACGGGGCGCGCGCAGGCGTTGAGCAGCTCGATCTCGTCGCGAAACTTGGGCAGCACGGGCTCGCGCACGTCGATGACGAGAAAGGCCGCGTCGATGTCGAGCATGGTGCGCAGCACCTTGGCCTCCTGCTCGAACACGCCGTGCGCCTCGGGGCCCTGCAGGAACAGGCGGATGCGTTCGGGCGGGGTGGCTTGCGGGTCGAAGTTTGCGAGGTGCTCGCGCAGCGCGACGGCGTCTTCGAGGCCCGGGGTGTCGAAGAAGCGCACGGCGGTTGCGCCGTTCACCTCGAGGTCGGCCGACTCGACATGGCGCGTGGTACCGGGGCGCTGCGACACCTCGCCGAAGTCCACGCGCCGCGTGAGCGTGCGCAGCAGCGAGGTCTTGCCGGCGTTGGTGTGGCCGACCACGGCGATGCGGATGGGCTGTTGTTGCTGCCGGGTCATGGGGCGGCGGCCTCGTGCGGCAAGGCGGTGTCGAGGCGGTCGCTCGCGGTGATGCGCTCCAGGCCGGTGTCGCGCAGCCAGTCGAGCCAGCGCTGCGTGGCGCCGGTGTCGGGTGCGCCCACGAGCCAGAGCCGGCATTCGCCGCAATGCGCCAGCACTTCGCGCACGAAGCGTTCGGTGCCGCGGTCGGGGCTCGATGCGGCGTGGCAGACCAGCAGCACGGTGCGCGGGCGGGCGCGGGCCAACGCGTCGAGCAGGGCGCGG
>NZ_MOWM01000149.1 GCF_016082275.1 Variovorax sp. E3
CTCGCCGGCGGCCCGCAGGATTTCCGCGGCGCCGTCGAGCCCCAGCGCAAGGCCGCCGGCCGACTCGGGCGCCAGCATGCCGGGCCAGCCGAGTTCGGCGATGTGGCGCCAGCCTTCGGCCTCGTCGCTTCCCGGTTGTTCCATGCGGGCGCGCCGCCGGGCGATGGCGCGGCTGCGCGTGAAGTAGTCCAGCGCCGCTTCGCGCATGGCCGCGAGAGATTCAGAGTCCATCGGTCGGTGTGCCTCGTTCCGTTGCAAAGAAAGACGAAACGCAGCGTGCCTGAAGCCCCCGCCGCCGGGCATTCGCATTTGCCGAAGGGAGGGTTTCGCAATCAGAGAACCGCCCCGCGCGAGGCGGGGCTAGATTCGGCGCCATGACCAAGATCAAGAAATCCCTGCACACCGAGCTGGGCCACAGCACGCCCGACAAGATCACCGTGCGCGGGCGCGACCTGCCTTCGGAAATCCTCGGCCACCTGAACCTGGGCGACATGGCCTTCCTGGAGCTGACGGGGCGCATCCCGACGCCGCAGGAGTCGGTGACCTTCAACGCCATCGTCGTCACGCTGGTGGAGCACGGCGTCACGCCCAGCGCGCTGGCCGCGCGGCTGACCTACGCCGGCGCCCCCGAGGCGCTGCAAGCCGCCGTGGCAGCCGGTCTTTGCGGGTTGGGCAGCGTGTTCGTCGGCAGCACCGAGGGCGCGGCGAAGATGCTCTACGAGGCGATCCCGTTCGGCCAGAAGCCCACGCGCCCGCTCGCCGACATGGCGAAGGACATCGTGGCCGACCACCGCGCGCGCAAGCAGATCGTGCCGGGCCTGGGCCATCCGCTGCACAAGCCGATCGATCCGCGCACGCCGCGCCTGTTCCAGATCGCGGCGGAGAACGGCCTGTCGAGCCACTACGTCGCACTGATGCAAGCCGTGCAGGAAGAGGCCGAGCGCGTGTCGGGCAAGTCGCTGCCCATCAACGCGACCGGGGCCATCGGCGCGATCGCGGCCGAGTTCGGCTTTCCGTGGAAGATCATTCGCGGCTTCGGCGTGATGGCGCGCGCCATCGGCCTGGTGGGCCACATCCTGGAGGAGATCGACGACCCGATGGCGGTCGAGATCTGGCAGCGTGTGGAAAAAGAAGCCGGCGGCCCGCGCCAGGACTGACGAAGAGCAACAGCAACAAGCGATGAACAACGCCAACGACAAGAACTTCCCCGACATCCGCGATGCCGTGCGCGACCTGTGCGCGCAGTTTCCCGATGCCTACTTCCGCAAGATCGACGAGGCGCGCGGCTACCCCGCCGAGTTCGTCGACGCGCTCACCAAGGCCGGCTGGATGGCCGCGCTGATTCCGCAGGAATACGGCGGCTCGGGCCTGGGCCTGACCGAGGCCTCGGTGATCATGGAAGAAATCAACCGCTGCGGCGGCAACTCCGGTGCCTGCCACGGCCAGATGTACAACATGGGCACGCTGCTGCGCCACGGCAGCGAGGCACAGAAGCGCGCCTACCTGCCCAAGATCGCCAACGGCGAGCTGCGCCTGCAGTCGATGGGCGTGACCGAGCCCACCACCGGCACCGACACCACGAAGATCAAGACCACGGCCTTGAAGAAGGGCGACCGCTATGTCGTCAACGGGCAGAAGGTGTGGATCTCGCGCATCCAGCATTCGGACCTGATGATCCTGCTGGCGCGCACCACGCCGCTGGCGGACGTGAAGAAGAAGTCCGAAGGCATGTCGATCTTCATCGTCGACCTGCGCGAGGCCATCGGCAAGGGCATGACGGTGCAGCCCATCCTGAACATGGTCAACCACGAGACCAACGAGCTGTTCTTCGAGAACCTGGAGATCCCGGCCGAGAACCTGATCGGCGAGGAAGGCCAGGGCTTCAAGTACATCCTCGACGGGCTCAACGCCGAGCGCACGCTGATTGCGGCCGAGTGCATCGGCGACGGCTACTGGTTCATCGACCGGGTGACCCAGTACACGAAGGAGCGCGTGGTGTTCGGCCGCCCCATCGGGCAGAACCAGGGCGTGCAGTTCCCGATTGCCGAGTCCTTCATCGAGGTGGAAGCCGCGAACCTCATGCGCTACGAGGCCTGCCGCCTGTTCGACGCGCACCAGCCCTGCGGCGCGCAGGCCAACATGGCGAAGTACCTCGCGGCCAAGGCGAGCTGGGAGGCCGCCAATGCGTGCCTGCAGTTCCACGGCGGCTTCGGCTTCGCGTGCGAATACGACATCGAGCGCAAGTTCCGCGAGACGCGGCTCTACCAGGTGGCGCCGATCTCGACCAACCTGATCCTCAGCTACGTGGCGGAGCACATGCTCGGCCTGCCCCGCTCGTTCTGAAAGCCAGGCACCTCACCATGAACGAATCCAGAACCCTTGCAGACTTTGCCGCCGGACTGCAGTTCGGCCGCATCCCGCCGCACGTGCTGCGCCGCACCGAAGACCTGATGCTCGACTGGCTGGGCTCGGTGCTCGCGGCGCGCACGGCGCGGCCGATTCGCAGCATCGAGCGCTTCGCGCGGACGATGGGCCCCGCCGACGGCCCCAGCGAGATACTGACCTCGCGCCAGACCAGCTCGCCCTTGTTCGCCGCAATGGTCAACGCGGCGGCCTCGCATTTCGTCGAGCAGGACGACGTGCACAACGGCTCGGTGTTCCACCCCGCCGCCGTCGTCATTGCGCCGGCGCTGGCCGTGGCGCAGAGCATCGGCGCGAGCGGTGCGCAGCTGCTGACGGCCGTGGTCGCGGGCTATGAAGTCGGCATCCGCGTCGGCGAATTTCTCGGGCGCTCGCACTACAAGACCTTTCACACCACGGCAACGGCGGGCACGCTCGCGGCCGCCGCGGCGGTGGGCCGTTTGCTCGAGCTCACGCCGCAGCAGATGCTGCACGCCTTCGGCTCGGCCGGCACGCAGTCGGCCGGCGTGTGGGAGTTCCTGCGCGACGCGGCCGACTCCAAGCAGTTGCACTGCGCGCATGCGGCCACGAGCGGGCTGATGTCGGCCTATCTTGCGCAAGACGGCTTCACGGGCGCCGCGCGCATCCTCGAAGGCGCACAGGGCCTGGGTGTCGGCATGTCCACCGATGCCGACCCCGCCAGGCTCGTCGATGGCCTGGGCACGCGCTGGACGCTGGCCGAGACCTCGTTCAAGTACCACGCCTCGTGCCGCCACACCCACCCCGCCGCCGACGCGCTGCTGCAGGTGATGGAACAGAACCGGCTCGAGCCCGCCGACGTGTCGCGCGTGACCACGCATGTGCACCAGGGCGCCATCGACGTGCTGGGCCGCGTGAACGTGCCGGCCACGGTGCACCAAGGCAAGTTCTCGATGGGCACGGTGCTCGGCCTGATCGCCGTGCACGGCCGCGCGGGCCTCGGCGAGTTCGACCGCGACTTTCTCGCGCCCGAGGTCTCGGCCTTCCGCGAGAAGGTGGCGATGGAACTCGACGAAGAAGTCGACACCGCCTACCCCGCCCGCTGGATCGGCAAGGTCAGCGTGCACACCACCGACGGCCGCACGCTGCAGGGCCGCGTGGACGAGCCCAAGGGCGACCCGGGCAACAGCCTGAGCCGCGCGGAAATCGAAGACAAGATGCAGCGCCTCGCGCACTACGGCGAAGGCGCCACGGCGGACGAGGCCAAGGCCCTGTGCCAGCACGTCTGGCAGCTGGCCGACACGCCGCGCGTGGGCCGCTGGCTCGGCTGAAGCAAGGGGTCAGGCGAAGAGCCGCCCCTGCCCCGCAGCCCGAGGGTCGAGCCCCGCCGTCCCCACGAGGTCCCAGAACCCGGCCGGCGAACTCGACACCACGGGCACCCCCAGCCGGGCCTCGACCTCACGCACCGCATCGAGCGTGACCAGCCCCCCGCAAGAGATCAGCACGCCATCGGCGCCGGGCTGCGCATCGAACACCTGGATGCACAGATCGACCAGCACCTGCGTCGGTACCTGCCCCACGGCCTGCACATCGGAGATCGACAGCCCTTCGAGCCCCAGCGTCTCGATGTCGCTCTGTTCCAGATAGCGCCGCAGGTGTACGTTGACCTCGTCGATGTAGGCCGTGGCCACCGCCACGCGCCGCAGCCCGAGGTGCCGCAGCCCGCCGACGATGGCATTGCTCATCGTGGTGCAGGGCAACCCGGTGGCACGCGCCATCTCCGCTTCGAGTTGCCGGTTGAATGCCGCGCCGCGAAAGAAGCTCAGCGAGGTGCCCATCAACGAGACCGCGCTCACGCCCTCGTCCTTCAGCGCCACGGCCTTCTCGACCACCGAGTCGATCACCTCGGTGTAGCCGCGCGTGGAAATTTCTCCAAGGCCGAGGCCGCGCGCACTGAAGCGGATGCGGTCGCCGTAGAGCAGCTTGCCGTCGACTGGCACGGCGCCAGCGGCTGGCGGAACGATCAAGCCCAGATGGGGGAGTGTCATTGTTTTGATCCTTGTTGTTTGGGGTTGTGGGTGTGTGCACAGGACACCGGGTACTCCCCTCCGCGAATGTCCCCCGGCCTGCGGCCTCCTCCTTTATTTCGCTGCGGGGAGCACCCAGTGCCCTGTGCACTTGGGCACGCTGTCGGTTCGCAGCCGATCAACAAGTGCTCTGAAAACGCTCACGCTGATGGTGTGCTCTGCGCAGCGAAATAAAGGAGGAGGGGCGCAGCCCCGGGGGACATTCGCGGAGCAGAGCACACCGTCGGCGTGAGCGCGCCCCGAACGACTCAAGCTCAAGCGCAAACTAGCCCCCTTCAGCCACGATATGCTGCTCCGCAATGATCCGTTTCCACCGCGCAGTCTCGTCCGCCATGTCCTTGCCCAACTGCGCTGGCGTGGCGTAGGAACGCAGCGTGCCCTGGGCGGCAGCCGCGGCCCCCGCCTCCGGCGTATCGAGCACGGTCTTCACCGCCGAAGAAAGCCTGTCGACGATCGCATCGGGCGTACCGGCCGGCGCCAGCACGAAGATGCGCGGTGCCACGTCGAACCCCGGCAGCGCATCGGCCAGCGGCGGGACGCCCTCCACGCCTTCCAGCTTCGCCGTGTTCATCAACGCCTGGGCGCGCAGCTTGCCCGCCTTCGCCTGCGCCATGCCGGCCGTGGCGCTCACCACGCCGATGGGAATCTGCCCGCCGATCACGTCGGGAACGATCTGCGCGGCACCGCGGTAGGGCACGTGCACCACGTTGCTGCCCGTGGCCTGCTTGAGCATCTCGAAGCCCAGGTGCTGCACCGTGCCCACGCCCGAGGTCGCGAACGAATAGCGCGCCGGATGCGCCTTGAGCTCCTTCACGAATTCGGCCGGCGTCTTCGCGGGAAAGTCGTTGCCCGTGACGATCATCAGCGGCGAAGTGAAAGCGCCCGCCACCGGCTTGAAGCTCGTGAGCGGGTCCAGCGCGATCTTCGGCTGCAGCAGCTTGGCAATGAGCAATGCGCTGTCGCCCATCATCAGCGTGTAGCCGTCGGGCGGAGCCTTGGCGACGAGGTCGGCCGCAATCAGCCCCGTGGCGCCGGTGCGGTTCTCGACCAGCACCTGCTGGCCCAGCACCGCCGACAGCCGCACGCCCAGCAGCCGCGCCACCGCGTCCACCCCGCCGCCGGCCGAGTAGCCGACCACCAGCCGGATCGGCTTGTCGGGGTACTTCTGCTGGGCCCATGCCATGGGCGCCGCGAGGGCGCCGGCAAGGCCCGCCAGGGCCACCACCGCGCACAGTGCTTGCCGGCGCGCCGGGCGAATCGCTTGTCTGGCTTTCATCATGTCTCCGTTGTCTGGGTCGGAATCGCCGGCCGTCTGTCGCGGCCCGGTCGTGAAGAAAAAAGAAGTTTCGCCGGTGCGGTGGGCAAGGCCCTTCGCCCTTCAGGCCTTGCCCTTGCCGTGCGAGGTCGGCAGCTTCGCCAGCTCGCGCACCCGCTCCACGTTCGGCGCGAAGCCCAGGCCCGGCGTCTCGGGCAGCGTGAGCCAGCCCTGGTCGGGCACCGGCAGGCCGTCGAAGATCTGCTTGAGCATCTGCACCGCCACGTAGTGGTACTCGACCAGCCCGCCGTTCGACACGCCCGCGTGCAGGTGCATGTTGTGGAAAGGCCAGGCGCCGCCGTTGTCGATGGGCACGTTGAAGGCCTGCGCCATGCCGGCGATCTTCAGGCACTGCGAGTAGCCGCCCGAGATGGTCACGTTGGGCTGCAGCACGTCGGCCGCCTGGTTCACCAGCAGGTCGCGAAAGCGGAAGGCCAGGCCTTCGTTCTGGCCGCAGGCCAGCGGGATCCTGGTGCGCGCGCGCAGCTGGGCCATCTGGCGCACGTCGTTCTGCGTGAGCGGCTCCTCGAAGAAGCTGATGCCGTAGGGCTCGATGCGGTGCGCAAGCTCGGTGGCGTGGAACAGGTCGAGGCCGCAGTTGGCGTCGACATACAGCTTGACGTCGGGGCCCACGGCTTCGCGCACGGCGGCCACGCGGCGCACGTCCTCGGCAATGACCTCGTCGAGCGGGCGCGGCTCGTCGCGGCGCGCGAGCGCGTGGTTGCGACGGTCATCTTCAGGCGCTGGAAGCCTTGCGACACCCACAGCCTGGCGGCGGCGGCGAGCTGGTCGCGTTCGAAGAAGCCGAAGCCGAAGGTGGCATACACCGGCACCTTGGCGCGCGCGCCGCCGAGCAGGCGCCACAGCGGCTGGCCCAGGGCCTTGGCCTTGAGGTCCCACAGCGCGATGTCGAGCGCGGCGATGGCGTGGCTGGCATAGCCGGTCTGGCCGCGCGGCGAGAGCAGCCAGTAGAGCTTGTCCCACAGGCGCTCGGTGGCCATCGGGTCTTCGCCCAGTAGCGCGGGGCCGGCCACCTCGCGCACGGCGGCGGCGATGATTTCTTCCTCGGTGATGGCGGTCATGCCGTGGCCGACGAGGCCGGTGTCGGTCTCGATCTCGGTGAGGCACAGCGACAGCGAGGTCTGCTTGTTCAGGCCGACCACGTCGATGGTCACGGGAATGTTCAGCGGCGTGGCGCTGACGCGAACGATCTTCAAGGGTGTCTCCTTTGGTTTGCACGATCTTTGCGCGCGGGCCGCGGGAGAACAATTCGTTTTTGGCGAGCGCGAGGCTTCGCGCGGCGCGAAGGGTCGTGCTCAGTCCGGCCGGCCGAGGTGTTCGAGCACCGAGCGCGCGGCCACCGTCAGCTCCTGCTGCTTGCGCACGCACAGCAGGTGGCGGCGCAGCGCCCAGGGCGCGTCGAGCTTCAGGCAGCGCAGCCGCAGGATCTGCAGCTGCGGCAGGATGGCCGCGTAGGGCAGCACGCCGATGCCCACGCCCTGCTCCACCATGCGGCACACCATGTCGAAGCTGCCGACCTGCATGCGCACCTTCAGCGGCACCTGCGCCTCCAGCGCGGCGGCCAGCAGCACGCGGTGCAGCGCCGTGCCTTCGCGCACCACGATATGGTCGTGGCGCAGCACCTCTTCCACGCCGATGCGCTTGCGCCGCGCCAGCGGATGGTCGCGCGCGATCACCACGGCCAGCTCGTCGTTGCGGTAGGGCAGGCATTCGAGGCCGTCGACCGGCGTGTGGCTCTCGATCACGCCGATGTCGGCCAGGCCGGCCTGCACGGCCTTCACCACCTCGGTGCTGGCGCGCTCCTGCAGGTCGATCTTGAGCACGGGGTGCAGCCGCAGGAAGGAGCCGATCTGCGCGGGCAAGAACTGCGCGATGGTCGAGGCATTGGCCGTGATGCTGACCACGCCCGCCACGCCGTTCTGGAAGTCGTCGAGCTCGGCGCCGAGCCGGTCCATGGCCGAGAGCACGGCGCGCGCATGCAGCAGCAACCCGTGCCCCGCCGACGTGAGCGTGACGCCGCGCGCATGGCGCACCAGCAGCGGCAGCCTGGCGCGGGCCTCCAGGTCGGAGATGCGCTTGCTCGCGGCCGCCAGCGCAATGTGGCATCGCTTGGCGCCCTCGCTGATGCTGCCGTGGTCGGCCACGGTCACGAACAGGCGCAGCGACTTCAGGTCGGCGGACATGGCACGGCCGCGCTCAGGGCGCGACGAGGTGGTCGAACAGCTCGCGCGCCGACGCGGGCAACTGCTCGCGGTCGCGTGCGATGAGCTTCAGCTCGCGCTCGGCCCAGGCATCGCTGAGCGCCACGGTCGCGATGCGCATCGCCATCGACAGGCGCTGCGCCGACGAAGCCGGCAGCACGCCGACACCCACGCCCGCCTCGATCATCAGGCAGATGGCCTCGAAGCTGCTGACCTGGATGCGCGGGTTGAAGCCCCGGCCCGCAAGCTCGGCGCGGCGCTGCAGGAAGCGGTGGATGGCGCTGCCGTGGTGCAGGCCCACGTGCTGCTCGTCGAGCGTGTCGGCAAAGGCCACCGAGGCGGCGCCCGCGAGGTGGTGCGTGACGGGCACGACCAGCACCAGCTGGTTGCTGCCGAAGGCGCGCGCGTCGAAGTCGCCGGTGTGCACGTCGCCGGCCAGGATGCCGATGTCGGCCTCGCCGTCGGCCACCGCGCGCACGATTTCCTCGCTGAGGTATTCGCGCAGGTCGACCTGCACCGCCGGGTGCTGCGTGAGAAAGCCCGCGAGCTTCTGCGGCAAATACTCGGTGATCGAGGTGGTGTTGGCGAACACGCGCACATGGCCCTTGATGCCCTTGCCGAAGTCCTGCATGTCGCAGCGCAGGTGCTCCATCTGCTGCATCACGCGCTTGGCGTGGTACAGCACGGCCTGCCCCGCGGCCGTGAGGCTCACGCCCTGCGCGCTGCGGTGCAGCAGCTTGCCGCCCACGGCTTCTTCCATCTGCTTGATGCGGGTGGAGGCGGCGGCCAGCGAGATGCAGGCCTTCTCGGCGCCGCGCGTGAGGCTGCGCGCGTCCGCCACGTAGACGAACAGTTTCAGGTCGAACAGGTCGAAGTGCAGATTCACCGGGCGCGGGCACGAGTAAGGAAGGGAACGTGCATTGTCCGGCGAATGGCGCCGCGCGAGCCGCCCTTCGGGTTAGTCCTCAGGCGTCGCTCACACCGGGTCCCAGCTGAACACGTCGGCCGAGCGGTCGAGCGCAAAGAAGCTGGCGCGCATCGCGGGCATGGCGTGCTCGGCAATGCTCTGCGGCGTCCATCCCTCCGAGCGGTGGATGGAGCGCACCGGGCGCGGCTGGCTGATGAGCGAAATCTCGTTGTTGCGCACCGAGAAGATCTGCCCGTTGACCGCGCCGGCCGCGTCGCTCGCGAGGTACACCGCCAGCGGCGCGACCTTGGCGGGCGTCATCTGCTTGATCTTGTCGACGCGGGCGCGCTGCTCGTCGGTGTCGGTGGGAATGGCGCCGATCATGCGGCTCCAGGCAAAGGGCGCGATGCAGTTGGAGCGCACGTTGAATTTCTGCATGTCCAGCGCAATCGACTTCGACAGCGCGACGATGCCGAGCTTGGCGGCCGAGTAGTTGGCCTGGCCGAAGTTGCCGATGAGGCCCGAGGTCGAGGTCATGTGCACCAGCGCGCCCGAATTCTGTTCCTTGAAGTGCGTGGCCGCCGCGCGGCTCACGTAGTAGGAGCCGTACAGGTGCACCTTGAGCACCGAGTCCCACTCGTCGACCGACATCTTGTGGAAGAAGCGGTCGCGCAGGATGCCCGCGTTGTTGACCACCGCGTCGATGCGCCCGAAGCTGTCGACCGCGCACTGCACGATGCGCGCGGCGCTGGCCGCGTCGGCCACGTTGTCGGTGTTGGGCACGGCCTGGCCGCCGGCCGCGCGGATCTCGTCGACCACCTGCTGCGCGGGGCCGGCGCTGCCGCCAGCGCCGTCGAGCGCGGCGCCGATGTCGTTGACCACCACCTTCGCGCCATGCGCGGCCATGGCCAACGCGATGTCGCGCCCGATGCCGCCGCCCGCGCCGGTGACGACGACCACTTTTCCTTCAACCATGTGTCTGCGCTCCGAATGTTCGTTCGCCCGCGGGTTCGCGGGCGAATTTCAGAATGCCACAGGCGCGGTGGGAGCGGGTTTGGGGTTTCCGAAGAGGGGCTTCGGCGGCGGCCCGTTAGGGCTTACTGCCGCGCCGTGCGGATGTTCTGCGGCAGCGCCTGCGGCCAGCTCGTGCGGAACGGGTTGATGTCCAGCCCGCCGCGCCGCGTGTAGCGCGCGTACACCGCGAGCTTGGTCGGCTTGCAGCGGCTCCAGATGTCCGTGAACATGCGCTCGGCGCAGGGCTCGTGGAATTCGTTGTGGTTGCGAAAGCTCACGATGTACGCCAGCAGCCCGGCCTGGTCGATCGGCGGGCCGCTGTAGCGGATCTGCACGCTGCCCCAGTCGGGCTGGCCGGTGACGAGGCAGTTGCTCTTGAGCAGGCGGCTGGTGAGCGTTTCGTTCACGTGCACCTGCGCGGTGTCGCTGCTCAGCAGCTCGGGTGCGGGCTGGTAGTGGGTGCACTCGATGTCGAGGCGGTCGAGGTCCAGGCCGTCGAGTTCGTGCACGGGCTCGCGGTCGAACATCTCGGGCGCGAGCAGCTTCACGCCGATGCCGGCCGACTGGTCGCTGCCGCGCCATGCGGCCTCGGCGAGGTCGGTGCGCAGGTGTTCGCGCACTTCGTCGATGCTGGCGAAGCGGCTGTTGTTGAAGCTGTTGAGGTAGAGCTTGAAGCTCTTGCTCTCGATGATGTTGGGCGTCTCGCACGGAATGGTGAAGTGCGCGATGGCCAGCTGCGGCTTGCCGCGCGCGTTGAGCCAGCTCACTTCGAACGCGGTCCACAGGTCGGCGCCGAAGAAAGGCAGCGCGCCGGTCTTGATGCCCATGGCCTCGCGCTGCGTGGCGCGCGCGATGGGGAACAGCAGCGAGGGGTCGTAGTGGTCGGCGTAGGCCGAGGCGCGGCCCAGTTGCGATTGCTCGGGGGTGTTCGGGTTGTGGGGGTTGTGGGGGTTCGGGTCGTGGCTCATGGTGTTGTGTCTCTGGCTTGCGCCGCTTGCGCTGCGTGCGCGAACGGCGCGATGTGTCGGGCGAGGATGGTGCACACCTCGGGCGGCAGGTCGTGGCCCATGCCGGGGATGGCGACGAAGCGCGAGCCCGGAATGCGCCTGGCGGTGTCTTCGCCGCAGGCGATGGGCACGAGCGCATCGGCATCGCCGTGCAGCACCAGCGTGGGCGACTGGATGCGCGGCAGCAGCTGGGGGCGCTCGGCGTCGGCGCCGATGGCCAGCATCTGGCGCATCAGGCCGGCCGGGTGGTAGGAGCGCCGCATGCTGAAGGTGAGGCGTTCGGCCAGCGCCTCGTCGGTCTGCGGGTAGGCCGGGCTCTGGATCAGCCGCAGCAGCCGGATGCTGTGCGCCACCAGCGCGTCCTCGCCGCGGCCCAGCGGGCGGCGCATGAGCATGGAGGTCACTTCGCGGCGCGGGCCGGGCAGGCCGCGCGCGCCGCTGGAACTCATGATGCTCACGAGGCTGGTCGCGCGTTGCGGCATGAAGGCGGCAATGCGCTGGGCGATCATGCCGCCCATCGAAGCGCCGACGATGTGGGCCTTGGCAATGCCCAGCGCGTCGAGCACGCCGAGCGAGTCGCGCGCCATGTCCTGCAGCGTGTAGGCCGAGCGCACCTTCAGGCCCAGGCGGTGGCGGATGGTCTGCCACACGACGTTGCCGGTGCCCGCGTGGTCGAAGCCCTGGCTCAGGCCGATGTCGCGATTGTCGTGGCGCACCACGCGAAAGCCGGCGTCCACCAGTTGCTGCACGAACGCGGTCGGCCACGCCACCAGCTGCATGCCCAGGCCCATGATGAGCAGGATGACGGGGCGCCCGTCTTCGCCTCCGGTGTCGTCGACTTCGATCTGCAGCCCGTTGGCGGTGACTTTCATCGGATTCTTGTTACTTGAACTCGCGCTCGCGCAGCCACTTGGTGGCGACCCACTTCTCGCCCGCCAGCACCGGCGCGCCGCCGTGCAGGGTGCGGGTGACGGGGTCGGGCCGGTCGTAGCTGAAGAACACGCCGCTGCCGCGCACGGGGGCCACTTCGAGGCCCACGTCGGGGAAGGTGGTGGCGCCGCCGCCCTCGGGCTCCTGCAGGTACATGACGAGCGTGGCCACGCGCTGGCCGCCGCGCTTGAGGATGGTGGGCGTGCCGGGCTCGCCGGGGTCGAAGTAGTCGTAGTGCGGGCGGTACTGCGCGCCGGGGGCGTAGCGCAGGATCTGCAGGCCTTCGCCGTATTCGAGCGGCCAGCGCAGCAGCATGGCGATGCGCTGCTCCAGGCGCGCGACGATCTCGTTCTCGCCGCGCTCGAAGAACATGCCGTCGCTGGTGCGGTCGACGTTCAGCACCTCGCCGCCGGTGCGGGTCTCGACGGTGAGCGAGCGCGCCAGGCGCACGCGCGCGGCGGCGATCAGGCCTTCGCACTCCTCGCCCGACAGCAGGTTGCCGAACACGATGACACGCGGATGCCGCAGGGTCTGCAGCACCTGCACGCGGCGGTCGCCGGCGTCCAGGTACAGCGGCGCGCCGTCCAGGTCGGGACCGGGCATTTCGGTGCGCGCCGGCGGCAAGGCCGCCTCGACCTCAGGAAAACCGGCTTCGAGCTGGGCCAGCGCCGTGTCGGCGGCGGCGTCGTGCCAGCCGGCCGCGCGCATGGACGCGCGCAACGCGGGCACCGAGTGCCCGGCCGCGAGCTGGGCCACCAGCCATTCGCGCAGTTCCGGACTGATCGCTTGCGACATCAGACTTTCCTCCTGAACACCAGCCTTTCGGCTGTCGACACATCAGCGTCGAAACCATAACCCTCGAGGTCGAATTTTTCCAGTGCCTTGGGCGTGGCCGCCTTGTGCTGTACCGCCCAGCGGGCCAGCAGGCCGCGGGCGCGCTTGGCGAAGAAGCTCACGATCTTGTAACGGTCGCCCTTCCACTCCTCGAACACGCATTCGACCACACGGGCCTTGAGCACTTTCTTGTCGACCGACTTGAAGTATTCCTGCGAGGCGACGTTGATGACCACGGGCGTGCGGTCGGCCGCGAGGCGCTCGTTCAGGTGTTCGGCGATGCGCGAGCCCCAGAAGGCGTACAGGTCCTTGCCGTGGCGGTTGGCCAGCTGGGTGCCCATTTCGAGCCGGTAGGGCTGCAGCAGGTCGAGCGGGCGCAGCAGGCCGTAGAGGCCGCTCAGGATGCAGACGTGGTCCTGCGCCCAGGCCAGTTGCGCCTTGGTGAGGGTGCGGGCGTCGAGGCCGCCGTAGACGTCGCCGTCGAAGGCGAAGGCGGCCTGGCGGGCGTTCTTCTCGGTGCTCTTGCTCGACCAGGCTTCGTAGCGGGCCACGTTCAGGGCGGAGAGCTTGTCCGACAGGTGCATCAGCTCGGCGATCTGCTGCGGCGACTTCTCGCGCAGCAGCTTGATGAGCTCGACCGAGGGGCCGCGCGAAGACTCGAAATGGGGTTGGGTGGCGGGGGTTTCGGAAGGGAGCGGGGTGTCGTAGTCGAGCGACTTTGCAGGGGAGAGCAGAAACAGCATCCCGGAATTATCAGTGGCCGGGGTGACGGGAAGCCGCGCCGGTAAAATCCCTGTCAATCCCACCTCGATACGACGGCACCCGAGGGTGCCGTTTTGCATTCCCCATGAGCGAACCCACCTCCTCCCCCGCCCAACCCGGCCTCGACAGCCTGTCGAAATCGTTCGAACCCACCGCCATCGAGGCGCACTGGGGCCCGGAATGGGAAAAGCGCGGCTACGCCAAGGCGGGCTTCCGTGGCACGCAGCAGCCCAAGGACGGCGCCGAGTCGTTCGCGATCCAGCTGCCGCCGCCCAACGTGACGGGCACGCTGCACATGGGCCATGCGTTCAACCAGACGATCATGGACAGCCTCACGCGCTACCACCGCATGAAGGGCGCCAACACGCTGTGGCTGCCGGGCACCGACCACGCGGGCATCGCGACGCAGATCGTGGTGGAGCGCCAGCTGCAGGAGCAGAAGGTCAGCCGCCACGACCTGGGCCGCAAGAACTTCGTGGCGCGCGTGTGGGAGTGGAAGGAAAAGTCGGGCAACACCATCACGCAGCAGATGCGCCGCATGGGCGACACGGTGGACTGGAGCCGCGAGTACTTCACGATGGACGACAACCTGTCGCAGGTCGTGACGCACACCTTCGTGAAGCTGTACGAAGAAGGCCTGATCTACCGCGGCAAGCGCCTGGGCAACTGGGACCCGGTGCTCAAGACCTCGGTGAGCGACCTCGAGGTCGAGAGCGAGGAAGAAGACGGCTCGCTCTGGCACATCGCCTACCCGCTAGCAGACGGCAGCGGCACGCTGACCGTGGCCACCACCCGGCCCGAGACCATGCTCGGCGACACGGCCGTGATGGTCCACCCCGAGGACGAGCGCTACAAGCACCTGATCGGCCAGCGCGTGCGCCTGCCGCTGGTGGACAAGCTGATTCCGATCATTGCCGACGACTACGTGGACAAGGCCTTCGGCACCGGCGTGGTCAAGGTCACGCCCGCGCACGACTACAACGACTACGCGGTCGGCCAGCGCCACAAGCTCGAGATGATCGGCGTGCTGACACTCGACGCGACCATCAACGACAACGCGCCCGAAAAATACCGCGGCATGGACCGCTTCGTGGCGCGCAAGGCCATCGTGGCCGACCTGGAAGCGCTGGGCCTGCTGATCGAGGTGAAGAAGCACAAGCTGATGGTGCCGCGCTGCGCGCGCTCGGGCGCCATCGTCGAGCCGATGCTTACCGACCAGTGGTACGTGGCCATGACGCGCCCCGGCGCCGACGGCCAGTCGATCGCGCAGAAGGCCATCGACGTGGTGAAGTCGGGCGAGGTGCGCTTCGTGCCCGAGAACTGGGTCAACACCTACAACCACTGGATGGAGAACATCCAGGACTGGACCATTTCGCGCCAGCTGTGGTGGGGCCACCAGATTCCGGCCTGGTACGACGAGGACGGCAACGTGTACGTGGCGCAAGACGAAGCCGCCGCGCAGGCCAAGGCGCCGGGCAAGACGCTCAAGCGCGACGAGGACGTGCTCGACACCTGGTACTCGGCGGCGCTGGTGCCCTTCTCTTCGCTGGGCTGGCCCGAGAAGACCAAGGACCTGGAGCTGTACCTGCCCTCCACCGTGCTGGTGACGGGCTACGACATCATCTTCTTCTGGGTCGCCCGGATGATCATGCTGACCAAGCACTTCACGGGCAAGGTGCCGTTCAAGGACGTGTACATCCACGGCCTGGTGCGCGACGCGCAGGGCAAGAAGATGAGCAAGTCGGAGGGCAACGTGCTCGACCCGGTCGACCTGATCGACGGCATTGCGCTGCCCGAGCTGCTGGACAAGCGCAGCCAGGGCCTGCGCAAGCCCGAGACGGCGCCCACGGTGCGCAAGAACACGCAGAAGGAGTTTCCGGACGGCATTCCGGCCTTCGGCGCCGACGCGCTGCGCTTCACCTTCGCGTCGCTGGCCTCGCTGGGCCGAAGCATCAACTTCGACTCCAAGCGCTGCGAGGGTTATCGCAACTTCTGCAACAAGCTGTGGAACGCCACGCGCTTCGTGCTGATGAACTGCGAAGGCCAGGACTGCGGCCTGCTGGAGCACACGAAGGAAGACTGCAAGGTCGGCGGCCCGGCCCACGGCTACCTGAAGTTCAGCCGCGCCGACTACTGGATCGTGTCGCAACTGCAGCGCGTGGAAGCCGAAGTGGCCAAGGGCTTCGAGGAATACCGCCTGGACAACGTGGCCAACACGATCTACCAGTTCGCCTGGGACGAGTTCTGCGACTGGTACCTGGAAATCGCCAAGGTGCAGATCCAGACCGGCGACGATGCGCAGAAGCGCGCCACGCGCCGCACGCTGATCCGCGTGCTCGAGGCGCTGCTGCGCCTGGCGCACCCGGTGATTCCGTTCATCACGGAAGAGCTGTGGCAGAAGGTGTCGAAGGTCGCGGGGCGCGAGGGCGAATCGATCATGGTGGCGGCGTATCCACAGAGCCAGCCGGAGAAGATCGACGAGGCGGCCGAGGCGCATGTGGCGCGGCTGAAGGCGTTGGTGGATGCCTGCCGCACGCTGCGCGGCGAGATGAACGTGTCGCCCGCGATGCGCCTGCCGCTGTACGCGGTGGCCGACGACGCCGAGGGCGCGGCCTTCCTGCGCGAATCGGCGCCGGTGCTGCAGGCGCTGGCCAAGCTCAAGGAAGTGAAGGTCTTCGACGACGAGGCCTCATGGCAGGCCGCGGCCGAAGCGGCGCCCGTGGCGGTGGTGGGCGCGGCGCGCCTGTGCCTGCACATGGAGATCGACAAGGCGGCCGAGAAGCTACGCATCGGCAAGGAAATCGCGCGCATCGAGGGCGAGATCGCCAAGGTGCACGGCAAGCTGGGCAACGAGGCCTTCGTGGCCAAGGCGCCGCCCGCGGTCATCGATCAGGAGCGCAAGCGCCTGGCCGACTTCACCGCCACGCTGGAACGCCTGCGCGACCAGCTTGTGCGCCTCGGCTGACAGACGGGGGAAATCCCGGGCGTTTAGGATGCTGGTTCGGCACTTGCTTGCCGTTCCAGCTATTCGAGAATTTCGCTTTTTTCTTCTTCCAACGAACCGACGCCGAACTGCCCATGTCCACACCATCGACACGTATCCGCAAGGCTGTATTCCCCGTTGCGGGCTTTGGCACCCGCTTTCTCCCCGCCACCAAGGCACAGCCCAAGGAAATGCTGCCGGTGGTCGACAAGCCGCTGATCCAGTACGCCGTCGAAGAGGCGTATGCCGCGGGCATCCGCGACATGATCTTCGTGACCGGCCGCAACAAGCGCGCCATCGAGGACCACTACGACACCGCCTACGAGCTCGAAAGCCAGCTCGAGGCCAGCGGCAAGACCGCGCTGCTGAACATCGCGCGCTCGGTCATGCCCGACGACATGACCTGCTCCTACGTGCGCCAGCCGCGCATGCTGGGCCTGGGCCACGCCGTGCTGTGCGCCGAACACCTGGTGGGCAACGAGCCCTTCGCCGTGCTGCTGGCGGACGACCTGATGGTCGGCCCCACGGGCGGCGAGCCGGTGCTGGCGCAAATGACGGCCGCCTTCGCGCGCCTGGGCGGCTCGCTGCTGGCGGTGCAGGAAGTGCCGCTGGAACACGTCAAGCGCTACGGCATCGTGGCCGGCGACGCCATCGAGGACGGCCTGGTGAAGGTCAGCAAGATGGTCGAGAAGCCCAAGCCCGAAGACGCGCCCTCGCGCCTGGGCGTGGCCGGCCGCTACATCCTCACGCCGGGCGTGTTCGACGAGATCCGCAACCAGCCCAAGGGCGCGGGCGGCGAGATCCAGCTGACCGACGGCATCGCGGCGCTGATGAAGAAGGAATCGGTGTACGCGTATTCGTACAAGGGCATCCGCTACGACTGCGGCAGCAAGGAAGGCTTCCTGCAGGCGTCGGTGGAACTGGCGCTGGCGCACCCCGAAGTGGGCGCGGATTTCCGCGAGTACCTCAAGAGCCTGAAGCTGTAATTGCTTTTGCTCCGACCCGACGCCATGAAGAAGGGCCGCATCCGCGGCCCTTTTCTTTTGTGCGCTGCTTCAGCGGCGCTTCAGCACGTGGATGAAGTCGGTGCCGACGGTTTCCTGGGCCATCAGCTCGTTGCCCGTCTGGCGCGCGAAGGCCTGGAAGTCGCGCATCGAGCCAGGGTCGGTAGACACCACCTTCAGCAGCTGGCCGCTCGCCATCTCGTTGAGCGATTTCTTCGCCTTGAGGATGGGCAGCGGGCAGTTCAGCCCGCGCGTGTCGAGCTCGCGGTCAACTTGCATTGCCAGGCTCCGGCGGCAGGTTCAGGCCGCGGCGGCGCTCTTCGTTTTCCGCGGCGGTGAAGAACACGGGTTCGTGCCCGCGCGTGCGCAGCCAGTCGGCCAGCGCGTAGCCGGTGCCGGCGGGCCAGCACTTGAGGTCCGGCAGGTCGTACAGGCGGTAGTCGACCAGCTCGGGCGAGAGCTTGACCTCGCCATCGGCCACCACGTGGTAGGCGATGATGATCTGGTTCATGCGCTGGAAGTCGTAGGCGCCCACCAGCTTGGTGGCGCTGACGTCGAGGTTGGTTTCTTCCTTGACCTCGCGCGCGATGCCTTCCTCGGGCGTTTCGCCGGCTTCCATGAAGCCGGTGATCAGCGCGTACATCTTGCCCGGCCAGGCCGCATTGCGCGCCAGCAGCACCTGGCCGCGGTACTCGACGATGGCCGCGAGCACCGGCGTGGGGTTGTTCCAGTGCGTGTGGCCGCAGTTGGGGCAGCGCAGGCGCTCCTTGGGGCCGCCGTCTTCCATCAGCGCGATCCACTCGAGCGGCGTGGCACAGACCTGGCAAAACTTGGGATGGGGCATGGTGGGTGTCTCAGCCTTCTTGTTGTGGAGTCATGGTCCCTTCCAGGAACACCGCGGAACCGGCTTTGCCGGGCCGCAGGTGTTGCCCCCCGGAAGGGGTGAGCCTTGTCAGGCGGGGAACACGCCGGTCGACAGGTAGCGGTCGCCGCGGTCGCAGACCACGAACACGATGGTCGCGTTCTCGACCGTCTTCGACACCTCGAGCGCGGCCCACAGGGCGCCGGCGGCCGAGATGCCGCCGAAGATGCCCTCTTCGCGCGCCAGGCGGCGGCACATTTCCTCGGCGTCGTCCTGGCTCACGCTGATTTCCTGGTCGACGCGGCTCGGGTCGAAGATCTTCGGCATGTACTCGGCCGGCCACTTGCGGATGCCCGGAATGCGCGAGCCTTCGGCCGGCTGCGCGCCGATGATGCGGATGGCGGGGTTCTTTTCCTTCAGGAAGCGCGACACGCCGGTGATGGTGCCCGTGGTGCCCATGGCGCTCACGAAGTGCGTGACCTTGCCCTTGGTGTCGGCCCAGATCTCGGGGCCCGTGGTCTCGTAGTGGATGCGCGGGTTGTCGGGGTTGGCGAACTGGTCGAGCACGCGGCCCTTGCCCTGGGCCACCATCTGCTCGGCGAGGTCGCGGGCGTATTCCATGCCGCCGCTCTTGGGCGTGAGCACGAGCTCCGCGCCGAAGGCCTTCATGGTTTGCGCGCGCTCCACGGACAGGTCCTCCGGCATGATCAGCACCATGCGGTAGCCCTTGATGGCCGCGGCCATGGCCAGGGCAATGCCCGTATTGCCCGAAGTGGCTTCGATCAGCGTGTCGCCGGGCTTGATTTCGCCGCGCTCCTCGGCGCGCTTGATCATCGAGAGCGCCGGCCGGTCCTTGACGGAACCCGCGGGGTTGTTGCCTTCCAGCTTGCCGAGAATCACGTTGCCACGCTTGGCGTTCTCCGCGGCTTGAATGCGTTGGAGGGCGACCAGGGGGGTCTTGCCGATGGCATCTTCGATCGTCGGATAATTCATGGTGGCCACTGTGCCATAATTTTGGGCTTCGTTCAGAACCTGCCCGGGTGGTGAAATTGGTAGACGCAGGGGACTCAAAATCCCCCACCGAAAGGTGTGCCGGTTCGATTCCGGCCCCGGGCACCACATTTATATCGCTATCCATGTCATAGCGGTCTTCCGTGCTGTAGCGCACACGCCGCCCTCGGACAGCAGCGCTTCCGGGGGAGCATCCCGTCGGAGAGACGAATTTCCATGAGCGACATCCTGCAATTCAAGGTCGTCGACGGCATCAAGTGCTTCAGCCCGGAAGTGGCGAGCAGCTACGAAGACTACCCAGACGGCGGGTTCGACCTGACCGACAAGAACGCCGACAGCAGTTTCTGGGTTACATCGAGAAATCGGCTTTTCAAAAGCCTGGTCCAGAGAAACCGCGCCCCCAAGGGCAAGACGAAATTCCTGGAAATCGGCTGCGGCACCGGCGACTTCATTCGGCACATTTCCAGCGACGAGCAACTCGAAATCACCGGCTCGGAGGTCTACCTCAAGGGCCTGGTCTACGCCAAGAAGAACCAGCCCGACGTCGATTTCATCCAGTTCGACGTGACCAAGGGCCGCATCGGCGAGCAGTTCGACATGATCACGGCCTTCGACGTGATCGAGCACATCGACGACGACACGACTGCCATCGCCAACATTGCCCACATGCTGCGCAAGGACGGCGTGGCCATCATCTCGGTGCCGCAGCACATGTTCCTCTGGAGTGCCTTGGACGAAATCGTCAAGCACAAGCGGAGATATTCGCGCAAGGAGCTCGTCGACAAGCTGAAGGCCAACGGCTTTTCGATCAGCTACGCCACTTCATTCGTCTTCACGCTGTTTCCGTTGATGCTGGTTTCGCGCCTGCTCGACAACCGGCGCGACAAGTCCCAGTCGGACGAAGCGGCGCTGGCGAAGCGGGTCAAGTTCCCGCCCGTTCTCAACGGGGTCCTCGATCTCTTCATGCGCTTCGACGAGGCCTTGATCCGCATGGGCGTGCCGCTTCCTTTTGGCGGCACCCTGCTGGTGGTTGCCAGAAAAACCGGCGACTAGGCTGGGCCGCCCCCAGCGCTCAGGCGCCTTCCAGCAAGCCCGTATGCACCGTCGGATGCGCCAGCCGCACCCGCAGCTCGCGCTTCAGCCGCGTGTTGTCCAGCCGGCGCGATTCCCCCATGAAACTCAGCAGTTGCAGCGGCAGTTGCCGCTCGGCTTCGCCGCGCGCGACGCGCGGCGGCCTGGGCATGCCGTACAGGTCGGCGGCCAGGTCGATGTAGTCGCCCATGCGCAGCTCGGTGTCGTCCGAGGCGTGCACGATACGCTGCGGCTTGCCGCGGAACAGCGCGGCGACGCAGGCGCTCGCCAGGTCGTCGGCGTGGATGTGGCTGGTGTAGACGTCGTCCTCGCGCCGCAGCACCGGTGTGCCACGCTGCAGGCGGCCGCGCGGGGTGCCGTTTTCGCGGTCGGGGGCGTAGATGCCGGGAATGCGCAGGATGCTGGCGCGCACGCCCGCGCTGCGGCCCAGCCAGCGCACGGCGCGCTCGGCGTCGACGCGGCGGTGGGAGCGCGGGGT
>NZ_MOWM01000150.1 GCF_016082275.1 Variovorax sp. E3
CGTCGGCGCTGCTGGTCTCGACCACCAGCATCGGCTGCAGCACGCGGCCTCGGTGGCCTCGCGCGGCAGCGGCGTGCTGAGGGCGGTGTCGGGTGTCAGCAGGTACGACTGCACGAAGCCTGCCTGCGCGGCCAGTTGCCGGCCGACGCGCGCGGCGCTGGCCACCAGCGCGGTCGCATCGGCGGCGAGGGCAAGGGGCAGCACCACCGCATGGCTGCCGCTGCCGAAGCCGGTGACGGCCTGCACGGCGCACACGCGGCGGATCGGCTGGCGCATGCGGTCGAGGTTGGCGACCGACCACGGCGTCTGCTTTTCGAAGGCGGCGCGGTAGCCGGCGGAGCGGAACACGGCCAGCGATTCGGTGCGGTACAGGCCCAGGTACTTGCGCCCGCCTTCGAGCGAGAAATAGCGCGCGCCCGACAGGAAGCCCGGAATGCGCACGCGCTCTTCCACGTGCTCGCGGTCGTACCAGCGGTTGAAGTCGGCGTCGTCGGCGGGGTCGACGTCGGAGGCGACGAACAGCAGGCCGTTGATGTCGGCCGCGGCGGTGTCAGCAGGGTGAAGGGAGTCGGATATGGTCATGGCGGCGGAGGAGCGGGCGGGCCTTCGAAAAATGAAGGCGCGATCTTCCGTCGCGGGGGTGTGCTGTCACAAACGAGTTTTTCTGGGCGACAGCCACAAGAATTACTGGCCCCTTCGTGGGGCGGTAATGCACTTTTCGAGGGTTAACCCTCTGCTGTTGCGCTCCAGGTTGGTGCCACGGCAGCCGCCGTGAACTGGTCGGACGCGCGGCACGCCAGCTCGGCCACGAGCCGGATCGCGTCGGAGTCGGCGGCCTCCAGGTGGCTCACCACGATGCGCTGCGGCGAAATGAGCGCGTCGCACTCGATGATGCGCACCTCGCCGCTGGCCACGTATTCGTACACCGGCGGCAGCGGCACCAGCGCGTTGCCGAAGCCGGCCTTCACCAGCCGCGCCAGCGCCGAGATCGAACTCACGCAGTGCACCTTGCCCAGCGGAATGCCCGCCGCGCGGTAGAGGTTCTTCAGCGCCTCGTGCGGCTGCGAGCCGGGGCTCATGGTCAGCACGGGCTGGCGCAGCAGCTGGTCGACGGTCTGCGCGCCCTCGGCGCCCTGCGGCCCGACCCAACCCATGGGCATCGGCAGGCAGGGCGTGCTCACGATGCCCGCGCCGGCGATGTGGTCGGTCTGCAGCGCGATGTCGAGCGCGCCTTCGCGCAGGCCGCGATGCAGCGCGCGCGTGGTCTCCGAGGTCAGCTGCACCTCGATGCCCGGGTAGGTCGAGCGCAGGTTGGTCAGAAAACCCAGCAGCCAGGTGTGGACCACGGTCTCGATGGCGCCGATGCGCACGAGCCCGAGGATGTCTTCGCGCGGACGGCCGAGCGAGACGATCTCGCGGCGCAGCTCGAGCAGCCGCTCGCCGTAGTCCATGAGCCGCACGCCGACCGGCGTGAGCCGCAGCTCGCGCGCGTCGCGTTCGAACAGGCGCGCGCCGATGTCTTCTTCGAGGGAGGCGACGCGGTTGGACACGGCCGCCTGCGTGATGTGGAGCCGGTCGCTGGCCGCGCGAAAGCTGCCCAGCCGCGCGGCCCAGAGAAAGGCTTCGACAAATCTTGTATTCATGAGGGCACCTGCGGGGCATTTTGCCGGGATTCGGCGCGGCTGCCCTCGGCACGTGCCCTGACCGCTGCCGCTACCTCGGCCTGCGCCGTGGCGGCCGATGCGCGGGCGGCGGTGGTGTCGTCGTGATGTCGTCCGCCATGCGCGCCGCCGCCGCCGTGGTGTTGCTGGCCACCATCACCGCCGCCTCCTGCGTGGCCGGCGAGAACACCAGCAGCGCGCGATAGCCGCCGGTCTGGCCGGTGTGGAAGTAGAGCGTGCGGCCGGCCTTCTCGCGGATGCGCACGGCATAGCCCAGCGCGTACTTGTCGTCGTGGCCGAGCGGCGTCAGCGCGCGCTCGGCCGCCGCGCCCAGCGGGCCCTTGCGCCCGGCCATGAGCGCGCGCGCGAACACCAGCAGGTCGGCCGCCGTGGAGCGCAGCGCGCCGGCGCCCGCGAGCGCGTCGAAGTCCCACGGCGTGCGCGCGGCCCTGTCTTCATAGCCCGGCGCGAGCCGCGCGGACTCGGGGCTGCCCAGGTGCTGCATCGTGTCCTTCATGCCGAGCGGCGCGGCGATCTGTTCCTGCACCAGCAAGTCCCAGGGCTTGCCGTAATGGTCGGCCAGCAGTTGGCCGAGCAGGCCCAGCCCCAGGCTGCTGTAGGGGCCGGCGCAGGGCGGCGCGCGGTCGAGCTTGAGCGTCGACAGGCCCGTGAGCAGCCGCGCGCGGTCGGTGCGCGCGAACGGATTGCCGCCCTCCGCCAGCGGCGGCGCGTCCGGCAGCATGCCGGGCAGACAGGCCGTGTGCGTGACCAGCCGGCGCAGCGTGATCGCCGCGACCTCGGGCGGCAGCGAGACCTGCCCGGCCAGCAACCGGCCCACCGTGTCGTCCAGCGACAGGTCGCCGCGCTCGACCGCCTGCGCCAGCAGCACGCCGGTGAAGAGCTTGCTGATGGAGCCGACCTCGAAGATCGGCTGGCCGTCGGCGCTTGTGTCCTCGACCGTGCCGGGCTGCGCGACGGTGTTGCGCTGGATGGCGAACTGCGAATGCCCCTGGCGCGACACGCCGACGACGATGCTGCCGGGCGCGTCGTTCATCACGCGCGCGGCGATGTCGGCCGGCGGGGTGGCGAAGCTCAGCGGCTCGGCATGGGCCGCGAACGGGGTGAGGGCGGCGAACGTTGCGAACGTCGCGGACGTCGCGAACGTCGCAAGAGCGGCGCAGGCCCGTGCGATGCGGTGGCGGTGCATGCCTTGTGTCCTCAGCGCGGTGCGGCGGCGGTGCTTGGCAGCACGCCCAGCTCGGCCAGCAGCGCCCGGCCGATCGTCAGGCGCTTCGGCGCGTCGTCTTCGCCGTGCATGTCGAGGTTCAGCGCGAAGCTCTTCACCCCGCCATCGGCCGCCGTGACCCAGCCGACCCACCAGCCCAGCGATTCCGGCGGCTTGTAGTACCAGCCCGTCTTGGCGTGCAGCGCGTGGGTGGGCGTTTTCTCGATGAGGGTGATGCCGTGCACCATGTCCTGCGTGCGCGCCGACAGCGGCAACTGGCGCAGTGCGAGCCGCGCGAGAAAGCGCGTCTGCTCGATGGCGGAAATCTTCAGCGGTCCGTCGAGCCAGAAGCGGTCGACCACGGGGCCCAGCGCCTCGTTGCCGTAGTGCAGGCGCGCGATCCATTCCTTCATGCGCGCCAGGCCGATGCGACGCGCCACGCCCTGATACACCGGCAGGTTCGACACGCGGATCGCGTCGCGCAGGTTCATGTCGCGCGCCCACTCCTGGCGGCGCTGCGGCTTGCCGCCGTAGGGCAGCACTTCGTCGATGTCCTTCACCGCGCCGGTTTCCAGCGCGATCAGGCTGTTGGGAATCTTGTAGGTCGACGCGGGAACGAAACGCTGGCCCGCGCGCTTGCCGTTGACCAGCGTGAGCTTCGAGGTGGCGACGTCGAACAGCGCGAAGGTGCCGGGCGTGCCCGCGGCGGTGAAGTGGCGGGCGAGGTCCGCGCGTTCTTCGATGGCGGCGCCGGGCGTGGTGGCCGCGTGCGCGAGGCCGCCGTGCCATGCGGTGGCGAAGGCGGCGACGGTTGCGCCGCCGCGCAGCAGCAGTGCGCGGCGTTGTTCGTCGGGTGTGGAGGTGGGCATGAAGAAAAAAGCGGCGGCGAAAATTGTGACGCCGCGGATCATCTGGCGATGGCCGCGCGAGGACAACGCGGGCGACCGCGCGTGTTGTCACGGCCGTAACCGGCGTAACCGTTGCGCGGGCCGACGCGCGCTTGTTTCTCAGCTGCCGGGCGACGCGTCTTTCAGCCGATGAACAACCGCCGCCAGGAATTCCCGGCACGCGGTCTCCGAAGCCTTGCTGCCCAGGATGTCCCTGACCTGCTGCACGGGTTGCGCAAGCTCCAGCTCGATCTCTTGGGCGAATGCGGCCAGGGCCTCGGGCGTGCGGCCCTGTCGCAGCGATTCGGCGATGCGCGGCGCTTCCGTCAGCGGCGCCGCTTCGAAGAGCACGCCGTAGAGCGCGAGGCTGACGGGGTGTCCCCACCGGTAAGCCAGCGCGCCGCCGTGCTTGCGCGCGAACTGGCGGCGGCACGACGGGCATTCGAAGAACACCATGGCCTGCGTGGATTCCGCGAGCCGGCGCAGCGCCACCGGCCGGCAGCGCGGACAGGCCGGGGCGGGGCCGGCATCCGGTGCAGCGGCGGCCACGTGGGGGCTAGGCGCCCATCGAATAGAAGAATTCTTCCCGCACGATCGCGCCGTTGCGCACCGTGTACAAGCCGGCTTCTTCCATCTGGAAGCGCTGGCCCGTGGCCTTCATGGTCACGTCGAAATCGAAGCCGACGATGAAGCGGTCGTCATGCGGCCACGGGCCGGTGATCTTGAACGAATGCACCTCGTGGTTGTCGCTCCACCACTTGCCCTTGGCCTCGATGGCCGCAAGGCCCACGGCCTCGCGCTGCTGGCCCGGCGGCGCGCCCGCCTCGACGCTCACGGCGTCGTCGGCATAGAGCGATTTCGCGTCCTCGAACTTTCCCTGCCGGCACAGCGCGACGAGTTGGTTCGCGATTTCTAGCGTGGTCATGGCTTGTCTCCTGAGGAAGAGGGGGAGGGCAGTGTAGGCCGACGGGCGTGTTACCGGGTGGTCGACATTGCGCGCGACGCGGTTGCTTTGCTCGTCTCGATGCGCCTCAAGTGGCGGCGGGTGGGTTGAGGCCGCGCATGCCGTCGACGGCCTCGGCGGGTACCCACAGCAAGGTGTTGAGGTACGTCTCGATCCGGTCGACCAGCGCCGCGCGCGGGCCTTCGCGCCACTCGGCCGAACCGTAGAACGCGGCCTGCTCGGTCTCCAGCGCCTCGCGGCTCGCATAGGCGCGCACGAGGTGGTAGGTCTCTTCCTCGTGGTCGCACAGGCCGTAGGTGACCACGTCCATGCCCTTGCCGCGAAGCATCGGCACGGCGCGCGTGTGCATCGCTTCGTGAAACTCGTCCAGCGTGCCGGGCTTGAGTCGGTAGGTGCGGATTTCGAGAAGTCGGTTCATGCGTGCTTCCTTTGTTTCAGGGGCGGCCGGGTTCGCGGGCGCTACCAGCTGCACTTCTTGCCGTCGTCGGCCCCCACGTCCTGCGAGAACGAATACTGCTTGCCGTTGCGCAGGTTCTTGTAGTCGAAGCCGTAGATGTTCGCGCCCTGCGTCGTCACCACGTACTGGCCCGCGATGCGCCCGTCGACGATCTCGATCCAGGTGGTGGTGAACTCCCACGGGCGGCCTTCGGGCTTGTCGCCGGTTTCGGTCTTCACCGGCACGATGGGGATCACGCGCGTCGATCCCTTGTAGCGAACGTAGCCGCCGGACCAGTTGCTGTTCGGGTCGGAAAAAATGCGCCACTCCAGGCGGATGGACTGCGCGGCCGACTCCGTCAGGCAGCGGTAGTCGACCGACGGGGCCGCGTCGCCCGAAGCGGCCAGCGCGGACAAGGACAGGGGCAGCAGAAGGGCGACGAGCGCCAGGCGGGTCTTGTTCATGTCAGGGTGCGGGCAGGCGAGGCGCCGCCACGTCATAAAGGTGGGCGGCGAACTCGTACTTGTACGCAAGGTCGCCCGTGTAGGCCAGCGCGATCTGGCCGGTCCAGGTGATGTTGAAGCGGTCGCTGCCCGGAATGCGGTCGAAGCGGATGCGGTGCGCGGCGGCCGCGTCGTGGCCCAGCAGGTAGATGTGAAAGACGTTGTCCTCGATGTCGTCGGGCGGCGGGTCGTCCACGCTCAGTTCGAGGCCGTCGAGCTTGTCGAGGCTGTAGTCGGCCCGCGCGCAGACCGCGAAGCCGTCGCCCTGGCCCCAGTTCGTCGACGAGAGCGTGCAGCGGTGGTAGTTGGTCCACACGCCGGCGGACTGCCAGTCGCCGCGGTACTCGCCGTCTTCGCCTCGTGCGTCCTCTTCCTCTTCTTCTTCCTCTTCTTCCTCGGGGTCTTCGATCTCGCGTTTGGCCTCGTAGTCGTCGCTGCGCAGGTGCAGGTCGAACCACACCCGGCCGTCGCGCACGGCGGCGGTCCAGCGGAACTCCTTCACCGGGTGGCCTTCGGGCCAGGGGTTGCCGGTGAAGAAGATGCGGCCGGGGCTGGCGGCGGACGTGCCGTCGTTGTCGCTGCTGCTGATGCTGCTGTTGCTCATGCGTCGCCGGGCTGGATCAGGTCCCATTTGTTGCCGCAGAGGTCCTGGAAGACGGCCACGATGCCGTGCGGCTCGTGGCGCGGCGCTTCGAGAAAGCGCACCCCGTGGGCCGCCATGTGGGCATGGTCGGACGCGAAGTCCGAGGTCTGCAAGAACAGGAACACGCGGCCGCCGGCCTGCTTGCCGACGACGGCCTCCTGGTCGTCGGTCACGGCCTTGGCCAGCAGCAGCGCGGCGCCCGCATTGCGCGCGGGCGCGACCACCACCCAGCGCTTGCCGGGTCCGCGCGGGGTGTCTTCGACCAGCTCGAAGCGCAGCGCTTCGGTGAAGAAGCGGATGGCTTCGTCGTAGTCGCGAACGAGCAGGGTGACGGTGGCCAGTCGGCGCGCGGTGGGGGAGGGGCTCATGGTGTCATTGCGTTCTCTGAAATAGGCGCTGTCTTGCGCGACGGCGACGCAGCGGTGCTGAAGCGCGGCTTCGCGGACCTGTTCGGTGGTGTCGGCTTCGAAGACGTTCTGGAGGCAGTCGCTGCAGTAGCGCACGCCGGGGGCGGCGGTTTCTTCGAGCGCGTCCCAGGGCTTGGGGCACGAGAGGGATTCTTCGCTCCCGGATTTTTCGCCTTCGCGTGGGGCGATGGGTGCGCGGCCGATGCGGATGTGTTTTTTCATCGCATGTGTGGGCCGCGCGTGCCCAGCGCATATTGCGCGACCCATTCCGCCTGTGCCTGCGTGTCCGGCACCTCGACGCCACGTGAGCGGCTCAGCAGCGGAAAGATGTCCTTGCCTGGAACGCCCAGCATATGGAGCAGGGCACCAGCGATCAGGCCGGTGCGACCGATGCCCGCACGGCAATGAATGGCCATTGCTTTTCCGCTGCGAAGTTCGGCGTTCAGTTCAGTCAGCAAGGCAACAGTTTCCTGCCGCGAGTTCGGCGTGCCACGGTCCGGGATCGGGAAGTGCCGGAATGCAATGCCGTGCTCGGCGCAGAGCGCTGGCTCGTCCTTGAGGTCGAGTTCGCGGATCTCATGTGATTCAAGCAGGCAGACCACTGTGGCAAGAGACGCACGCTGCCAAGCGGCGATTTCCTCGTGGAGCGCGTCGCCGCCGCGAGGACGCGCCATCAATCCCAGACGGTGTGGCGCGATGTCCCTGACCCAATGGATGGTTGTTTCGAACATGGCCTTGGAGATTTTCCAGCCGGATCGAACAGGTCGCGCTCAGGAAAAAACGATCGCCGTCTTGTGCGCGATGCTCAGCCGCGCCATTTCGTAAAGCAGCATCCACGTGGCGTACTCGCGGTGCAGCCCTTCGTCCTTCACGGCCAGCGCATTGACACGCGCGGCTTCCTCGTCCGACAGCTGTCCGTCGATCAGCGTGATGCCCAGCGCGGGCGCGACCTGCACCAACTCGTCGCGCAGCCGGTACGACGAGCCGAGCATGCCGCCGGTCAGCGCCTCGTCTTCCGATTCGGATTCGGAGAACAGCACGTCCTCGAAGTCGACCGGCACGTAGAAGCCTTCGGCGTCCGAGTGGCAGATGAGGTGGCTCTCGACGACGTCGAGCGCGGCCTGGATGGCGGGGTCTTCCGAAGGGTCGACGCCGTCCGCCACGGGCGTTGCCGTCCAGCCGGGCGACACCACGCAATGCGCATACGCGCGGCGCAGGTAGTGAATGAACGAATACGGAAAGCCGCGCAGCGATGCGCGCAAGTCCAAGGGCGGCAGTTCGCGCGGCTCGGCGTGCGGCGGCAGGTCCGCCGCCGCCAGCACCTGGTTCACGATGTCGAAGTCGCCTTCGAACCACTCGGCACCTTCCGGGTCGTGTTCGAGAAAGTCGGCAAGCCTGCCGACGCTGATGGCCAATCCCATGGCTGTTCTCCCTTGTTGTCGTGTTGTCGTGTCGTCGGCGGGCGCTCTACTTCGCCGCCTCCACCTTCACCCGCGCATTCGGCGACTCGCCGAACATCTCCGGCGCGTACATCGCCTCGACGCGGCTCGGCGGCAGCGCGAAGTCGCCGACGTTGTTCAGGCGCACGGTGTATTCCATCTTCACCACGCCCTTGGGCAGGTACTCGTAGTAGCTGCGGAAGGCCTCGAAGCTGCGCTCCTCGAACGCGGGCCAGCCCGCGCCGCTCTTCTTCTCGCCCTGCGTGGCGATCTGCGAGTCGCGGCCCAGGCCGCTGCCCAGGATGGTGGCGCCGCCCGGGATCGGGTCGCTGATGACGACCCAGGTCATGTCGGTGCTGGCGTTGACCTCGATGCTCACGCGCAGCACGTCGCCGCGCGTGTACTTGCCGGCCACCGCCTGCTCGACCGGCGTCACGGTCTTCTTGATGGCGTAGCCGGCCGCGAACGGCGCCTTCAGTTGCACGGCGGCAATCGACTGCAGCGTGAGCCACGGCTTGCCGGTGCCTTGCTGAGTGACGAGCAACGTGTCGCGCACGGGCGCGCCCGACGGTGACGCCGCCCACGGCAGGAACATCGTGTTGTTCTTCAGGTTGCCCGGCGAAGCGGGCGCGCCGAAGAACGTGGTCTGGTTGGGCGCGCCGGCCGGGTCGCTGGCCTTCACGCGCTCGACACGGCTCCAGTCGACCTGCGCCTTCACCGCGCCGAGCGTGGCGGCGGTGACGCCCGACACCGGCGTGCTCTCGAACACCTTGCTGAATTTCTCCAGCGCCAGGCCGCCCCACAGGTTGGCGGTGGTGGTGTGCCACGCGCCGTTCTGCTGGCGTCCGATGAAGCCGTTGGCGAGCTTGCCGATGTCGTCCTTCCAGGCCGGGTCGTCCATCACGCTGAGCAGCAGGCGGGCGGTGTTGACGTCGCCGTTGGTCATCAGCCACCACCAGTAGTCGTCCTGCTCGGTGCTGAAGATCAGCTTGGTGCCCTGGTAGGACAGGCGGGCCTTCAGCACGTTGTTGGCTTCGTCCAGCCGCTGTTGGCGCTGCGGCACGTCGTTCACGCGCTTGAGGATGTTGAGCCAGTCGATCACCGCGCTGGTGGGCCACTGGTTCGGCGCAATGGTGATGCTGCCGAGCATGCTGCCCTTGGCCTTGCCGTAGCGCGACAGCGCCTCGAGCGCGGCCAGCTTGCGCACGTCCAGGTCCTTGCGCGGGCTCCAGAACTCGCGCGTGATGCGGCCTTCGACAAAGGCGATCAGGCCCGACTCCATCGGCGCGCGCACGTCGTCGGCGAGCGCGAAGGCGGGGTCGAGCGAAGCGGCTTCATGGGTGGCCGCGAGCAGGTACGACGTCAGGATGTCGCTGCCCCGGTTGGCCTCGCCGTCGCGCGGCGGGAAGTAGTTGGCCAGGCCGTCGCTGTCCAGGTAGGTGGGCAACGTGGCCAGCACGCCCTGCCACATCTTCGCGTCGCGCAGGCCGACCGACTTGCTGGTCTTCTGTTCGAGGCAGATGAAGGGGTAGTTGGCGAACCAGTCGCGCACGCCCGGCAGGCCTTCGGCCAGCTTGGGCTGCAGCGACATCTTCAGGCCGCCGCGGCCGGGCAGGGCGTCGGCGGGCGGCGCCACGTCGAGCGTGAACGGTCCGTCGACCTGCACCAGCGTGGCCTGCTGCACCGTGAGCGGCACCGAAGGCACGATGCGCTGGCGCACCTTGAGCGCATCTCTCGCACCGCCGAGCGTGTCCTTGGCTTCGATTTCCCACAGGATGGCTTCGGCGCGCGTCTGCGCGAGCTGCGCGGGCGCGGTCACGGTCCAGGCGACTTCACGCGCTTCGCCGGCCGGGATGTCCACCGTCTGCGGCTCCAGCGTGAGCAGGGTGGCGCGCGGCGTGGCCTCGACCTTCATGGGCTTTTGCGTGGTGTTGCGCAGCGTGATCTGGGCGCGGAACTGGTCGTCCTCGCGCACCAGCGGCGGCAGGCCGCTGATGATCTGCAGGTCTTGCGTGGCCTGGATGCTCGCCTGCCCGGTACCGAACAGGCTGGTGCCCGAATCGGCCACGGCCACGATCTTGAAGGTGGTGAGCGCGTCGTTCAGCGGCACCGTCACCACGGCCTGACCGTTGGCGTCGAGCACCACCTTCGGGTTCCACACCAGCAGGGTGTCGAGCAGCTCGCGCGTCTGGCCCTTGCCGCCGCCGCCGCCGGCGGGCACGGCCTTGCGCCCGTAGTGGCGCCGCCCGACGATTTCCATCTGCGCGGTGGACGTGCTCACGCCCCAGCTGCGGCGTTGCAGCATCGCGTTCAGCAGGTTCCAGCTGTCGTTGGGCATCAGCTCCAGCAGGGCCTGGTCGACCGCGGCCAGCGCCACTTCGGCGCCGGCGGCCGGCTTGCCGTCGGGCAGCTTGGCGGTGATGGTCACTTGCGCCTTGCTGCGGATCGGGTAGCTGGGCTTGTCGCTGGTGACGGTCACGTCGAGCTGGTGGGCGCGCGTGCCGACGCGGATCTCGGCCATGCCCAGGCGGTAGGCGGGCTTGCTCAGGTCGACCATGGCGGTGGGCGCCACGTATTCCTTGCCTTCGTACCAGAAGGCGGTCCACCACTCGCGCGGCGACTTGAAGCCCCAGGTGAAGAAGCTGTACCACGGCACTTCGCGCAGGCGGCCGCGCAGCGCGAGCACGCTCACATAGGCGTTGGGGCCCCACTCGGGCTTGACCTGCAGGGTGACGGTCGGGTCCTTGCCGTCGAGCTGCACCACGTGCGTCTCGATGATGCCTTCGCGCTCCACCGCGACCAGCGCTGTCGCGAAGCGGAACGGGCTGCGCACCTGGAACTTGGCGACCTCGCCGGGCTGGTAGCTCTTCTTCTCGGGCAGCACGTCGATGCGGTCGTTGTCCTCGCCGCCGAACCACAGCTCGCCCTGCTTGGTCACGTAGACCGAGCTCACGGCCTTGGCGTCGCGGCCGTCGCTGTCGGTGGCGCTGGCGACGAGTTCGACCTCGCCCGCTTCCTTCAGCTCCGACTCGCACAGCAGCAGGCCGCGCGCGTCGCTCTTGCCGCTGCACACGGTGCCGATGTCCTTGGTCTCGGTCTTGTTGTCGTAGGTGTAGAAGCCGCCCACCATGCGCTTGCGGCTGGTGGTGGTGATGCGCGCCACGGCGCGCACATTGAGCGTGACGCCGGCCTGGGGCTTGCCCGTGAGGTCGAGCGCCAGCGCCTGGAACTTGAGCTTCTGGCTGGTCGAGACCCAGCCCTCGGTCTTGATGCCGGCAATGACGGAGGCGGGCCACAGCGTCTGCGTGCTGCGGATGGTCTGCACCTCGCCGTTCGGGTCGGCATACGTGGCTTCGAGCAGCAGCTCGCGCGCCGCCTTGACCTTGGGGACCTTGTCGATGGTGACCTTGCCTGCGCCGTCCTTGTTGAGCGTGACGGGCAGCTTGTCGGCGATCACGCGGGTGTCGTTCACGCTGTTGAGGTCTTCCTCGCCGGCGCTGGAGCCCGACGCGGCGGTGGCGGCCTCGGTGCCGTCGCCCTGCGTGGCGCGCGGCGGGTTGAAGCTGAAGGCGTCGTAGTCGGAAAAGCTCAGGCTCTTGCCGCGCACCATGGCCGACACGCGCACCGGCAGGTTGGCCGCGCCGCCGCCGGCCACGTAGTTGATCTGCACGTCGGCCGGCACGCTGGTGGCGGCCACCAGGGGCTTCTTCTCGGTGGGCGCGATGCGGCCTTCGAGCACGGGCAGGCGGAACTCCTCGACGCGGAACATGCCGGTGCTGAAGCTGCGGGCATAGCCCTCGTCGCCGTCACCGCCTTCGCTGTCGCCGTCCTTGCCGCCGCCGGTGCGCAGCACCACCTCGTACACGCCGAGCTTGGCGGCCGGCGGAATGGCAAAGCTGTTTTCCGCGCTCAGGCCGCCGGTGGCGGTCTTGCGCCAGGCAAGCGGCTGCGTGAAGCGCTGGCCGCTGCCCGTGTGGGTGATGACCAGCGTGTCGGGCCGGTTTTCGGGCAGGCCGAAGCCCTTGCTGGTCTGCGTGCGGATCAGGCTCTTCATCGACACCGTTTCTCCGGCGCGCAGCAGCGTGCGGTCGAAGATGGTGTGGGCGATGCGGTCGGGCTCGGCCTGCAGGTTGGTCGGCACGTTGAAGCGCCAGGGCTCGATGCCGCGCTGCCAGTCGCTCCAGGTGAAGGCGAGGTCTTCCACGCCCTTGTCGTCCTTGGCGCGCGCGCTCACGAACCAGGCGCCGCTGTCGTATTCGTTGCGGCTGTTGCACGTCGGCGCCTGCGGCGAAATGCCGTTGAGCATGACGATGCCGTTGGCGTCGGTGGTGCCGGAGGCCACGGCCTTGCCGTCGCAGCTGGACACGCGCACTTCGGCGCCGGCCACGACCTTGCCCTTGTCCAGCGTGGTGACCCAGGCCATGGAGTTTTCGCGGCCCAGCTTGAAATGCACGGCCAGGTTGGTGGCCAGCGCGGTGGTGCGCACGTACATCGTGCGGCCGGCTTCGTAGCGCTCGTCGAGCAGCGCCTCGCCGAGTTTCTGCGAGGCGATCTCCAGCACGTGGAAGCCCGGCGTCAGCGGGATGCCGATGACTTCGAAGGGGCGCGGGTCGCCCGCGTCCGACTTGGGCATGTCCAGCGCCTTCACGCCCGGCTGGCCGGCCAGCAGCGAGAGCATGCGCGTCTGCAGCGAGGTCTTGTCGTCCTTGTCGATGACGGGGGGCAGCGGGCCCTTCACGTCCTTGCGCGCCTGTTCGCGCGAGATGGTGTAGCTGTCGTAGCGGCGCACCTTGCGGAACCACGCGATGATTTCCGCGTCGGTCTTCGGGTTCATGTCGCTCACCTTGCCGGGCGTGAGGGCGTTCACCATCAGCTGCGGCTCCACGCGGCGCACGGTGACGGGCATCATGGCCGGGGTGTCGGGCTCGGCCAGGCGCTCGACCACGCCGAAGGGCGAGGCGGCGAACTTGGCCAGCGGCGGCATCATGCCGGTGGCCACCTTCAGCGGAAAGCTGCCGGGCGAGGCCAGCGGGCGGCCCGAGGCGTCCTCGAACTTGGCGGGCAGCTCGATGCTGAACTGCGTGCTCTCGGCCAGCGGCGGGCCGAAATACACGCCGTTGACCACGTCGTCGTCGCTCTGCCCGCCGTTGTCGTTGGCGATCTGGGCCTTGATGCTCTCGCCCTTGTTCTTGAGCACGATCTGCGAAGCGAGCTTGCGCGTGACCGGCGCGTTGAACTCCAGCTGCATCGGGCGCAGCGGCAGGCAGGCGGCCTGCGCGTTCTCGCGCTCGCAGGTGAACGACGCCGCGAAGGGCTCGCGCACCTGGAACTCGAGGCGGCGCTCCACGTTGTTGGCCACGCCCGACGGCGTGGCCACGCCCTTGCCGTAGACGACCTGCACCTTGGCGCCGGGCGTCAGCGTGCGGTTGCACTGCAGGGTGATGAAGCGCAGCGGGTCTTTCTCGGCGGCCTTGTCGCGGCCGAAGGCCTTGAGCAGGCCGGCGCGCTGGTCGCCGTCGAGCAGCTTGACCGGAATGCGCTCGCCCACGCCGTCGGCCGAGCACCAGACGTTCTGGCGCACGCTGTCCAGCGTGGCCGCGCCGTTGAGCTCGAGCACGAACATCTGCTGCTCGTCGATGCGGCTGTAGCTGCCCGGCATGTAGTTGCGCACGAACGGGCCGCCGCTGTTGAACTGGTAGCGCTCGGGGCCGGTCAGCTCGCCGCCGCTGGCGGGCTTGAAGGTGGGAACGCGCGTGACCGTGCAGCGCACGCCGGGCGGCAGGTCGTTCTCGAAGTCGTAGACCCAGGCCTTGGCGTCGGTCCAGCGGCCGGTGCCCTTGCCGGCCTGCGCGTCGGTGCAGCTCACGGTCAGCGGCGCGGGGGCCTTGGGGTCGCCGAAGTTGACGGCGGCCTGGTCGAACTTGGCGACGATCTGGCGCACGCGCGCCACCTCGCCCTGTGGCGAGAGGCTGGTGATCTGCAGGGCATGGCTCGGGCCGGCCAGAAGGGCGCCGCCGGCCAGGAGCAATGTTGGAAGGAAACGGTTCACTTTTTTGTATCTCCACCTAAGGCAGCGCGCAGCGTAGCCGATTTGAACGACGGTTCGGCAGTGCCAACGGTCATATGTCCTTCGTGTCGGCTGCGCGGGTACGCCGGTCTTCTTACAATCGAAGCCCTCGTGCGTGTGCCGCGCGGACCGCCACCAAGACCTCGCCGCCGACCGATGAAACGCTACTGGGAAATAGACGCCTTGCGCGGGCTGATGCTCGTGCTCATGACCGTCACCCACCTGCCCACGCGACTGACCGATCCGCTGGGTCAGCCTTTTGGTTTCGTTTCGGCCGCCGAGGGCTTCGTGCTGCTGTCGGCCTTCGTGGCCGGGCTGGTGTACAGCCGCATCGGCTATGCGCGCGGGGTCGACTCGATGCGCCAGGCCTTCTGGCGGCGCGTGGTGAAGGTCTACCTGTGCCAGGCGGCCATCCTGCTGTTCCTGTTCACGGTGATTGCGGCGCTGGGGCTGCACATCGACCAGCCGGCGGTGAAGAACCTGGTGTCGTACTACCTGGCCGAGCCGCGCGACGGCTTCCTGTACGGGCTGCTGCTGATCTACGAGCCGGCGCTGCTCGACATCCTGCCGATGTACATCTTTTTCATGCTCATGAGCCCGTGGGTGCTGGCCTTCGCCATGCGCCACGGCTGGTCGTGGGTGATGGCGGTGAGCGCCACGGTGTGGGCGGCGGCGCAGTTCGGCCTCAGCGAATGGGTGTACGGGCTGGCCGTGCGCCACCTGGGCGTGCCGGTGCCGTTCCACGAGATGGGCGCGTTCAACACCTACGCCTGGCAGTTCCTGTGGTTCGCCGGGCTGTGCATCGGCGCCACGCGCACCGGGCCCGGCGCCAGGCCGCTGCGCTTTCCGGCGTGGCTGCTGGTGCTGGCGGCGGGTACCGCGCTGTACGGGCTGTACTGGCGGCACCACGGCATCAACGGACAGGCGCCGTTCGGCGGCGACGTCGAGCTGAACCTGCTGTTCGACAAGTGGCAGCTCGGCCCGCTGCGGCTGGTGAACCTGGTGGCGCTGGGCATCCTGGCGGTGCGCTTCGGGCCGTGGCTGATGCGCCGCATTCCCCGGCTGCACTGGCTGGAGGCGATGGGCTCGGCGTCGCTGCCGGTGTTCTGCGCGCACCTGGTGGCGGTGCTGCTGGTGCTGACCTTCTACGGCGACAGCCAGACCGCGCGGCCCTGGTGGGGCGACGGGCTGCTGCTGCTGGCGGTGTTCGCGGGGATGTATTTCGTGGCGCGCTTCACGCGCGGGGCCGACGTGCCGCCGCCGGCGGACGACGTGCCGACGCAGCCGGCACGGGCCTGAACACGCAGCGAGCGCGCAAGGCTCGGGAAATCAGGGCTGGGAAGACGCCACCGGCGCCACCGGCGCCGCCGGAATGCTCGGCAGGTGCGGCGCGATCACCGAGTGCCACAGGCGGTAGCCTCGTCCGTCATGTGCAGCTTGTCGCCGCGGAAGAGCTCCATGCGCGGGCGGCCGTCGGCGCCGAGCATGGGCGTGTAGATGTCGATGTATTCGCTGTTGGGCAGCAGGTTGAGGTAGGCCGAGACCACGTGGTTGGTCTCGCGGATCTGCGGCAGCAGTTGCTCGCGCGACGGGCTGGGCTTGACCGAGACGAAGCTGATGCGCGTGTCCGGCAACTCGGCGCGCACCGCGTTGGCGAAGCGCGCGAAGCTGTCGAGCACCTGCAGCGGCGTGCGGCCCTCGGCCAGGTCGTTGTCGCCCGCGTACACCACCACCTGGCGCGGCTTGTAGCGCACCACGAGGTCGCGCGCGAACAGGCTGCAGTCGTTCAGCGTGGAGCCGCCGAAACCGCGGTTGACCACGCCGCCGGGCACGCGCGCGAAGTCTTGCGCAAGGCGGGTCCACATGCGCACCGTGGAGCTGCCGACGAACACCACGCCGCCGGGGGCGGGAAAGTGCTCCTGGTCGGCGCGCGCGAAGGCGGCGAGCTCGTTGTGCCAGCGCTCCTTGGCGGCCAGGTAGTCCCGCGAATCGCGCGCGGAGGCGGCCTCGGCGGCCGCCGTCTCGGACTCCTGGGCAAAGAAGGCGGGCTGGGCGTGCGCGGCGAGCGCCGCCGTCAGCAGGGCGACCGCGGCGAGCGCGGTTTTGATCGAGGGCATCGGAAGGACCAGGGAAGGACGAAATGCAAACGTGATTTCTATCACGACGCCCCAAGGCGCGTGGCCGTTGACACGCAAGCCCTAGATTGTCTTTTCGATCAGCGCGCCCTTGAACAGGATCGGCCCCTTCGGACCGCTGCCCACCGGCACACCGCCCTTGGCCTCCAGCGAGATGGCCAGCGCGGGCACCGCATGCACGTCGGATTCCGACGCCGCCAGCCGCAGGCCCGGGGCGTTGTCCAGCACACCCAGCGAGCGCGGCGCGCCGCCCGGGGGCAGGGCCCACAGCTGCAGCGACTTGTCGTCGCCCTCGTTGAAGCCGCCCACGCGCTGCAGCACCAGCTGCTTCTTCTTGGGGTCGAAGGTCACGAGCATCGAGGCCGCGGCCTTGTCGTCGCTCAGCACGGCCACGTACTGCACCGCCGGGGCGTTGTGCAGCTGGTCGCGCAGGTTGAGCCCGACCACCACGGCCAGCACCGTGGCCAGCGCGCCGGCCGCCGTGGCGCCGCGCCACAGCGCAAGGCTGCGCAGCCAGCCGCCCGGCTGCTGCTGTTGTTGTTGCTTGTCGGCGGCGCGCGCGTTGGCGGCGTCGCGCTGGCGCTCGATGGCGATCTTGGCCTGCTCGGCGTCGATCATGTTGCGGATGCGGGTCCACACGGCCGGGTCGGGCGTGACGGAGGGCTGCAGCTCGGTCATGCTCGCGAGCCGGCCTTGCCAGACCAGCGCCGCGGCGCGCACCGGCGCCTGTTCGCGGGCCATGGCCTCGAAGCGGCGACGGGCGCCGCCGCGCAGGGTGCCCAGCGCATGGCTCGCGGCCAGCAGCTCGAGCAGTTCGGGGTGTGCGATGAGATTCATTGGGAAACCGCCTTCTTCGTCGTCATCGCCTTCATGCAAAACGTCCCATGCAGGCGCGCAGTTTCTCCAGCCCGCGGCGGATCCACGTCTTGACCGTGCCCAGCGGCAGCTTGAGCTGGTCGGCCAGCTCGCCGTGGCTCATTTCGCGCAGGTAGGCCAGGCTGACCACCTCGCGCTGCCGGCCCTCGAGCTGGCTCAGGCACTGGTGCAGCGCCCACGCCTGCTCGCTGGCATCGGCCGTGTCCGCCGGGTTGGCGGCGTCCGACTCGAGGGTGTCGGCCATCAGCTCGTCGAATTCCTGGGTGAGCTGGGCCCGGTCGGCGGTGCGACGGCGCAGCAGGTCGAGCGCCCGGCTGCGCACGATCAGCCCCAGCCACGCCAGCGGCGGACTCAGCGACGAGCGATAGTCGCCCGCGACTCGCCAGACAGTCAGAAAGGCTTCCTGGAGAACGTCCTCGGCCCATTCGCGTTGCCGCACGACGCGCATCGCCAGCCCCATCAGCTTGGGCGAGGTGCGGTCGTAGAGCAGGCGCAGGGCGGCTTCGTCGCGATGGCCGATCCGGTCGATCAGCGCCATCAGTTCGGCGTCGGGGCTGGGTGCTGTCATCCGCGGATTGTCGGGCATCGGTGCGCATGCCTGATATACGGGCGGCTGCGCGGGTCGGATTCAGTCCAAAGGCCACCGGCTTGCCGGCCGTTCGAAGGCAAGCGCTCGAAACATTTGTGAACTTATGTGAACGTATACTGCCCCGAAAAACCGGAAGGGGCCGCGCGCGCGGGTGGAGAAGAATGAAGCAAATTGCGATCGTCGTCGCGCTCTGCGTGGGCGCGTGGTATTTCTTTATCGGCGGTCGCAAGCTGGACGAGTCGATGGTGCGCGACTACTACCAGAACGAGGCGATGGCCATCGTGGCCCATGACGCCGACAGGCTGTGCAAGCAGCTCAGCCGCAAGGCTGTCATCGAGACCCGCATCACGGCCCTGGGCCGCACCGAAGAGCGCACCCACGACCGCGAGAGCGCGTGCGCCGGCGCCCGCAAGACCTTCGAGAACCTGCGCGAGGTGACCGACCGCACGGGCGTGCTGCTCAGCGTCGACTACGACTACCACATCGATTCCGTCGAGATCGCCACCAACCGCCGCAGCGCGATGGTCAAGGGCACCAGCGTGCTGAAGGTGGGCGAGTCGGCGTTCCAGCTCAAGACCAGCTTCAACCAGCGCCTGGAGCGCGAGCTCGGCCAGATGCGCCTGGTGCATGCCGAGGACAACACCGTGGCGCGCTTCGGCGGGCGCGGCGTCATGAGCCAGGGCGAGTTTTTCCGCAAGTAAAAAAGCAACGCAGGGGAGTCGTCACCATGATCGCCAGGGATTCGCTGCCACCGCCTCCGCCGTTCTGGCACCGGCTCAACAGCTTCTTCGCCTTTCCGTTCCAGATGCGGCCGCTGGCCTACGGCCTGGTGCTGTCGTTCTGCGCCCTGCTGTACGAGGGCATCTTCTTCCTGCCCAACGCGCTGGCGCTGGTGCTGATCGAGATCGGCATCATGCTGGCGGCCAGCCGCTACGGCTTCAAGATCATCGCGCTGGGCGCGCGCGGCATCCGCGACTCGGCCGACTTCGGGCGCGAGTCGAGCGACGAGTGGACCTACCTGCCGTGGAAGCTGTTCGCCATTTCGCTGGCGCAGGCCTTCCTGATTGGCTGGCTCGCGTGGTACGCGCCGATCCTGGGCACCGTGGGGCTGTTCGTCATGTCCTTCACCTTCCCGGCGGCGGTGATCGTGCTGGTGCAGTCGGGCAGCTTCTTCCAGGCCATGAGCCCGGGCCACGTGATCGACGCGATGCGCATCATCGGCTGGCCGTATGCGCTGCTGTGCTTCTTCCTGTTCCTGCTGAGCTCGGGCGCGCAGATTGCGCTGTCGATGGTGCTGCCGATGCTCGACGGGCGCATCGTGCTGCCGATCGCCAACTTCGCGTTCATCTATTTCGGCTGGGTCATGGCAAGCCTGCTGGGCTACGTGATGTTCCAGCACCACGAGGCCTTCGGCTACGACGCCGTGCCCGGCAGCGACATCGACAGCGGCGCCCCCGCCGACCGCCGCACGCCCGAGCAGATCGCGTCGCAGCGCACCGACGCCGAGGTGGCGCAGTACATCACCGAGGGCGACCTGGCCGCCGCGCTGGGCACGGCCTACGAAGCGCAGCGCACCGCCGCGTCCGACGACCTGTCGGCGCAGCGCCGCTACCACCGCGTGCTGGCGCTCATGCCCGACAAGAAGGACACCATGCTCGACCAGGCGCGGCGCTTCATTCCGCTGCTGATGCGGCGCGACCTGGCGTCGGAAGCGCTCAAGGTGTTCAAGGCCTGCCGCGAGAAGGACAAGGCCTTCTCGCTCGACGACCCGGCGATGGTGATCGCGATGGCGCGCGCCGAATGGCGCAACGGCGACGCGCACGCCACGCTGGCGCTGCTGTCGGGTTTCGACAAGCGCTTCCGTGGCCACGAAGCCATTCCGCAGGCCTATGAGCTGGCCGCCCGCGCGCTGGTGCAGGGGCTCGGCCGCTCGGACATGGCGCAGCCGATTCTCACGACGATGGAAGCGCGCTACCCGGACAGCGAGCAGACGCAGGAAGTGCGGTGGTTGCTGCGGCCGGCGCCCGCCGCCTGACCCCGCTCAGCTTTCCTTCCAGCCCCCACCCAGCGCCTTGTAGATCGACAACCGGTTGGTCTGCTCCGTGAGCTGCAGCCCGATCAGCGTCTGCTGCGCCGCGTAGTAGGCGCGCTGCGCGTCCAGCACGTCGAGATAGCTGCTCGCGCCGCTGCGGAACAGCGACTGCGACAGCTCGAAGCTGCGCGACGTGGCACCCAGCAGCGAGCGCTGCGCGTCGAGCCGTTCGGCCAGCGTGCGGCGTTCGGCCAGGGCGTCGGCCACTTCGCGGAACGCGGTCTGCACCGCCTTCTCGTAGGTGGCGATCTGGATCTTCTGCTGCGTCTCGGCCACGCGCAGGTTCGCGCGGTTGGCGCCGCCGTCGAAGATCGGCACGCTCACCGAAGGCGCAAAGCTCCAGGCCTTGCTGCCGCCCGCGAACAGGCCCGACAGCATGCTGCTCGCCGTGCCCGCCGACGCAGTGAGTGCGATGCGCGGAAAGAACGCCGCGCGCGCCGCGCCGATGTCGGCGTTGCTCGCGCGCAGGGCGTGCTCGGCGGCACGCACGTCGGGGCGCTGGTGCAGCACGCTCGACGGCAGGTCGGGCGGCGGCACCAGCAGTTGGGCGGCCGTGGCCGGTGCCGCTGTGTCCGAGGTCGGC
>NZ_MOWM01000151.1 GCF_016082275.1 Variovorax sp. E3
CGACACCGGCGCGCCGCCGCTGCTGCCCGAAGGCTTGGCGGGCGCCGCGCGCGTGGTGGTGGTCGTGCCGCCGGGGCTTGCGGGTGCTGGCTTCGCCCGCCGCTGCTGCTGCGGCATTGGCTTCGGCCTCGCCCTTCTTCGTGAGGTTCAGCAGGTTGAGCCGGCCCGTGGGGTCGACGATCACGCGGGCGAAGAAGTCGGTCAGCGTGGTCTCGCGCACGTCCACCGTCGGCGCCGCGTTGGGCGCCATGCTCACCTGCAGGCCGCGCAGGCTCAGCGTCTTCCAGCTCAGCAGCTGGTTGTTGTTGCGGTCGAAGCCCGGCGACTGGGTGAGCGAGACGCTGTTGGCACGGAAGTCGTCCAGCGCGGTGTCGCCGGCCAGCTTGATGCTCATGCCCGCCGGCGTGGTCGCATAGCGCACCGTGCCGCGATAACTGGCGAAGGCGCGGCGGATGTCGACGTTGAGCGCGTCGGCGTAATAGGCCTTGAAGGCGTGCGCCGGGAACGACGCCACCTCGAGCTTGCCCTCGGCCGCGAGCGGCTTGAGCACGACGTTGCCCTTGTAGTCGAAGCGCCCCGGGTCGGAGCGCCCCGAGCCGATGCGGCCCGAGACTTCCAGCGGCGAGGCCGTGTTGGTCTCGGGCGCGAGCTTCTGGGCGAGCAGCTTGAACGCCGTGACTTCCACCGTCACCGGTGCCGGGCCGGCCTTGTCCGCATAGGACAGCGCGCCGTTGTCGATGGCCAGCTTGCCGACGGTCAGCGCCCAGGGCTTGGTGTTGGCGCCGGGCTGCGGCGCATCGGCGCCCGCAGGCTTGGGCGCCGCGACCTTGGCTTCGGCCTCCTTGGCGCCGCCGCCGGCCGGCGTCTTGAGCCAGCGCTCGAACATCCAGCGCTTTTCGTTGTCGCGCTCGACGCGCACCTTGGGGTTGGTCGCGGTGAACGAGGCCACGTTCAATGTGTGCTTCGTCATGTCGACCTCGGCGTCGACCAGCTCGAAGCGGCCGACGCTGGCCAGCGCCGTCTTGGCCTGGGTCAGCGCCAGGCCGTCGGCCGCCAGCCGGCGGGCCTTGAACTTGAGGTCGGGCTGGGCCCAGGCAATGTCGATCTGGCCGCTGAGCTTGCCGTCCAGCGTGGGCTCCAGGCTTTGCGCCAGATAGGGCGCGGCCAACGACAGCGGCAGCGCGTCGACCTCGGTTTCCACGTCGGCCACCTTGTCGGTGGCGCTGCCCTTGAACTTGAGCGAGGCGCCGGCAATGGCCGTGCTGCCGCTGAATTGGGCCGGCTTGTCCATGGGCCAGGTGACGGCGGTCACGTCCAGGCCGAGTTCGGCCACGTCGACGGCCGCGGCGGGCTTGACGGTCTCGTCGCGCCAGCCGATGCGCCCGCCGCTCAGCGCGACCTTGTCGACCTGCACTTTCAGCACGGGCTTTTCGGCGGCGGGCGCGGCCGCCGCGCCGTTCGCCGGGGCCGCCGGTGCGGACGGCAGTTTCGCGGCCTTTTCGGTGGCGCCGGTGGCAGGGTCGGTCGCCAGCAGGTTGAGCTGGCCGGCCGCGTCACGCGCCACCGCCAGTTGCGGGTTGACCAGCGCCACCTCGCTCAGATGAAACACCGACTCCAGCGGCCGCACGTCGGCCAGCGCGAGCTTGAGCGACTCGAAGGCCAGCAGGTCGCGCCCGCGCGCGTCGGCCACCTTGGTGGTGTGCGCCTCGACCGTGCCGGAGATCTTCAGGCCGTTGGTGGCGCCGTGCTCGAAGCCGATCTTCAGGTCGCGTCGAGACTGCCCGCCTGCAGGCGCACCGGCAGGCCGCCCGGGATGTAGCCGAGGTACGGCACCAGGTCCAGGCCCTTGAACTGCACGTGGGCGTCGGTCTTGCGGTTGTCGGCGAAAGGCGTGGTGAAGGCGGCCGAGTCGAACTTGCTGCCGTTGAGCACGAAGGCGAGCTTGGGCTCGGTGTTGATATCGCGCTTGGAGTCGAGGTTGCTCAGGAACGGCACGTTCAGCACGAAGTCGCGCAGCTCGTGCTTGCGCTTGACGGTCTGGTCGTCGAAGTCGACCGAGCCGCCGTTGATCGCGATGTTGTAGATGGCAAAGCGCGCGGGCTTGGCATTGGGGTCGGGCGGCGGGCCGGCCGAGAGCTTGGCCAGGATGTCGTCGATGTCGTATTTGCCGTCGGCCTGGTGCGTGAGCAGGATGGCGGGGGCATCGATGGTGACCGCGTCGATCACCGGCGCCAGGCGGAAGATCGACTGCAGTTCGGCATCGGCGTAGATGCGGTTGATGGCCACCTGCGACTTGCCGCCGTCGGCGGTGGCAATGCGCAGGTCGCTCAGCGTGAGCTCCAGCGTCCACGGTTTGAAGTCGATCTTGCCGACTGTTACCTGGCGGCCGAGTTTTTCGCTCGCAATCTTCTGAAGCTGGCTCTTGGCGATCGGCGGCACCGCCAACCAGGCGATGACCCAGAAGGCCAATAACGACAGCAACGCGACGATCCCACGTCGCACCCATTTGTTTTGTTTGATCGAAGCTACGTCCATCGCGGAAGTGTGCCGTAAAGCCCGCGCTCCAGAAACAAGAAAGCCCGGTGGCTCGACTGAATGTCTCGTCACCGGGCTTGATGGCGGGCGCTAGACCCATGCCATCGATTCGCGCGACCGGAAGTCAATGGTTCCCGCCGTGCTGGCAGCAAGAGATTGCCACCATGGATCCTCGGTCGTTCGAGCCCTTGACTTGCACCTCGGGCTGCCTGACCTCGGAAAAACGCCTGAAACCTCAGGCCCGTTCAGATTAGGCGTCGCACCCTCGCTTTGCAAATGCAAATTACAAAGGGATTTCCCGTAAGCCGAAACGCCTCGAAACGGCCACTTTTTTAAACATCTATTAGCATAACGATTCAATTCCTTATGCTTGACCGGGTATTAACCCACGCTAGAATCCGGCCTGCTCCGACCGCCCGATGCGGCGGGGCCTCCCTGAATCCGCTGCCGAATCCCAACCGGCTTGATCAGGTCACCGCGCTCCTAACCCCCTTCACTCCATGCGCGGAGCCTGATTCGTACCAATCCAAGCGCCGCTGCCTTCATCCCTCGCCTTCATGGCGATGCGACTCGGGTGCCGCACAGAAAGGAAGAGCGATGAACAAGGCGTTCGATGCCACAGCCCGCGGGCTACGGACCTTCGTGTCCGATGTGGCAGACGGCTTTTTTGAAATAACCCACAACGGGTTTGCACTGGTCGGTCTGGCCATCGTGTTCGCGGCCCTCGCCCTCGTGGCGCGGCCCGACCTGCGCAAGACCGGCGAGGAGCAACTGATGGGCTGGCTGCAGTCGCGCAAGCCCGCGCCTGAAGCCACCGACCTGGAGCCGACCGCCATCGAGCGCACCACGGCCGCCAGCCCCAGCGACCTGCCCAAGCAGCAGGCCGCCGTGGCTTACTGGCTGAGCAAGAAGTACAGCGTGCGCCCGAGCCGCTGAGCGTGCTCGTCGCCGAGGCCTACAACATCGGCAAGCGCACCAAGCTCGACCCGACGCTGATCCTGGCCATCATGGCCGTGGAATCCAGTTTCAATCCGTTCGCCCAAAGCCACGTCGGCGCCCAGGGCCTGATGCAGGTCATGACCCGCGTGCACGGCGACAAGTACGAAAGCGCGGGCGGCACGCTCACCGCCTTCGACCCGGTGACCAACATGCGCGTCGGCGTGAAGGTGCTGCAGGAATGCATCTCCCGCGCCGGCTCGCTCGAAGGCGGCCTGCGCTACTACGTGGGCGCGGCCAACCTCGAGGACGACGGCGCTACGCCGGCAAGGTGATGGCCGAGCACGAGCGCCTGGTGCAGGTTGCCAACGGCCGCGCACCGTCGGTGCTGCCGCCCCGTGCAACCGTTCGCGCGCAGCCGATTCCCGTCGTGACGCCGACCCCGGCGCCGATCAAGGCCGACGAGGGCACGGAACCCGCAAAGGTCGCCCTGCTTTCCGGCGTTTCCTGAAGCGGGGCCGGCCGGGTGTGAGCTACACTCGGCTCGTACGCGACTGGCGATAGGCGCAGCACCCGAAAAAGGTGCCACGCGCTGACGTGGAATACCACTGGGAAGCGTGCCGCCTGACCACAACAGGTGTTCCGCCGTTCGCCTGGGCAGCCCTTGTTTGGTTGAACAAGGACCTCGTCTTCAAAGGACTGCCATGTACCAACGCAATATCCTGGTCGAACAGACCGACCCCGAAATCTGGGCCGCGATTCAAGCCGAAAACGCACGCCAGGAACACCACATCGAGCTGATCGCCAGCGAGAACTACGCCTCGCCGGCCGTCATGGCCGCCCAGGGCTCGCAGCTCACCAACAAGTACGCCGAAGGCTACCCGGGCAAGCGCTACTACGGCGGCTGCGAGCACGTCGACGTGGCCGAGCAGCTGGCCATCGACCGCATCAAGCAGATCTTCGGCGCCGAGGCCGCCAACGTGCAGCCGCATTGCGGCGCCTCGGCCAACGAAGCCGTCATGCTGGCCTTCCTGAAGCCCGGCGACACCATCATGGGCATGAGCCTGGCCGAAGGCGGCCACCTGACCCACGGCATGCCGCTGAACATGAGCGGCAAGTGGTTCAACGTCGTGAGCTACGGCCTGGACGCCAACGAAGCCATCGACTACGACGCCATGGAACGCAAGGCGCATGAGCACATGCCCAAGCTGATCATCGCGGGCGCATCGGCCTACTCGCTGCGCATCGACTTCGAGCGCTTCGCCAAGGTGGCCAAGGACGTCGGTGCGATCTTCATGGTCGACATCGCCCACTACGCCGGCCTCGTGGCCGCGGGCGTGTACCCCAACCCGGTGCCGCACGCCGACATCGTCACCTCGACCACCCACAAGAGCCTGCGCGGCCCGCGCGGCGGCATCATCCTGATGAAGTCGCAGCACGAAAAAGCCATCAACAGCGCGATCTTCCCGGGCCTGCAAGGCGGCCCGCTGATGCACGTGATCGCCGCCAAGGCCGTCGCGTTCAAGGAAGCCATGGCGCCCGAGTTCAAGGCCTACCAGCAACAGGTGGTCAAGAACGCCCAGATCGTGGCCGACACCCTCACCGAGCGCGGCCTGCGCATCGTGAGCGGACGCACCGAAAGCCACGTCATGCTGGTCGACCTGCGCGCCAAGGGCATCACCGGCAAGGAAGCCGAAGCCGTGCTGGGCAGCGCCCACATGACGATCAACAAGAACGCGATCCCCAACGACCCGGAAAAGCCGATGGTCACCAGCGGCGTGCGCATCGGCACCCCCGCCATGACCACGCGCGGCTTCAAGGACGAAGAGGCCCGCATCACCGCGAACCTGATCGCCGACGTGCTCGAGAACCCGCGCGACGCCGCGAACATCGACGCCGTGCGCGCCAAGGTCCACGCGCTGACGAGCCGTTTCCCTGTCTACCGCTGAGCAGGAAACCCCGGCCGCATGAAATGCCCTTTTTGCGGTCATCTTGAAACGCAGGTCGTCGAGACCCGCGTGTCGGAAGACGCCGACTTTGTCCGCAGGCGCCGCCAGTGCAGCGCCTGCGACAAACGGTTCACCACCTACGAGCGTCCCGACGTCAATTTCCCGGTCGTCGTCAAGAAAGACGGCAGCCGCGCCGACTTCGACTCGTCGAAGGTGCGCGCCTCGATGATGCTGGCGCTGCGCAAGCGGCCGGTGAGCATCGAGCAGATCGACAACGCCCTGCTGCGCATCGAGCAGAAGCTGCTGGCCAGCGGCCTGCGCGAAATCGACTCGACCAAGGTCGGCGAACTCGTGATGCGCGAACTCAAGAAGCTCGACAAGGTCGCCTACGTGCGCTTTGCCTCGGTCTACCGCAGCTTCGAGGACGTCGACGAATTCAGGCAGTTGCTGCGCGACATCTGAGTCAGCCGACTCAGCTGGCGTCTTCCCGCTGGTAGCCCCGGGCGCAGGCCCCGGAACCGCAGTCTCCACGCAGATCGGGATTGCAGGTCTTTGCCCGCCCCGATGCCGAGACGATGATCGACGCCCTGCGGCCCGTGTCGGCCCGCAGCGTCAGGCACCCGCCGCCGAAACCCGCGCCCGTCGCGCGCCGGGCAAAGCCGTTGCTGTCGTAGCGCAGCCCCTGAACGAAGCCGTCGCCGAGCGACGCATCGACGCCGACACCTTCGGGCAGCCTGTCGAAGCTGCGCAGCGTTTGAACCGGGGGTTCCGAGTCGGTCGACACGGACCAGCCGCCCGACCAATCGCCGCCGGCAAGCGCGGCGACCTTGACGCCCTGCGACCGCTGGATGGCTTCGGTCCGCGCAAAGCTCAACGCGGCGTGGAACCCCTGCGCCGCGGCGGCCAGCCGCTGGTTCAGCAGCAGATCGCGAAAGCTCGGCACGGCCACCGAGGCCAGCACCGCCACGATGGCCACGGTCACCATCAGCTCGACCAGCGTGAAGCCGCGCGGCCTGCGGCCACCCAGCCTCGTCATTGCCAGCACCTGTTGCGGTGCGTGCCGTCGCAGCCCCTGCCGCCGGTGCTGTCGATCCAGAGCGCCCCCACCTGCGGGTCCGCGAGGCCGGGCTTCAGGCTCGCGGTCAATCTGATGCAGCTGCCGATATTGCCCCTGCCCTCGCAATTGCCGCTGACCACGACGTATTTGCCGCCGGAGCCGCCGCCCCCCGAATCTCCCTCGTAGCGCAGGTAGCGGCCCACCATCGTGTAGTGGCGTTCCTGCTGCTGCATCTGCTGCATCAGCGCGGCGCGCGCCTCGGTGCGCCAGCCCTTGCGGATGAAGTCCAGGTACGACGGGTAGGCAATGGCGGACAGGATCGCGACGATGGCCAGAACGATCATGGCTTCGATCAGCGTGAAGCCGCCCTCTCTGGTGACTGCGGCCTTCATGGCTTGGCTCCCTTGTGGTCGATCACCTGCCGCCAGTTCAGCCGCCCCGCGATCCGCGAGACCTTGCCGTCCGCAACGGGGCTGGAGGTAGAGATCGCACTCCGACCTCCGCGAGCGCCCACGTGGATGACGGCCATGCGGCGCGTTTCGGTGCGGCGCCCGAACATGTCCGTGGCGCCGACGCCGACCTCGCCCAACTGGGCCAGCAGAGGCGGGCCCCAAATGCCCGTGTCCGATGGCACGCAGGTGCCATCCTTCGAGAGCCCGGTCAGCGCATTCACCGCGCAACTGCGCCCACCGCCGCGATCGCACGCACCAGCGCCGGTGCTCGGGATCAGCGTGTTGAAGAACAGCTGCCCGTCGCTGAGCACGGGATTGAAGACCAGCCGCTCTCCTTGGCTCGACGACGCCGGCAGGTCGAAGTACCAGCCTCGCCAGCCGTGTGGCTGGCCGTAGGCAAAGGCCCTGCCGGTGATGGCCACCGAGCCCTCCCCCGCTGAAGCGACAGCACTGCGCACTTCGAGCTGCGCGCGCGCCGCCCCCATGGGAACGGGCGTGCCGTTGTCGTGCACGGCGTAGACGGACTGCAGCCCATGGCTGGCGCGCGCGAAGTCCTCGGGGCTCACGAACTTTCCCGTGCCGAACAGCACGATCGCGCCGCCGTCCGCCCCCCTGCCGACCACCGGTGCGACGGTGATCGGCTGGCGCTTCGCACCGGCTCCCGCGCCCACAGCGACCATCAACGGATGGCCCTCGAACGACAGCGCATTGCCCTCGTCCCATGGGGCATTGCCGGTGAAGCTGAATCTCCAGAGATTGCCCAGCGTGTCGCCGGCATACAGGAAGCGCACGGCGCCCTCGGTGCCGGCGAAATCGCCCGGCACGCCCAGGGCGTTCACGACCGTCTTGTCCGCCGGGCTCGGCAGAACGACCTTGTGGTAGTTCACGCCCCGCGCCCACGGCACGCCGGGCGCCTTGTCGAGCGAGAGCAGGAACAGCGCGGCGCGCCCTTCGGGGTTGGCGCTGTTGAACCCCGAGGGCACGACCGCGAACCAGCCGTGCACGGCCGGGCGGCCACGGCTTGCGGCGGCCGTGCGGAACTTCATGAGACGCGGCGGCTGCGTCAGGTGACCCATGTCCCTGTCGTCCGCGCCGCTGAACTCCCACATGACCTTGTCCGCCGCAAAGGCGGCGGGATCCGTCACGTCGAGTGCGAAGACGCCGGTGGCGCCGCCGCCGTTGCCGGAGACCAGCACCGTCTTGCGCGCGCCGTTTGCCGCGCGGACCTCGCCGACCGCCGGAGGGCCGTCGGCAAGGCCACGGTGCGCATAGTCCGGCGAGGTGTAAGCGCCGAGCCCGGGCAGCAGGGTGCGCGGCACGTAGGCGAACAGTTCTTCGCCGGTCTGCACCGAGAACGCATGCAGCATGCCGTCGTTGGCGCCGACATACACGGCCTGGCGCGGCCCCGTGACGGGCACTGAATTGGCCACATCGCCCATGACCGAATCACGCACGCGGAAGATGCCGCCCAGCGCCGACTGCTCCTTGCGACGGTCGCCGCGCAGATAGGCCACGCGCTCGGGCCCCAAGGCGTCCGAAGTTGCAGGCTCGGCATACGGTGTCGCGCCCAGCTGCTTGCGGGCAGCGTCGTCGAGCGCTTCCCAGAGAAACGGCACGCCGATGCCGGCCTCCGACAGGCTGAAGATGCGCCGGCTCGAGGCTCCCGTGCCGGCACTGGCGGCTTGGCCGTGGCGTTGCCCGTCAGCAGCGCGCCGGCATCCCACTCGGGCCGATCGCCCCGCCGCACGGTGCCGCTCCCGGCGTCATGCGCGAGCGCATACGACAGCAGCGTGCCCGACCATCGCCAGCCGTTGGACCTGGCGACGTAGAGGTGCGCGCCGGCCCCGCCGATCTGGTCCGACGAGATCGCGCTGCCCGCGCCACCGAAGTCCGACGGCGCCGCCGCTTTCAGCAACGCCCGCCGGACGGCGGCGGCCATGGGCCCCGGCTCGCCCGCGAGGAAATAGGTCGACGGACTCGGGTGCCCATCGGCGTCGAGGCCTTCGGCCCATTCGGCATTGCCGGCCCGGCCCGTTGAACGAAAGGGATTGCCGTCGTCGTTGCTGTCGACGAAGCCGCCGTACTTCGACGCGAGATAGAAGGCGCTGCCCCGCTGCGGTTGCCCGATCGCGCCCGGCCCCATGTCGATGGCGAAGGTCTGCACCCGCGCGTCGGGGAAGTCGCCGCGGATCTTCTGCGTGTTGGCCCAGTAGGCGAGCCCCGCGACACCGAACGAGCCCATGTCCGCACCGGTGTCGGCCTCGGCGATGTTGCCCGCCCCGAGCTGCGCGCCCCCCTTGTAGTTGAAGGCACGCGGCCCCTCGTTGCCGCGCGTGTCGAGCCCGGGCTTGCCCGAGGGGTGCGCATAGGACAGCACCTCCCGGTTCTCGAACGCGCCCACGAGGCTAGTCCAGCGCGCGGTATCGGGCTCGAAGGCCGCCTCGTTGAAAGCACGGTCGAAGTCCGCCGGCGAACCGTTGCGCGACATGCCGGGCAATGAACGGTCATGGTCGGCGTCCGCGTCGCCGATCAGCAGGATGCTGCGCCTCTGGCAGCTCGAGGCCGCGGCCGGCCCGCCATGGACAGGACGGCCGTCGTTGCTTGCCCCGGCGCCGGCCAGCGCCTGCGGCGTGGGCGGCTTCCCCTGCAGATAGCGCAGCGACTCGTAGAAGAGCTCGCCGGCCGGGTCGAACTTGCTGTAGCTGCCGCTGCGCCCGAACCGGTTGACGGCCGCCACGACACCGGCCGGCGCCGCCTTGAAAACACCCGTGGCCGGATCCCATTCGTCCGACGGCCCAACCGGCTGCATAGGCTGCATCGGGGCGCGCAAGACGCCGCCATAGCGCGGCGCATCGTCGCCCGGCAGATAGCCGAAGACCGCGAAGCGCATCCGCTGCGCCAGCCTCTGGATTGCGCCGACCGGCTTGCGCTTGCCGCTCGGGTACTGCGGGCAGAAAGCACCGCGCGTCAGCGCTTCGTCCGGCGTGCAGACTTCCACGCGCGCCTGGTAGGGCGCCGCGATGCCGGGGCCGAATCGCTGATCGCTCCCTGGCTTCGCGCAGGTGCCGGTCGCGGTCGGGCCGATGAAGATGCCGCCTCGGCAGTTGTTGAAGTGCAGCGTGTCCGCTGCGCGCACGCCCTCCATGCCGCCCGCCACCAACGGCGTGAGCTGGTCCAGGTTGCCCGTCACGGCCTTGTCGGGAAACCGGGCGCTTCGATAGAAATCGTCCGGCAGCATCGCGCGCTGCAACACGGTCCTGCCCGCCTCGTCCACCACACGGTCGCCGCCGGTCAGCGCCATGCGTACGCCGTCGAGCGCCGAGGCCGCGGCCCAGTTCAGCAGGTTGCCGCTCCACTTCTGGCGGCACGAGATTTCTCCGCCCCCGCCCCTTGCCGCACGCGCCTCGCGCTTGAAGTAGCCGTCGGCAACCGCGTAGCCATAGCAGCCCAGCGGATCCCAGTACCCGACATAGATCTTCGTGCGGTCGAAGTTGTCCCGGTACGCGGCGCCGGCATTCGCCGACTTGAGCGCGAGGTCGAGCACCATCACCGGATCGGCGCGCGACGCGAGGGAGGCGAGCGGTTCGTCCGGCAGCACGGCCTCGGGTGGGGTGCCCGCTTGTGCGCACCAGGCCGCGCAGAAGTTCAGGCTCAAGGCGACGAGCCACGCAAAGCCACGCATGCGATTTCCCTCTTCTCTTCTTATTGCGACGCGCAGCCAGCGCTGGCCGTCGGCTTGTACAGATGGGTCTGGAGCACCACCTGCGTTTCCTCCCGCATGCCGAAGCCGATGGCGGTGACGCGAAAAAGGTAGGTGACGTCGCGGGCGCCGGCGCTTTCGAGCCGGGCCGCCTGCCAGCCGCCACGGCTGCGGATCGCCTCCACGATGTAGCGCGGCGCACGCGCGGACAGCGCACCGGCATGCGGCCCTTCGAGGTACGCCTGTCCGGTGAAAGTGCCGTAGGCGACTGACTTCCCGGTCTTGGCGGAGAAATCCGCCGTGGTCCATGCCGGGGCCGCTCCGAGCTCGCTCGCGGCGCACAGCCCCTGGCGATCGCCGGCCCCGCCGCAACCGGCGACGAAGGCCGTGACCTCCTTGCTGTCGAACATGCAGAGGCGCTGCCGCGCGCTGTCGTTGGGACCGAACACGTCGTGCTCGGCATCGAGCAACGCCGCCTCGGCGGCCTGGAACGCGACCTCGGTGTCGCGGTCGTTGCGCGCGCTGCGCTCGCCGACCAGCGAGGTCTGCGCCGCGCCGATGCCCAGCACCATGATCACGACCAGCAGCAGCACGACGACGATCAATGAGAAACCGCGCTGCGACTCACGGGCCGTCCCGCTCATGACGCCGGGTCTCTCATGACGTTGCGAAGCATCACGGTGAAGGTCGTCACGCGCCGCAGCCTGCCGTCCGCCTTGGGCTTGAAGCTCGTCGAGGAGAACTCGGGACCCAAGGGATACAGCCGCTCATCGGGCAGTGCCGCCGCGCCGGTGCTGCGTGCGCCGCGCGCCACCATGCCGACGCGCAGCCCCGTCACCTTGCGCCATTCGTCGCCGACGCTCGCGGGAGACACCGCTTGCGCCTCGAGCTGCACCGCATCGAGCCAACGCTCGGGCACGCCGTCGCCGTTGCCGTCGTAGCCGTAGGCGACCTTGAACACCTCGATGCCGCGCGCCAGGGGCTCGGCCTTGAAGGTGCCGTTGTCGGTGCGGTACTTGCAATAGAGCTCGGGCTCGCCGTCGGCCGCCTGCGCGATGTAGAAGAAGCTCCACGCACGGTCCTCGGGCGCCGGGCGGTCCGTGGCAGGGCCCGGCTGGGCGAAGCCCATGCAATCGACCATGGTCCCGTCGGGTTCGGTGCTGTCCGCGCGGCTGCGCCCGAAGAAGCGCACGCGCAGCGAGTCGCTTCCGTTCACGCCCCGGCTGTCGTGGCTGCCGTAGCCCCCGCCCTGCCCGCCGACGCGCGTGTTGCTCGCGCCAACGATGTTCAGCTCGCCGTGGTCTTCGGGCGACGAGACAGCCACGGTCGCCTGGCCGCCGGGGGCCTCTGCGCCGTTCGGCTCGTCATGGTCGAGCGCGTAGTCGGCATAGCCGGCCTGCCGCACGATGCCCCTGACGACGAAGCTGGCGAAGCGCAGCGCGTCCTCGACGCCGCGTGCTTCGGCATCGGCGGTAGACAGTTGCCTGCCGCCCACTAACGCCGCGGTGGCCGCGAGGACCACCACCAGCGCGACGGCCATCGCGACCATCAGCTCCACCAGCGTCACGCCGCGTTCGCAAGACCGCCGTGCGGCCTCAGGAATCCGCATGGCCGTTCCGCGCGCGCATCGGCACGAGCTGCATCACGAGGCGTGGTGCCGATTGCAGCGCCGGCGTCTTGCTTACGGCGTTGCGCGGCATCCACCCGAGCTTGACGACCACGTTGCGCCCCGCGTGGCTGCAAGCCCATGCATACGCGTCCGCCGCTTCGTTCCACAGTGCGTCGTCGACGCATATGCTGAGGCGCGCATCAGGCAAGGCACTGGCGACGCTTCGCTTCCATTCCTGCATGTCCCATGCGGCAAGCTGCGCCGGGCTGCACGCCACGCCAGCCGCCGCGCAGCCCGGCCCCACGGCATCGGTGCCCGCATCGGCCTCAGTCCATGACTCGACCAGATAGGCATTCGCGGGAGCGCCCGTGTTCATGCGCGCTTTTTCCGACAACTCGCGGACCAGGTTGAGCGCCGCCGTGAACGTTGCCGCTTCATTGCTCGCGCGCACCGACGCCAGCAGCATGTGCATCGCGCCGAGCAGCCCCACGCTCAGCACGACGATGGAAACCAATACCTCCACGAGCGAAAAGCCCGCCCCCCGATGCTTCGTTGAAGCCATGTGTCGATGTCCTCCCTGTGTTCGCGCAACTTGAGTTGCTTCTTTGTTCCCGCCATCGAGCAACGAGCGTAAGGGCGCGCTTATGCATGCGCGCTTGCCGTTCGTCCGCATGCGAACGCCGCTCGTATGATCCGGCGAGTCCCCTGTCAACTTTTCCCGCCGAGCCTCTCTCATGCCCTCCCAAGAACAAGACGCCCTGTACATCGCGACCGCGCTGCGCCTAGCCACGTCGGCGCTGCTGCTGACCGATCCGAATCCGCGCGTAGGCTGTGTGCTTTGCGATGCCGACGGCAAGGTGCTGGGCCAGGGACACACGCAGAAGGCCGGCGGCCCGCACGCCGAAGTGATGGCGCTGCGCGACGCGGCGGAACGCGGCAACTCTGTCGCGGGCGCGACGGCTTACGTCACGCTCGAACCCTGCTCGCACCACGGCCGCACCGGCCCCTGCTGCGACGCATTGATCGCCGCCGGCATCCGCCGCGTGGTCGCGTCCCTCGCCGATCCGAACCCGCTGGTGGCCGGACAAGGCTTCGAGCGCCTGCGCGCGGCGGGCGTCACGGTCGAAGTCGGCCCCGGCGCCGCCGAATCGCGCGAACTCAACATCGGCTTCTTCAGCCGCATGGTCCGCCAGCAACCGTGGGTGCGCATGAAGGTGGCCGCATCGCTCGACGGCAAGACCGGCCTGGACAACGGCGTGAGCCAGTGGATCACCGCCGAGGCCGCCCGTACCGACGGCCACGCCTGGCGGGCCCGGGCCAGCGCGGTGCTCACTGGCGTGGGCACCGTGCTCGAAGACAACCCGCGCCTGGACGTGCGGCTGGTCGACACGCCGCGCCAGCCGCACCTGGTCGTGGTCGACAGCCGGCTGCAGACGCCGCCCGATGCTCACATATTCATAGCAGGCCGCCCCGTCTGGATCTACGCGGCCGTGCGGGACGAGGACAAGGCAGCCGCTCTGGAAGCCCGCGGCGCGACCGTCACGGTCTTGCCCAACGTCGACGGCAAGGTCGACCTGCCCGCCCTGCTGAAAGACCTGGCGGCGCGCGGCGTGAACGAGCTGCACGTCGAATCCGGCCACAAGCTCAACGGCTCGCTGCTGCGCGAAGGCTGCGTCGACGAGTTGCTGGTGTACCTGGCGCCCAAGCTGATCGGCAGCGGGCTCGACATTGCGAGCCACCTGCACGCGGGCGGCCCGCTGACCTCGCTGGCGGGCGCCTTGCCCCTTGAATTCAAGTCCGTGGACCTGCTCGGACCCGACCTGCGCGTGGTGGCCCGGGTCGCCGGAAGGGACGCCTTCTAGCCTTTCGCTCGGGAGCGGCCGCCGCCGGGCCGCCCCAAGGCGGGCCGCGCCTCCCCCTCGGGGGGTGGCGAATTACTTGGCGCAAAGCGCCATGAAAAGCCGGGGGGCTCACGATGTCTGCGAAAATGTCCGGATGTTCACCGGAATCATCACCGGCGTGGGGCGCATCGCCGCCATTCACGACCTCGGCACCTCCTCCTCCTACGGCAAACGACTCAGCATCGAGGCGCCTGACGGCTACCTCGACGACGTCGGGCTTGGCGACAGCATCGCGCTCAACGGCGCCTGCATGACGGTCACCACGCTCGTCCCCGAGCGACAGCAGTTCACCATCGACATTTCCGCGGAGTCCCTCGACAAGACGCCGGCCTGACCGACGAGGGCAGCCGCATCAACCTCGAGAAAGCGCTGCGCGCCAGCGACCGCCTCGGCGGCCACATCGTGTCGGGCCACGTGGACGGCATCGGCAACGTGAGCTTCTTCGAGCCGGTCGGCGAAAGCTGGGAACTGCGCGTGGTCGCGCCCCAGGCGCTGGCCCGCTTCCTGGCCTACAAGGGCTCGATCACCATCAACGGCGTGAGCCTCACGGTCAACAGCGTGAGCGACATCGAAGACGGCGCCGAGGTCAGCATCAACCTGATCCCGCACACCGTCGACAACACCTCCCTCGGCGGCCTGAAGGCCGGCTCGAAGGTCAACCTCGAAATCGACACCGTGGCGCGCTACGTGGAGCGCATGCTCCAGGCGGGCGTGCTGGTGCCTCCCGCTTCCACGTATTCCAAGGACACAGCCGAATGAACGCCTCCGTCACGCCGATCGGCGCCCCCCGCACCACGCGTGCGCCCGCGCCGATTGCCTCGGTCGAGGAAATCGTGGCCGAGCTCGCCGCCGGTCGCATGGTGATCCTGGTGGACGAGGAAGACCGCGAGAACGAAGGCGACATCGTCATCGCGGCCGACCACATCACGCCCGAATCCATCAACTTCATGGCGCGCCACGCACGCGGGCTGATCTGCCTGACGCTGTCGCGCGAAATGTGCGAACGCCTGCAACTGCCGCCGATGGTGCGCAGCAACGGCGCCAAGCATTCGACCGCGTTCACCGTGTCGATCGAAGCCGCCGAGGGCGTGACCACCGGCATCTCGGCCGCCGACCGCGCGCGCACCGTGCAGGCCGCCGTGGCGCCCAACGCCGTGGCCGCCGACCTGGTGCAGCCCGGCCACATCTTCCCGCTGCAGGCGGTGGACGGCGGCGTGCTCATGCGCGCCGGCCACACCGAAGCCGGCTGCGACCTGGCCGCCATGGCCGGCTGCTCGCCCGCCTCGGTGATCTGCGAGGTCATGAACGAAGACGGCACGATGGCCCGCCTGCCCGACCTGCAGATCTTCGCGGCCGAGCACAACATCAAGATCGGCACCATTGCCGCGCTGATCGAGCACCGCAGCCGCGTCGAATCGCTGGTCGAGAAGGTCGGTTGCCGCGAGATCCAGACCAACTGGGGCGCCTTCACGGCCCACGCCTTCGTCGACAAGCCCAGCCGCGGCGTGCACCTGGCGCTGGTGCGCGGCACATGGGCGCCCGAGGACACGGTGTCGGTGCGCGTGCACGAGCCGCTGTCGGTGCTCGACGCGCTCGAAATCAACCGCTCGCTGCACTCGTGGAGCCTGGACGCCAGCCTCTCGCACATCGCGACCGAGGGCAAGGGCGTGGCCGTGCTGCTGAACTGCGGCGAAACCGCCGGCGAGCTGCTGGCCCAGTTCGACGGCACCGCGCGTCCCGCGCAAGCCCCGGAGCGCGGCCGCATGGACCTGCGCAGCTACGGCATCGGCGCGCAGATCCTGCGCGAATGCGGCGTGCACAAGATGAACCTGCTGGGCACGCCGCGTCGCATGCCCAGCATGGCGGCGGGCTACGGCCTGGAGATCGCCGGCTACCTCACGAAAGACTGAACGACCATGCAAGGTGCAAACAAGGGCGAGAACACGCCGCTCAACGGCAAGGGCCTGCGCATCGGGATCGTGCAGGCGCGCTTCAACGCCGACATCACCGACGCGCTGGCAGCCGCCTGCCTGGCCGAGCTCGAAGTGCTGGGCGTGGCCGCCAACGACATTCACCACGTGCGCGTTCCGGGCGCGCTCGAAGTGCCGGTGGCGCTGCAGGCGCTGGCCGAGCGCGGCGGCTACCACGCGCTGGTCGCGCTGGGCTGCATCATTCGCGGCGAGACCTACCACTTCGAGCTGGTCGCCAACGAATCGGGCGCCAGCGTGAGCCGCATCGCGCTCGACTACAAGCTCCCCATCGCCAACGCGATCCTCACCACCGAAAACCTAGAGCAAGCCGTTGCCCGACAGACCGACAAGGGCCGCGACGCGGCCCAGGTGGCTGTCGAGATGGCGCAATTGCTGGCCACCCTTTCATGACCGACGACACCCCCAAGCCTCTCAAGCCCGCCAAATCCGATGGGGCCAAGCCGCGCCAATCGCGCGTCGGCCTCACCAGCACCGGTGCGCGCAAGGCTTCGGCCAAGTCGAACCGCAGCCGCGCGCGCGAGTTCGCCCTGCAGGCGCTCTACCAGTACCTGGTGGGCCGCAACGACCCGACCGACATCGACCACTTCACGCGCGACCTCGCGGGCTTCCACAAGGCCGACGCGCTGCACTACGACGCGCTGCTGCACGGCTCGATCGAAGGCGCCGAGCAGCTCGACGCGCTGATCCGCCCACTGCTCGACCGCAAGTTCGAAGAAATCTCGCCGGTCGAGCACGCCGTGATGTGGATCGGCGTGTACGAGTTCCAGAACTGCCTGGACGTGCCGTGGCGCGTGGTGCTCAACGAGTGCATCGAGCTTGCCAAGGAATTCGGCGGCACCGACGGCCACAAGTACGTGAACGCGGTGCTCAACGGCCTGGCGCCTCAGCTGCGCCCGCTCGAAGTGGAAGCCGATCGCGCTTCCGGCAAGGCGAAGGCATGAGGATCTCGACGCGCGCACAGCGCATCGAGCCCTTCTACGTCATGGAAGTGGCGAAGGCCGCCGGTGCGCTGGCGCGCGAAGTCGCCCACACCGACCGGCCGATGATCTTCCTGAACATCGGCGAACCCGACTTCACCGCCCCGCCGCTGGTGCAGGAAGCCGCCGCCCGCGCCGTGCGCGCCGGCGCCACGCAGTACACCCAGGCCACCGGCCTGGACCACCTGCGCGAACGCATCAGCGCCTGGTATCGCCAGCGCTTCAACGTCGACGTGCCGGCGCGCCGCATCGTCGTCACCGCAGGTGCATCGGCCGCGCTGCAGTTGGCCTGCCTCGCGCTGATCGAATCGGGCGACGAAATCCTCATGCCCGACCCGAGCTACCCGTGCAACCGCCACTTCGTGAGCGCGGCGGACGGCAAGGCCGTGCTGGTGCCGACCACGGCCGAAGAGCGCTTCCAGCTCACGGCCGCCAAGGTCGAGGCCGCCTGGACCGACAAGACGCGCGGCGTGCTGCTGGCGTCGCCGTCGAACCCGACCGGCACCTCGATCGCGCCCGACGAGCTGCGCCGCATCCACGAGGTGGTGTCGCAACGCGGCGGCATCACGCTGATCGACGAGATCTACCTCGGCCTGTCTTACGACGATGCCTTCGGGCAGACGGCGCTGGCCATCGACGACAACGTCATCAGCATCAACAGCTTCAGCAAGTACTTCAACATGACCGGCTGGCGCCTGGGCTGGCTGGTGGTGCCCGAAGCGCTGGTGCCGGTGGTCGAGCGCCTGGCGCAGAACCTCTTCATCTGCGCGAGCACGGTGTCGCAATACGCGGCGCTGGCCTGCTTCGAAGCCGAGAGCATTGCCGAGTACGAACGCCGCCGCGCCGAGTTCAAGGCGCGCCGCGACTGGTTCATTCCGCAGCTCAACGCGCTCGGCCTGAGCGTACCCGTGATGCCCGACGGCGCCTTCTACGCCTGGGCCGACTGCACCGCCTTCGCCGACAAGCTCGGCATTTCGGGCAGTTGGGACTTCGCCTTCGAGACCATGAAGCGCGCCCACGTGGCCGTCACGCCCGGTCGCGACTTCGGCACGGCCGAGACGGGCAAGTTCATCCGCTTTTCCACGGCCAGTTCGATGGCGCACCTGCAGGAAGCCATCGAACGCCTGCGGGCGATGGCCGAGACCGCGGCTTCATGAGTTACGCGTTTCCGATCCGCGTCTACTGGGAAGACACCGACGCCGGCGGCATCGTGTTCTATGCCAACTACCTGAAGTTCATGGAACGCGGCCGCACCGAGTGGCTGCGCTCGCTGGGCGTCGAGCAGCGCAAGCTGCGCGAGGAAACCGGCGGCCAGTTCGTGGTGAGCGAAACGCAGCTCAAATACCATCGCCCTTCGCGGCTGGACGACGAACTGCTGGTTACAGCCGATCTTCAACAATTGGGCACTGCGTCGTTGATAATCGGTCAGCGCGTGCTATCAAAAACAGAGCAAGAGCGTACCGGTGCCCCGGCACCCGTCTTGCTGTGCGAAGGCACGATCCGCATCGGCTGGGTGGACGCCGCCACATTGCGTCCGGCACGCATGCCGACCCAAGTTACGGGAACCCTTGAGCGCTGCGGCGGCTCCATGACTCAACCTTTCAAGCCATGAACCAAGATCTATCAATCATCAATCTCCTGCTCCATGCGAGCTTCGTGGTGCAACTGGTGGTGCTGCTGCTGGTGATCATCTCGATCGCCAGCTGGGCCGCGATCATCCGCAAGTACTTTGCACTGCGCCGCATGCGCGCGCTCAATGACGACTTCGAGCGCGAGTTCTGGTCGGGCACCAGCCTCAACGAGCTGTTCGCCTCGGCCGCGCAGAACGCCAAGTTCGCCGGCCCCATGGAGCGCATCTTCGCCTCGGGCATGCGCGAGTATCAAAAGCTGCGCGAACGCCACGTGAGCGACCCCAGCACGCTGCTCGACGGCGCCCGCCGCGCCATGCGCGCGAGCTTCCAGCGCGAACTCGACGCGGCCGAGCAGAACCTGTCGTTCCTGGCCACCGTGGGCTCGGTCTCTCCGTATGTCGGCCTGTTCGGCACAGTCTGGGGGATCATGCATGCCTTCACCGGCCTGGCCGCCCTCACGCAGGTGACGCTGGCCACCGTGGCCCCCGGCATTGCCGAGGCGCTGGTGGCCACCGCCATCGGCCTGTTCGCCGCCATTCCGGCGGTGGTGGGCTACAACCGCTTCGCCCGCGAAATCGACAAGATCGCCATTGCCCTGGAGACCTACATCGAGGAGTTCTCCAACATCCTGCAGCGCAACCTGTCGGCCAACCCGGGCGCCGGTGGCGTGGCATCGTCGGTGGCTCCGGCCAACCGCTGAGCGGAGGCGCAAAGCATGCCCGCCGTTTCATCCCGGGGCCGCGGCCGCCGGACGATCAACGAGATCAACATGGTCCCGTTCATCGACGTGATGCTGGTGCTGCTGATCATCTTCATGGTCACGGCACCGCTCATCACGCCGAGCGTGATCAACCTGCCCACGGTCGACCGCGCCAACAAGCAGCCCGACAAGCCCATCGAGATCGTCATCAAGAGCGACGACGAAGTGCAGATCAAGAAAGACCCGGCCACCGGCTCGGGCGGCACGTCGATCCCCATGACGCAGATCGGCTCGGCCGCCAAGACGGCCCAGGGCGGCGACAACGACCGCCCGGTGGTCATCAGCGCCGACAAGTCGGTGAAGTACGAGACCGTCGTGAAGGCCATGAACCAGCTCAAGCGCAGCGGCATCGAGCGCGTGGGCCTGTCGGTCACCACCACGGGCGGCAAATAAGGCATGTCGCTCGCACTGGATCGCCCCGAGTTCGCGCCGCCGCCGCAGCGCGGCACGCCGCGCGCCGTGGTGCTGGCGCTCATCGCGCACGCGCTGCTGATCGCCGCGCTCACCTGGGGTGTGCGCTGGCGCAGCGATGTCGACGAAGGCGCGGTCGACGCGGAGCTGTGGTCGTCCACGGTGCAGCAGGCGGCGCCCCGCCTGCAGGCACCGCAGGCGCCTGCCCCCGTTCCCG
>NZ_MOWM01000152.1 GCF_016082275.1 Variovorax sp. E3
CACGCGCCCCGCCGCCTGGGCCGCGCCCGAGGCGCTGGTCGCGCCCTCGCCCTTCGCGGGCGTGCACGGGCTGGCCATCGATGCCAAGGGCCGGCTGCTCGCGGGCTCGGTGCTGGGCAACACGCTGTGGGAGGTCGACCGCACCACGGGCGCGGCCAAGGTGCTGATCGACGCGCCCGAAGGCCAGGCCGACGACATCGCCGTGGGCCCGAACGGCGAACTGGCCTGGACCAACTACCTCATGGGCAAGCTGCGCTACCGCGAGCACGACGGCGCGCCGCTGCGCGTGCTGGCCAAGGGCCTGCCGGGCCTGAACTCGCTCGACTTCGACCGCCGCAACGGCAAGCTCTACGCCTCGCAGGTGTTCCTGGGCGACGCGCTGTGGGAAATCGACCGCGCGGGCCAGAAGCCGCCCCGGCTCATCAAGAAGGACATGGGCGGCTTCAACGGCTTCGAGGTCGGGCCCGACGGCATGCTCTACGGACCGCTGTGGTTCAAGGGCCAGGTCGTGAAGATCGATCCGGCGAACGGCGGCATGACCGTGATCGCCGAGGGCTTCCAGATCCCGGCGGCCGCCAACCTCGACGGCAAGGGCAACCTCTGGGTGGTCGATGCGCGCAGCGGCGAGCTGGTGCGGGTGGACCTGGCCACCGGCCGCAAGACGGTGGCCAGGCAGCTCAAGCCCTCGCTCGACAACCTGGCCATCGCGCCGGACGGGACGATCTACGTCTCGAACATGGCCAACAACGAAATCCAGGCCTTCAACCCCGCCACCGGCGAGCTGCACGCGCTCACCGGCGGCAAGGTGGCGGTGCGGCCGGCATGAAGATCGACGGCCACGACCTCTGGGTGGCCGACGTGTTCGGCTTTCGCCGGGTCGACGTGCGAACCGGCGAGGTGCATGACGTGTTCCGCATGCAGCGCGAGCCCGAGCTCGACTACCCGTTCGCGGTCGGCCTGTCGCCCAGCTTGTTCGCGCTGACCTCCTGGTTCACGGGCTCGGTGCAACTGGTCGACCGCCAGACGCTCAAGACGGTGGAGGTGATCCACGGCCTGAAGGCGCCGTTCGACGCCATCCCCATGCCCGACGGCAGCGTGATCTACGCCGAGATCGCCACCGGCAGCATCACCCGCGCCAGCGGCCCCAGGTTTTCTGAAAAGTTGGTGCTTGCTAGCGGCCTGAACGGCCCCGTGCAAATGGTGCTGGGCCACGACGGCGCGCTCTACGTGACCGAGGCGGCCGGCAAGCTGGTGCGCATTCCGCTGGACGCCAGCGCGCCGCTGCGCACCGTGGCCGATGGCCTGGCGCTGCCCGAAGGCGTGGCGCAGACCCCGTGGGGCAGCTTCATCGTGGCCGAGAGCGCGGCGCGCCGGCTGGTCGAGATCGACCCGGCCAACGGCAGCCGCCGCACCGTGGCCGACAACCTGCCGATCGGCCTGGCACCCGGCCCCGGGCTGCCGCCGCCCTACGTGGTGACGGGCGTCGCCGTGGGCAGCGACGGCACCATTTACATGGCGGCCGACCGCAACAATGCGATCTATCGAATTCGTGCTGCAAGGTAGGTAACAGAAAGTGTAATTTCCCTGTTTACTTTTTAAAACAAACATTACAAACTGATCGAGACGTCCGATGGCGTCCCGATCGCATCCGGTTGTCGGGGGTCTGCGAGGCGTTCTTCTTGAAAGGGAACTGCATGACTCCGCTCGTCGTAGGCCAATTGCTCGCGCCCGAATACACCCCCGGCATGGTGGCGCTGTCCTTCCTCATTTCCTTTGCCGGCTCGCTGGTGGCACTGATCTGCGCGCGGCGCATGGTCGGGGCCGACGGCAAGCCCAACCTCGCCGTCGTGGCCTGCGCCGCGGTGGCGCTGGGCGGCATCGGCATCTGGTCGATGCACTTCATCGGCATGCTGGCGTACCGGCTGCCGGTGCCCATTTCGTACAACATGCCGATCACGGTGGTGTCGCTGGTGGCGGCCATCCTGATCTCGGGCGTGGCGCTCTACATGGCCGGCGGCCGGCGCAAGTTCAGCCGCTCGGGCTGGCTGGCCGGCAGCCTGCTGGCCGGGCTCGGCGTGTGCGTGATGCACTACATGGGCATGTACGCGATGAACATGCGCGCGTCGATGAACTTCGACATCGCCACGGTCGGGCTGTCGGCGCTCATTGCCGTCACCGCCGCCGGCGCCGCGCTGTGGCTGGCGTTCAACCTGCGCAAGTTCACGCACCAGGTCGCGGCCGCCGCGGTGATGGGCGTGGCGGTCTGCACCATGCACTACGTGGGCATGAGCGCGGCCAGCATGGTCTGCACCGCCGCCGCGCCCGCCGACGCGCTGGCCATCGCCGGCAGCTACATGGGCCTCACGGTGTTCGGCACGGCCGGCGCGGTGCTGATCTTCATCTACTGGGTGGTCACGGGCAGCAGCCTGGACACGGCGCCGGCCGCGGGCGTGCGGCGTCCCCACACCAGCTAATTGGCGCAAGCGGGCGCGCAGCCCGCCTCCTACAGTCTGTGTGGAACGACAACACGCGATCCGCACAGACTTTTTTCATGCCCGCCATCGAATCCCGGCTGCACACGGCCAGCGACACCTTCCAGGCCAACCGCACCGGCATGCTCGCGCTGCTGGACCAGGTGCGCGCGCACGAGGCCCGCGCCGTGGCCGCCTCCAGCGCCTCGGCCGAGCGCTTCGCCAAGCGCGGCCAGCTGCTGCCGCGCGAACGCCTGGCGCTGCTGCTGGACACCGGCGCGCCCTTTCTTCCCCTGGCCACGCTCGCGGGGCTGGGCCACGACAACCCCGACCTCTCGAAGAGCGTGCCCGGCGGCGGGCTGCTGTCGGGCATCGGCCAGGTGTCGGGCGTGCGCTGCATGGTCAACGCATCGGACTCGGGCATCGACGCCGGCGCGCTGCAGCCCATGGGCCTGGACAAGCAGCTGCGCGTGCAGGAGATCGCTCTGGAGAACAAGCTGCCCTACGTGCAGCTGGTCGAGAGCGCGGGCGCCAACCTCATGCAGTACCGCGTGCAGGACTTCGTGCGCGGCGGCAACATCTTTCGCAACCTCGCGCGGCTCTCGGCCGCGGGGCTGCCGGTGGTGACGGTGACGCACGGCTCGTCGACCGCCGGCGGCGCCTACCAGACGGGCCTGTCCGACTACATCGTGATGGTGCGCGACCGCACGCGGGCCTTTCTTGCGGGGCCGCCGCTGCTGAAGGCGGCCACCGGCGAGATCGCCACCGAAGAAGAGCTGGGCGGCGCCGTGATGCACACCCACATCTCGGGCCTGGGCGACTACCTGGCCGAGGACGACCGCGACGCCATCCGCATCGCGCGCTCGATCCTGGGCGGCATCGACTGGGCGCGCGACGAGGCGCCGCGCAAGTTCACGCCGCCGCGCCACGATGCCGAAGACCTGCTGGGCATCATGCCCAGCGACGGCCGCCGGCCGGTGGACATGCGCGAGGTGATCGCGCGCATTGCCGACGGCTCGGAGTTCCTGGAATTCAGCGAGCACTACGGCAGCGCCACGGTCTGCGGCCACATCCGGCTCGAAGGGCATGCGGTGGGCATCATCACCAACAACGGGCCGATCGACTCCGACGGCGCCACCAAGGCCACGCACTTCATCCAGGCCTGCTGCCAGTCGCGCACGCCCATCGTCTACCTGCAGAACATCACCGGCTACATGGTGGGCCGCGCGCACGAAGAGGCCGGCATCATCAAGCACGGCGCCAAGATGATCCAGGCCGTGACCAACGCCACCGTGCCGCAGATCACGCTGCACTGCGGCGCCTCCTACGGCGCGGGCAACTACGGCATGTGCGGGCGGGGCTTCGCGCCGCGCTTTTGCTTCAGCTGGCCCAACGCGCGCACCGCGGTGATGGGCGGCGAGCAGGCCGCCAAGACCATGGCCATCGTGATGGAGGCCGGCATGGCGCGCAAGGGCGCGGTCGACACCGCGAAGATCGACGCGATGCAGCAGCAGATCGTCGAGCGCTTCGACCGGCAGATGAGCGTGTTCACCACCAGCGCGCTGCTGCTGGACGATGGCGTGATCGACCCGCGCGACACGCGCGCGGTGCTGGCCGAGGTGCTCAGCGTGTGCCGCGACGCCGATGCGCGCGTGCCGCAACCCATGCAGTTCTCGGTGGCACGGCCATGAGCAGCTTCCACAAGATCCTGGTTGCGAACCGCGGCGAGATCGCGGTGCGCGTGATGCGCACCGCGCGCGCCATGGGCTACCGCACCGTGGCCGTGTATTCGAGCGCGGATGCCGATGCCGAGCACGTGCGGCAGGCCGACGAAGCGGTGTGGATCGGCGAGTCGCTGCCGGCGCAGAGCTACCTGAATATCGCCGCCGTCATCGAAGCGGCGCGTGCGAGCGGCGCCGACGCGGTGCACCCGGGCTACGGCTTTCTCGCCGAGAACGCGGCGTTCGCGCAGGCCTGCCGCGATGCGGGGCTGGTGTTCATCGGCCCCTCGCCCGAAGCCATTCGCGCGATGGGCGACAAGGCCGGCGCCAAGCGCCTGATGCAGGCGGCGGGCGTGCCGTGCATTCCCGGCTACCAGGGCGAAGACCAGAGCCTTGCGAAGCTCGCGGCCGAGGCCGAACGCATCGGCTGGCCCGTGATGATCAAGGCCACGGCCGGCGGCGGCGGGCGCGGCATGCGGCTCGTCGCATCGGCCTCGGGGTTTGCCGACGCGCTGCAGAGCGCGCAGTCCGAAGCGCTCCATGCCTTCGGCGATGCGACGGTGATCCTGGAGCGCGCCATCGCCGCGCCGCGCCACATCGAGATCCAGGTGTTCGCCGACCGGCACGGCCACGCGATTCACCTGGGTGAGCGCGACTGCTCGGTGCAGCGACGACACCAGAAGGTGATCGAGGAAGCGCCCTCGCCCGCCGTGTCCGACGCGCTGCGGCAACGCATGGGCGCCACCGCCGTGGCCGCCGCGAAGGCCATCGCGTATGAAGGCGCGGGCACGCTCGAGTTTCTGCTCGACGCCGAAGGCCAGTACTGGTTCATGGAAATGAACACGCGCCTGCAGGTGGAGCACCCGGTGACCGAGGCGGTGACCGGCCTCGACCTCGTCGAGCTGCAACTGCGCGTGGCGGCGGGCGAGCCCTTGCCGCTTTCGCAGCAGGACGTGCGCATCGCCGGCCATGCGATCGAAGTGCGCCTGTGCGCCGAAGACCCGCTGCAAGGCTTCATGCCGCAGAGCGGCACGCTCGCCGCATGGCGGCCCTCGCCGCTGGTGCGCACCGAGCACGCGCTGCGCGACGGCGCGGCCGTGCCGCCCTTCTACGACTCGATGATCGCCAAGCTCGTGGCGCATGGCCGCACGCGCGACGATGCGCGGCACCGGCTGATCGCCGGGCTGCGCGACACCGTGGCGCTGGGCATTGCGACCAACCAGCCGTTGCTGCAACGTGCGCTGTCGCACGAGGTGTTCGCCGGCGGTGGCGCGACGACCGCGTTCATCGCCGATCACCTCGACACGCTGCTCGCGCCCGATGCGGCCACTGATACGCGCGCTGCGTTGCTCGCCGCGTTGCTGCTGCAACTGGGCGAGCGCGGCTGGCCTTCGCCGCTTGCGCACACCTTGCCGAACGCGCTGCGCTTTTCGCTCGATGGAACCGTGCATGCCGCGCGCGTGACGCCGCGTGGCGCAAGCCGGTTCGACATTGCGCTCGACAACGCGGAGGCGGTGCAGCTCGCATTGCTCGCTTTGCTCGCGCCACCCGGTGACGGCAGCGTGCGCTTCTCCTGCGCTGGCCTGTCGGAGCAAGCCTTCGTGGTGCGAGATGCGCGCACCGTGTCCTTCCATTTTCGTGGCCGCGCCTTCCGGCTCGACGACCTCACGCACAGCGCCGTCGCGCGCCCCGACGCATCGGGCGGCGACGGCCTGCTGCGCGCGTCGATGAACGGCCGCGTCATCGCGCTGCTCGCGGCCGAGGGCGACACCGTCGCCGCCGGCCAGCCGCTCGTCACGCTCGAGGCGATGAAGATGGAGCACGTGCACTGCGCGCCGCGCGCCGGCCGCGTCGCCGCGCTGCACGTGGCGGTGGGCGCGCAAGTGGCGGCGCGCCATGTGGTCGCCGAGATCGCCGACGCATGAGGCGGCCTCGCGCCCCTTCGTCAATTTTCCGAAAGCATTCCGAATGAACGCCCCCTCTTCGAGCTACCGCTCGGTCTTCGCGCCCGGTCTCTTCGCCGGGCAGGTCATCGTGGTCACGGGCGGCGGCTCGGGCATTGGCCGCTGTACCGCGCATGAGCTCGCATCGCTCGGCGCGCAGGTCGTGCTGGTCGGCCGCAACACCGAAAAGCTGCAAGCCGTGAAGGCCGAGATCGAGGCCGCCGGCGGCAAGGCCGGCACGCAGGCCTTCGACATCCGCCAGGAAGACGCGGTGCGCGCGGCCGTGGCCGACATCGTCGCCACGCACGGCCGCGTCGACGGGCTCGTCAACAACGCGGGCGGCCAGTACATCACGCCGCTCGCGGCCATCTCGGCCAAGGGCTGGGAGGCGGTGATCCACACCAACCTCACGGGCGGCTTCCTGGTGGCGCGCGAGTGCTTCGTGCAGAGCATGCAACAGCACGGCGGCGCCATCGTCAACATCGTGGCCGACATGTGGGGGTCGATGCCCAACATGGGCCACAGCGGCGCGGCGCGCGCGGGCATGGTGAGCTTCACCGAGACCGCCGCGCTCGAATGGGCGGCCAGCGGCGTGCGCGTGAACGCAGTGGCGCCGGGCTACATCGCGTCCAGCGGCATGGACCACTACCCGCCCGAGGCCGGCGACATGCTGCGCGCCATGCGCAAGACCGTGCCCGCCGGGCGCTTCGGCAACGAGGCCGAGACCTCGGGCGCCATCGCCTTCTTGCTGAGCCCGGCGGCCAGCTTCATCAGCGGCAGCGTGCTGCGCGTGGACGGCGCACGGCCGCAGGTGCGCATGGGCTGGCCGATGGCGCTGCCGGATGCGCAGGCGCGGCAACGCGCGGCGGTGCGGCCCTTCGAGGGCTTTCACCTCGCGCGGACGCCGCGCGTGTTCCAGGACAAGGCAACGAACGACTGACTGACTGACCGGAGACAAGCGACATGCAGTACACCCACGAACACCTCGAAATCCAGAAGACCCTGCGCCGCTTCATCGACGAAGAGATCAACCCGCATGTCGACGAATGGGAAGAGGCCGAGATCTTTCCCGCGCACGCGGTCTTCAAGAAGCTCGGCAACCTGGGCCTGCTGGGCCTGAACAAGCCCGAGGCCTTCGGCGGCGGCGGGCTCGACTATTCGTACGCGATGGCCATGGCCGAGGCGCTGGGCCACATCGCCTGCGGCGGCGTGCCGATGGCCATCGGCGTGCAGACCGACATGTGCACGCCCGCGCTCGCGCGCTTCGGCAACGACGAGCTGCGCCGCGAGTTCCTGGCCCCTTCCATCGCGGGCGACATGGTCGGCTGCATCGGCGTGAGCGAGCCCGGCGCGGGCAGCGACGTGGCGGGCCTGAAGAGCCACGCGCGCAAGGACGGCGACGACTACCTCATCAGCGGCCAGAAGATGTGGATCACCAACAGCCTGCAGGCCGACTGGATGTGCATGCTGGTCAACACCAGCGACGGGCCGGTGCACCGCAACAAGTCGCTCATCATGGTGCCGATGGACAGCCCCGGCATCGAGAAGGCGAAGAAGATCCGCAAGATCGGCATGAACTCGAGCGACACCGGGCTCATCTACTTCGACAACGTGCGCGTGCCGCAGCGCTACCGCATCGGCGAGGAAGGCCAGGGCTTCGTCTACCAGATGCAGCAGTTCCAGGAAGAGCGGCTGTGGGCCGCCGCCAGCTCGCTCGAACCGATGGAAGACTGCATCGCGCAGACCATTGAATGGGCGCAACAGCGCCACATGTTCGGCGGCACGCTGGCCGACCAGCAATGGGTGCAGTTCAAGCTGGCCGAGCTCAAGACCGAGGTGGAGGCGTTGCGCGCACTCGCCTACCGCGCCTGCGACCTGCATGTGCAGGGCGAAGACGTGCTCGAACTCGCGTCGATGGCCAAGCTCAAGACCGGGCGCCTCACGCGGCAGGTGGCCGACACCTGCCTGCAGTTCTGGGGCGGCATGGGCTTCACGCTGGAGAACCGGGTGTCGCGCCTGTACCGCGACGGGCGGCTGGGCTCCATCGGCGGCGGCGCCGACGAAGTGATGCTGGGCATCCTCGCCAAGACCATGGGCATCGCCAAGCGGCCGCCGCGCGGTTGAAAGGCGCCCGTTCATGGACGCCGAACTGCAAGCCGACCGCGCGGCGCTCGCCGACACGGTGCGGCGCTTTGCCGAGAACGAGATCGCGCCGAACGTGCAGGCGTGGGACGACGCGGGCGAGTTTCCGCGCGCGCTGTACACGCGCGCCGCCGAGCTGGGGCTGCTCGGGCTGAGCTACCCCGAGGCGCTGGGCGGCACGCCCGCCTCGCATGCGATGAAGCTGCCGGCGTGGGTGGCGCTCGCGCGCCACGGCAAGAGCGGCGGCGTGCTCGCGAGCCTGTTCTCGCACAACATCGGCCTGCCGCCCGTGGTGCTGCACGCCAGCGACGCGGTGCGCCAGGAGGTGGTGCCGCCGGTGCTGCGCGGAGAGAAGATCGCGGCGCTGGCCATCACCGAACCGGGCGGCGGCTCCGACGTGGCGGCGCTGCGCACCACCGCGCGGCGCGAGGGCGAGCACTACGTGGTGAACGGAGAGAAGACCTTCATCACCTCGGGCATGCGCGCCGACTGGATCACCGTGGCCGTGCGCACGGGCGAAGGGCGCGGGGCGGGCGGCATCTCGATGCTGCTGGTGCCGGGCGATGCGCCGGGCCTTTCGCGCACGCGGCTGTCGAAGATGGGCTGGCTGTGCTCCGACACCGCCACGCTGCACTTCGACAACGTGCGCGTGCCGGCGCGCTACCTGCTGGGCGACGAAGGTGCGGGTTTCCGCATGATCATGGGCAACTTCAACGGCGAGCGCATCGGCCTTGCGGCGGGTGCGCTGGGCTTCTCGCAGGCCTGCTTCGACGAGGCGCTGGCCTGGGCGCGCGACCGCAAGGCTTTTGGCGCGGCGCTCATCGAGCACCAGGCGGTGCGCCACAAGCTGGTCGACATGCGAATGCGCATCGCCTCCACCGAGGCGTGGATCGAGGCGGTGTCGGCCGAGGGCGACGCGCTGGAGGCGGCCGGCCGCTTCAACGCGCCCGAATGGGTGGCGCAGATCTGCATGCTCAAGAACCACGCGACGCAGACCATGCAGTTCTGCGCCGACCAGGCGGTGCAGATCCTGGGCGGCATGGGCTTCATGCGCGGCACGGTCAGCGAGCGCATCTACCGCGAAGTGAAGGTGATGATGATCGGCGGCGGCGCCGAAGAAATCATGAAGGAGCTGGCCGCCCGGCAGATGGGTTGGTAACCCGCCGCGGAATCTTTCTTTCGCCCGGGTGTCCAACGACCCAGCACTCTCGCTGGGTCGCAGGAGACCATCATGCTCTCGCTCACCTCCGGCATCGGCGCCGTCATCCTGGTTCTGTTGGCGGTGCTGCTCTTTTCGGCCATCTGGATCTTCCGGGAATACGAGCGCGGCATCGTGTTCACGCTCGGGCGCTTCTCGAAGGTGGCGGGGCCCGGCTTCGTGCTGGTGATTCCCGCCATCCAGCAGGTGGTGCGGGTCGACCTGCGCACCGTGGTGCTCGAAGTGCCGACGCAGGACGTGATCTCGCGCGACAACGTGTCGGTGAAGGTCAGCGCGGTCGTCTACTTCCGCATCGTCGATGCCGAGAAAGCCATCGTCGAGGTCAAGGACTTCTTCAACGCCACCAGCCAGCTCGCGCAGACCACCTTGCGCTCGGTGCTGGGCAAGCACCAGCTCGACGACATGCTGGCCGAGCGCGAAAAACTCAACCTCGACGTGCGCGAGTCGCTGGACGTGCAGACCAATTCATGGGGCATCAAGGTGTCGAACGTGGAGATCAAGCAGATCGACCTGACTGAGTCGATGGTGCGCGCCATCGCGCGGCAGGCCGAGGCCGAGCGCGAGCGCCGCGCCAAGGTGATCCACGCCGAGGGCGAGCTGCAGGCGTCCGAAAAGCTGTTCCAGGCCGCGCGCGTGCTGGCGCAGGAACCGCAGGCGATCCAGCTGCGCTACCTCGAAACGCTCACGGTCATCGGCGCGGACAAGAACACGACCATCGTGTTCCCGCTGCCGATGGACCTGGTGAAGGGGCTGTTCGACAAGCACGCCTGACGCGCCCGATTCGCATCACCGCGCACGCCAGCGGAAAACTGTTCTTCACGCGCGAGGCCCGTCGCGCATGGCGTTTCGCGCCCCGGCTGCGTACCATCGATCGCACGCACCACATCGAATGAAGCAGGAGCCCGCGTGATCTTCGTTTTTCATCTTCTCGACGAGCCCGGTTCGGCCGCATGAGCGGGCACGCCACCTCTTCCCCCATGTTCAAGCACATCGTGATGTGGGACCTGCGCGGCGATACGGCCGAAGAAAAGATGCAGGCCAGGCAGCTGCTCAAGCACAAGTTCGAATCGCTGCGCGGGCAGATCCCGGGCCTGCTGCACCTGGAAGTGGGCGTCGACTCGAGCCACGTGGGCTACGCCTGCGACGTGGTGCTGTACAGCGAGTTCGACAGCCAGGCCTCGCTCGACGGCTACGCCACGCACCCGGCGCACCTGCGCATCCGCGAGGAGCTGGGCGACCTGCGCGTTGCGCGCCACCAGGTCGACTACGCGCCCGACTGATCGGCCCCGGCCTGCGCCAGGTCCATGCAGAACTGGCGCACCAGCTGCAGCGCGGGCGCCTCGGTGCGGCCTTCGAGCGTGACGAAGGCGAACTGCGCGTTGAGCCCCGCCGTCGGGCTCACCTTCAGTTCGGCCAGCTCCCCGCTGTCCTGCAGCGCGCGCGTGGCTGCGAGCACGCCCAGAAAGATCGCGTCGGTGTTGCGCACGGCCTCGATGAGCGCGCCGATGTCTTCCGACGACACATGCAGCCAGCGCTGCGGGCTGGCGTCGCTGCCGTAGCGCTCGACCATGGTGCGCGCCACGTCGTCGCTCACCATCGTCGAGACCACCGGGTAGCGCGCCAGTTCGTCGAAGCGCAACGGCTTGCCGCGCCGCTGCTTGAGCAACGGATGGCCGCGCCGGCAGACGAAACCCGAGCGCATGGTGGGCAGCACGTCGATGTGCAGGTCTTCGCGCGGTGACACCGCGCGGTAGGTGAGCACCAGCGCGTCGAGATTGCGCGCGCGCAGTGCGGCCAGTTGCAGCTCGGGCCCGCCGCCGTGCAGCTGCAGCCCGACCTTCGGGTGGTTGCGCAGCATGTGGATCAGCAGCGGCGACGAGAACAGCGCCCCCGGCGCCGCGCCGAGCCCCAGCCGCACCGAGCCGGCCTGCCCGTCGGCCAGCAGCGCGGCGGCGCGCTTGAGCTCGTGCGTTTCCATCGAAATGCGCTTGGCGCGCGCAGCACCATCGCGCCGAAGGGCGTGAGCTCGTTGCGCTTGCCGATGCGGTCGACCAGCGGCATGCCCAGCTCCTGCTCGAGCATCTGGATGCTGCGGCTCAGCGCGGGCTGCGTCAGGTGCACTTTCTCGGACGCGCGGCTGAAGGAGCCGGTTTCGGCGAGCGCGAGCAGGTGGTCGAGTTGCTGGAGGTTCATGGCGGGGCGGGCGTTGTCGTCACATGCATGAGATGCACTCATGGTAATGACAAAAACAATGCATTGGACAGATGAAACCCCGATTCCTAGCATCCATCGCGTACTACTTAGGACCCAAGGAAACTCCCCATGAAACGGTTCGGTCAATGGCTCTGCGCGCTGGCTTTTCTAGGCTGCGGCACGGCGGCGATGGCACAGGCGCCCTCCTCCTCGTACCCGTCGAAGGTCGTCACGATGATGGTTCCCTACCCGGCCGGCGCGGCCAGCGACTTCACCGCGCGCGCGCTCAGCGAACTGGTGGGCAAGGAGCTCGGCGGGCAGGTGATCGTGGAGAACATCGGCGGCGCCACGGGCGCCATCGCGGCCGGCAAGGTGCTGGCGGCACCGGCCGACGGCTATTACCTGTTCCAGGGCTCGCCCAACGAGCTGATTTTGTCGGGGCTGGTCAACAAGAGCACGCGCTACAAGCCGGAAGACTTCCAGTGGATCGCGCCGGTGGCCACCTCGCCGCTGGTGCTGGTGGTCAACAGCGCGCTGCCGGTGCACACGCTCGACGAGTTCGTGGCGCTGGCGCGTTCACGCAAGGACGCGCCGCTGAGCTACGGCACGCCCGGCGCGGGCACGCTGTACCACCTGCTGGGCGAGCTCTTCACCAAGCGCACCGGCGCGCCCGCCACGCACGTGCCCTACAAGGGCGGCGCGCCGATCATCCAGGACCTGATCGGCGGGCAGATCGACTTCGCGTTCATGCCCTACCAGGCCTTCTATGCCGACTACGTGAAGCAGGGACGCCTGCGCGTGATCGGTTCGCTCTCGCCGGGCAAGCGCCTGCCGCCGCCCTTCGACACGCTGCAGACCAGCGCGCAGAGCAAGGACATGAAGGAGTTCGACTTCGGCATCTGGACCTCGTACATGGTGCGCAAGGGCACGCCGCGGCCGGTGGCCGAGCGGCTCAACGCGGCCATCGCGGCGGCGCTGAAGAACCCGCATGCGCGCGCGCAGCTCGAGTCGCAGGCCAAGACCGTGTTCGAGCCGATGAGCCTGGAGGCGGGAGAGAAGTTCTACGCGGCGGAAGTCGCGCGCTACCGCGAGCTGGTCAAGACCATCGGCTACGAGTCGCCCTGAGTCCTTTCGCGCCCTGACAAATCCAACCACTCGAAGAGGTGCATCCATGAAGACGAGACATACCCACGCCCTGGCCTTGGCCCTGACGCTCGCGCTGTCGCTTTCCGCCTGCGGCGGCGGCGGTGGTGATCCGGGGTTCGGCGGCATCGCGCTGCCGCCCGTCGCGGGCCCGGCACCGGCGGCGCCGCCAGCCGCGCAAGACACCACCATCGCCGTGACGACCGAAGGCAAGGTCGCCGGCACCGCGAGCGCGGGCATGGTGTCGTTCCTGGGCATTCCCTATGCGCAGCCGCCCGTGGGCGCGCTGCGCTGGGCACCGCCGCAACCGCCGGCCGCGCACGCCACGACGCTGCAGGCCAAGGCCTTCGGCAACGCCTGCCCGCAGGCGCCGGGCGCGGTGTCTTCGCCGATCGCGGAAGACTGCCTCTACATCAACGTGTGGAAACCCGCGGGCACGCAGCCGGGCGCGAAGTTGCCGGTGGTGTTCTACATCCACGGCGGCGCGTTCACGCTGGGCTCGGGCGAGATGGGGCCGAGCCCGCTGGCGAGCCAGGGCGTGGTGGTGGTCAGCCTCAACTACCGGCTCGGGGCACTGGGCTATCTGGCGAACAACGCGCTGCGCGCCGCCAACAAGGACGGCAGCCTCGGCAACTTCGCGCTGATGGACCAGCTGGCCGCGCTGGGCTGGACGCAGAAGAACATCGCGGCCTTCGGCGGCGACGCGGGCAACGTCACGCTGTGGGGCACGTCGGCCGGCGCGACGCAGAGCTTCTCGCTGCTGCAGTCGCCCAAGGCCAAGGGCCTGTTCCAGCGCGCGGTGATGCAAAGCGGCGGCTCGGCGGAGTACTCGAACCCGAGCATGGACAGCTCGCTCGGGGTCGGCGACACGGCCGTGGCCAACCTGGGCTGCGCCGGCGCGGCCGACGTGGTGGCCTGCCTGCGCGCGCTGCCGGTGTCGGCGCTGCTGACGCAGGGCGGGCTCAAGTGGCGCCCCACGGTCGACGCGCAGATCATCACGCAGGTGCCCGCGCGCGCCTTCGCGAGCGGCAACTTCAACCAGGTGCCGGTGATGATCGGCGGCGTGTACGACGAGGGCACGCTGTTCGTCGACACCAAGCTCACGGCCGCCAACTACCCGCTGTACCTGCGCGGGCTGGCACCGGCCGGCTACGACACCACCGCCATCGAGGCGGCCTATCCGGTGGGCAACTACGCGGTGCCGGCGCAAGGCTTCGCGCGGGCCCTGGGCGATGCGCTGTACGCCTGCGGCAACAGCGCGCGGCGCGACGCGCTGTCGACGTGGGTGCCGGTGTACGGCTGGGAGCTGACCGACCCGCAGCTGTCGTTCCCGGCGAGCCCCACGGGCTTCTACTACGGCACGGCGCACGGCATGGACAGCTACTACCTCACCAGCACGATCGACGCGCTGCCGACCTACCCGTACTTCGATCCGGGCAACGCGGTGGCGCCCGATGCCGCGACCACGGCGCAACGCAAGGCACTGGCGGCGCAGGTGACGGCCTACCTGCTCAACTTCGCGAAGAACGGCGACCCGAACGGCGACGGCCGCAACGTGTCCACGCGCTGGCCGCGCTTCAACGGCCCGGCCGACCGCAGCCTGATCACCTTCACCTACCCCGCCATCCAGACGTCGAACAACGCCTTCGAGCACACGCACAAGTGCGACACGCTGTGGGGGCCCGGCGTGTTCCCGCCGATGTACTGAACCACGGAACCACCCCTTGCATCCCATGAACGAATCACAGCAAATCATCGACCACCTCGACGCGCGCCAGCCCGAGATCGTGGAGTGGCTCAAGGACTTCCTGCGCATCCAGAGCGTGAGCGCCGACCCGGCCTTTGCGCCGGACATGCGCGAGGCGCGGCGCTTTCTCATCGAGCGGTTGCAGCAGATCGGCCTGGCCAACGTGCGCCTGCTCGACGGCGACGGCGAGCCCGCCGTGTACGGCGAATGGAACGGCGCGCCCGGCCGCCCCACGCTGATGGTCTACGGCCACTACGACGTGCAGCCCGCCGACCCGATCGAGCAATGGCGCACGCCGCCGTTCGAGCCCACGGAAGTGGACGGCCGGCTCTACGGGCGCGGCACCTCCGACGTGAAGGGCTCGACCACCATCGCGCTCGAAGTCATCGCGGCTTTCCTGTCGGTGCGGGGCGGCTGCCCGGTGAACATCAAGGTGTTCCTCGAAGGCGAGGAAGAGACGGGCAGCCCGTCGCTGCGGACCATCGTCGCGCGCCACCGCACGCTGCTGCGGGCCGATGCGGTGCTGTCCGCCGACGGCGGCCGCGCGAGCGCCAGCGTGCCGACGCTCAACACCGGCGCGCGCGGCAACGCGCAGCTCGAAGTGCGGCTGCGCACCGCGCACAAGGACCTGCATTCGGGTCGCTACGGCGGCAGCGTGCGCAACGCGCTGCACGAGATGGCGCGGCTGGTCGCATCGCTGCACGACGCGCACGGCGGCGTGGCGGTGCAAGGCTTTCATGACGGCGCGGCGGCGCCCACCGAACGCGAGCGCGCCGACACCGCCGCGTTCCCGTACGACGAGGCCGCGTTCTTCTCGGACGTGGGCGGCAGCGCGCACGGCGAGGCCGGCTACACCGCGCGCGAGCGCGTCACGCTGCGGCCGGCGCTCGACGTCAACGGCCTGTGGGGCGGCTACACCGGCGGCGGCGGCAAGACCATCGTGCCGTGCGAGGCGCAGGCCAAGCTCACGACGCGCGTGGTCGCGGGGCAGGACCCGGGCGCCGTCATCCGCGCGGTGCTGCGCCATCTGCGCCAGCACTGCCCGGCCGAGTGCACGCTCGACGTGATCGCCATCACCGACGGCTCACCCGCCTCGACGCTGGCGCCCGCGCACCCGCTGGTGCGCGCGGCCGAAGCGGTGCTCGAGCGCGAAACCGGCGCGCGGCCCATTCACGTGCGGCTGGGCGCGAGCGTGCCGGTGACGTCGATCTTCAAGGAGACATTGGGCATCGACACGCTGATGTTCGGCTTCAACCTGCCCGACGAAGACGTGCACGCGCCGAACGAGTTCTTCCGGCTGCAGTCGATCAGGGAAGGCACGCGGGCGTGGACTTTGTTGCTCGCGGAGCTGGCGAAGTATTCGCCGGCCGCGTTCCACGCCGGCGCGTTGGAGTGAACAGGCCGGGGCAAGCGACAGCCCCCGTCCGGCAGAATCCGCAAGGGGGCGGGGATGTGAAAGACGGCGTGACCAGCGCCCGCATGACGTCGGCCCGGCCCGCAGTCCTTTCACGCTTTCCTTGCCCATGACATCTTTCGTCGCCCGTGCCTGCGCCCTGCTTCTGGGCGCCGCATCGTTCACCGCCTTCGCGGCCGATCTCGATGCCGGCGTTCGCGCCTACCGGGCGCGGGACTTCGACACGGCCGTCGCGCAACTGCAGCCGCTGGCCGCGCTCGGCGACCCCGACGCGGCCTTCTACCTCGGCGACATCCACGCCCGCGACGACGGCGCGCACAAGGACGACGACCTGGCCTACAGGCTGCTGTCGCGCGCGGCGCGCGCCGGCAGGATCGATGCCCGCGACGCGCTGATCCTGATGCGTGCCAAGGGCAAGGTCAGCCTCGAGCCCGGGGCCTATGCGCTGCGCCCGGACGAGCAGGCACGGCTGGCGCCGCTGCGGCGGGCCGCCCTCGAAGGGCGTTTCGACACGCTGGGCACCGACGACCTGACGCGGCTGGCCGTTGCCTACTGCGAGCACGCGGCGCCCCTCGATCCAAGGGAGCCGCAGCCGTCCGCCGAACGCACCGCGGACGTGCTCGACTGGCTGCAGCGCGCGGCGGCCGCCGGCGAGCCGCATGCGCAGTTTCTGCTCGGCATGCTCTACGCGGGCGACCAGCCGTGCCACGGCCTGTCCGCCCGGCCCGACCCCGCGCTGTCCCTGTCGTGGTTGCGCAAGGCGGCGGCCCAGGGCGTGCTGCAGGCCCAGCGCACGATCGCCGCGCTGGTGCTTCAACCGCGGGAAGGCGCGCCGGTCGATCCGACAGAGGGCATGGAATGGCTGCGCCAGGCCACCGCCCGCAACGACGCGCCGGCCATGGCCTGGATGGGCGTGTACCACGGGCGGGGCTACGGCGCGCCGAAGGCCCCGGCGGAAGCTGTGCGCTGGCTGCGCAAGGCGGCCGAACTCGACGACGTGACGGCGCTGAACAACCTGGCGGACGTGCTCTCGACGGGCCAGGACACCGCGCCCGATCCCGTCGAGGCCCATGCGCTGTACCGGCGCGCGGCGGCGCTGGGAGACCCTTATGCCCAGCGCCAGCTCGCCGACATCTATGCGCAGGGCATCGGCGTGGAACAGGATGCGCAGCGCGCGCTCCAGTGGCGCACCGCCTCCGCCCGGGGCGGCGACGAGGTGTCGCAGACGGTGCTGGGCCAGATGTACCTGTTCGGGCGCGACGCGAAGCGCGACCCCGAGGCCGCCATGAACTGGCTGCGCGAGGGCGCGAGCCGCGGCCAGCCGCAGGGCATGCTCCTGCTGGGCAGCATGCTGGAAGAACAACCCGACGGGCTGCCGAAGGCTGGGCGCTCTACACGCTGGCCGGCCGCGCGGGCGAACCGCTGGCCACGCAGCGGCGCGACACCATCCAGCCGCGGCTGTCGGCCGATGCGCTGGCGCGCGGCAAGCGCATGGTCGCCGGATGGCGCATGGACACGCGGCTGCCCGGCGACTGGGACTGGCGGGCCGCCGAGGCCGCGACGGCGGCGGCGCCGGAAGACCGGTTCTAGCCAGGCAGGCCGCGCGCGGCGCCTCAGTCGGGCTTGTCGGCCTTGTCGGGCGCCGACGTTGCGGCGGCCTTGGCGGCGGCGGCGCGCAGCTTGTCCTTCTTGCTCGGCCGCTTCCCCTTGATGCCCCCGGTGCCCGACGCGTCGACAACGGGCGGCGCCGTTTCGGTCGGCTCGAAGCCCTCGACCTGCTCGCGCGGCAGGCTCAGGCCCTGGCGCTTCTCGATCAGGCGAAAGTGCGCCTCGGTCGCCGCGCTCACGAAGCTGATCGCCAGGCCGCTCTCACCCGCGCGGCCGGTTCTGCCGATGCGGTGGATGTAGTCGGTCGGCGAGCGCGGCAGGTCGTAGTTGATGACCACCGGCAGTTGCGCGATGTCGATGCCGCGCGCCGCCAGGTCGGTGGCGATCACCACGTCCCAGCGGCTGTCCTTGAAATCCGACAGGATGTTGGTGCGCGTGCCCTGGGCGATGTCGCCGTGGAAGGGCACGGCGTACACGCCGTTCTTGTAGAGCTTCTCGGCCACGATCTGCGCGGCATGCTGCGTGGCGACGAAGACCAGCACGCGGTCCCACTCGCCTTCGTGCTGCTTGAGCAGGTGGCGCAGCAGCTGCGTGCGGCGGGCGGCGTCGACCTCGATCACGCGCTGCACGATGCGCGGTTCGGTGCCGGGCTCGCCCTGCACGTCGATCACCTCGGGGTCGCGCAGCGTGGCGTCGGCCAGCGCCTGGATGGCGGGCGGGAAGGTGGCCGAGAACAGCAGGTTCTGGCGCTGCTTCGGCAGCAGCCCGAGGATGCGGCCCAGCTCTTCGGCAAAGCCAGGTCGAACAGGCGGTCGGCCTCGTCGAGCACGAGCGTGGCCACGGCGTCGAGCTTGAGCGCGTTGTGGTCGGCCAGGTCGAGCAGGCGGCCGGGCGTGGCAACCACGATGTCGGCGCCGCCGCGCAGGCCCATCATCTGCGGGTTGATCGACACGCCGCCGAAGGCAATGACGATCTTCAGGCGTTCGGGCAGGTGCTGCGCAAGGCTGCGCAGGGTTTCGCCGACCTGGGCCGCGAGCTCGCGCGTGGGCACCAGCACCAGCGCGCGCACGCGGCGCGAGCCCTGCGCGGGCGGCGCGGCGCTCAGGCGCTGCAGCAGCGGCAGGGAAAATGCGGCGGTCTTGCCGGAACCGGTCTGCGCCGAGCCCCGCACGTCGCGACCTTGCAGAATCGCGGGGATGGCCGCGGCCTGGATGGCGGTCGGTGCGGCATAGCCGCTTTCGGCGGCGGCGTGCACGAGCGCGGGGGCCAGGCCCAGTGAATCGAATGGCATGTGAGCAGACAGAGCGAGAAACCCGGTAAACAGAGAGAAGAGATGGATCGAATGGCGACGACAAAAAGCAATCAGGCCAGCACCCTGGTGTATTCCACCGAGGCCGGCGGCCGCGTGTGCCCCGGTTGCGGCGCGCCCATGGCGCAGTGCCGCTGCAAGGAACTCGACAAGGCGCGCGTGCGGGCCACTGACGGCATTGTGCGTGTATCGCACGAGACCAAGGGCCGCAAAGGCAAGGGCGTTACGGTGGTCAAGGGCGTCGCGCTCGACGACGCCGGCCTCACGGCGCTGGGCAAGCAGCTGAAAACGGCCTGCGGCTCGGGCGGCACGGTGAAAGACGGCGTGATCGAAATCCAGGGCGACCACCGCGAGCTGGTGATCGCGGCGCTCACCAGGCTGGGCCACACGGTCAAGCGCGCGGGCGGCTAGCCCGAGGCACAGGAAAAAGCCGATGAACCCCGAAGACCTGCAGCGGCTCGTGACGCTCCAAATGCCTTTTGGCAAACACAAGGGCACGCTGATTGCCGATTTGCCCGGAAATTACCTGACGTGGTTTGCACGCGAGGGTTTTCCCTCGGGAGAAATTGGCCGGCTGCTCGCCTTGATGCATGAAATAGACCACAACGGGCTCTCGGATCTGCTGAAACCGTTGCGAAACCGCCCGTCGGGCCGAGCTGTTTCTCAATAACACACGATTTCCCCACGCTTTTTACGATTCAGCTGGATAATCCGGCCTACGTGTCTGCGAGCTTTGTCTCCCGTGCACGTAATTCGGTGATCGGTCAGTTTCGCGCCACAGCGCATTTTGTTTGTTGTGATTCTGGGACTCCATCGCTTTGTCTTGTTGGTTTGAATTAGGAGTCCCTCAATGGGCAAGAAACTCTACGTAGGCAACCTCGCCTACTCCGTGCGTGATAACGACCTGGAACAAGCTTTCGGCGAGTTCGGCGCCATCGTCAGCGCCAAGGTCATGATGGAACGTGACACCGGCCGTTCGAAGGGCTTCGGCTTTGTCGAAATGGGTTCGGATGCCGAAGCACTCGCAGCCATCGAAGCCATGAACGGCCACTCGCTGCAGGGCCGCGCCCTGACGGTGAACGAAGCCGTCCGATGGAAGCTCGTCCCCCCCGCACCGGCGGTGGTGGCGGCTACGGCGGCGGTGGTGGCGGCGGCTACGGCGGTGGTGGTGGCGGCGGTTACGGCGGCGGCGGCGGTGGCCGCAGCGGTG
>NZ_MOWM01000153.1 GCF_016082275.1 Variovorax sp. E3
AGCGGAGGCGGACAGCCGCTTTGGGCCCGAAGCCGACATCCGAAAAGGCAAAAAGCGGTCGTTCAAAACTGCCTGTAACTCTAGCGCGTGGACCCGCTGAGGCATCGACCAGGCTGGCGGCTTAGAAAGTGCCAGTGCCTCTTTGTGCATCACCTGGAGGACTGGCATTGCCTGTTCAGCAGCGCAGTGACCCTTTCAGCATCAGCAGTGAACCCACGTTCCCACAAGACATCAATGAGTGTGCCAAGGTACAACTTCTCCTCAACGAGCACTTCATATCCTGGAGGAATGGCGAACGCAAAGCCATATAGAAGAAGCGAACCGGTTGGAATCTGAATGGCGTCAACCTTGATGTCGTACTCGTCCAAGTCTTCCGGATAGATGACACCAAACCCACCATTGCTATTGCCGTAACCCTGCCGTCGCTCGGCAAAGTCCGCCAGCTCGGAAAGCGTAGACCATTCCCGAATTACCTCTCTACATGCCGCGCTCGGCTCAGGGGCATCCATCTCTTTCCTTCTGTGAAAGCGAACCATCAAAACGGATGGCTCCTTCTGGCCGACTGCAGGCAGTCAAGGCGTCTTGGGCAAGTATCCCCGCATGGTCGCGTTGAAGACGGAGCTCGCTGCTTGTCGGTCGGGCTTGGTCACCATCAATGCGCTCTGAATCTTTCGTGGCGTGACGTGGCCGACATACAGGAACATCGCTTCACCCTGGACCTCGGCTACGTAGGAGGTCTCCAGTGCATTGCCCGCCGAGTGCATTTGGACGGTCCGACGCAACGTCTCAACCCGACCGGGGTACTGCTTTTCGTGGGCGGCAATTCGAGCATCCAGATTGTTCGTCGCGACAGCCTCGGCCTTGTCGTGGGCAATCGTCAGAAACTGCACGCTGACGATGAGCGACGCCCCCAGTTCCTCGGAATGAAATGCGACTGCAGCCGGGTCAGGGTTTGCATACTGCCTCCAATGGACCGGCAACTCGAGCATGAATTCGTTGTAGGGATAGCGGTGCATCTGGCTCATGGTTGTCGTGCGAATGTAGCCAACGGTCGGATGCCGGTGTCGGCAATGGGCAGCAAAACTGGAAGGTCGTGACGAACTTCCGCTTGTGGCCGACTGTAGCCTGTCCCCACGTCGGCGCATTGGGGGCCTTAACGGTCCTTGAAAACGCCGGATGGCAGTCGCCAGGTTCAGACCGGCTGTGGTCGAAGCCTCGATTCGAGCGCGCCTTCGAGCGCTGCCCACAGCTTCGGCACCGTGTCTTCGCGGGGATTTCCTCGATCGATATAGGCCGCCATCGCGCGCCGCGCATCTTCTTCGCGCCCTGAAAGTGCATGGCAAAACGCGGCTGCCACTGGCAACTGTGTGTACATGCCTGCTTCGGGGCGCTTACTCAGCGCGACAACCTGGTCGTAGACCGAAGTCGTTTGCGCACCCAACTGCCAGAAGTCCTGCGCCTGTCGCACGGCGCTTGAAAGCCTGTGTGTCATGCCGTCGAGCAGGCCCTGTTCACCCCACATGTACGAGAGGTTGAGTTCTGCGGATTGTCCGTCGATGAACGCATCAAGGATTGCCGATTTCTCGGTGCGATGCCACTGCATCTTTCCCGCCACGAGGTGCGGCACGAAATCGAACGAATACCCCCACCGAGGGGCAATAACTCCGCCTTTGAGTTGTGCGTAGGCGAAGACACGGCGAACAGGGGCATCCTTGCTGTCGACCCAGTAAAGCGGCTTCACCTCGGCGAAGCGATCCGCACCGAGACATGTAGCAATCACGGGCGCGATGTGGGATTGAACCGCGGAAATGGTGAGGAGGTTGAAATCGCTCATGGAGACGTTGTCTGCGACGTGCTGAGGCCAGCAGGCGCTCTGTTCGAATGTTCGTTTTTGGCCGACTGTAGCCGGTCGCGTCGCCGTCGTGAACGGACCCAAAGCAAGCCGGTCACCGTTCTCCGAACCGGACGTAGTCAGAACCGGTTCTGACTGTATTGCGTCGCTGGGCACGACCACCGGGGCGAAACACCCCACCTTCAGGTTGCATCGGAACGTTTGCCGGGCCGTCGTGGGATGTCAAAGAAATGGCTTCCAGGGCGACTCATCAATCGCCGAGCGGGCTGCAGAGACTCCGCCGACCTTATAGGCTTTGGTAATCGACTTCGCAGTGGAACTGAGCAAAGAAAGCTCTCCTTTTTTGGGCCCAGGTCGTAGAGGCACGCGCTGTGTGGGAATACCTTCAATGACCGCCCGTAGTTCGCGAAGGCATTCTTGATGCGGCTCGTAAGCAGTAATGGCTGACCCGTCGATCTCGCCTATCGCCAAGTCGATCAACCACTGACTGTGCGGAGCATGGTCACGCGCGCTCAACAGGTGTGTGCGGTACTGTTTTTCGGGCTTTAGTGAACAAAGGAAAGCCGCACAGACGACTCCTTTCCATGTCCAGTGAGTCGAAAGGTCTTCCACCAAGTGCACGTCGAGTGACGCGACCGCTCTGGCGCACAAATAAAGGGGTTCCAGTGGAGCGTATCTCACGCGAGGATAGTCATGCAGTACTGAAGCGAGTTCTCTCGCATCAGTGCAGAGCGAAGACCAGTAGCTCATCGCACTACTTGGCTTCAAGAGTCGCGCGTAGGGGATGTCGAGTACAAGCCTCCCAACATCAGCCTCTAGATAGAAGGGAATTGTGGTCATCTATCGAATGTCCGGTTCTGGCCGACTGTAGCCGGTCGCGCGTTGCATTGTGGAGGGCTCACACCCGTCATCGTCGAGGGTGTGAAACGGTCACTCGAATCCTTGGATGACAGATCCACCTCGGATGGTTGTCCGGCTGACGCAGCCGGAATTCGTATGTATCCGCCACGATGTATGCGAAGCTAGATGCATTTCATCCCTTTGAGGGCGCAATGGTCAAGAAGACAGCCGAACAGAAGAATGCAGAGGAGCGCCGCTACGTTGCCGCCAGTGGTGCAGCGAATGCAGTTGAGCTGGAGCCCTTTCTGACTGACCCGAACCAATCTATACGCGCCACAGCGGCCATGAATCCGGATGCAGACGCAGAGATTCTGGATCGTTTCGCGAACGACAAGTTCTGGGGCGTTCGAATGGAAGTTGTGAGCAATGCCAACGTCAGCCAGGCCACCCTGCGCAGGCTGCTGGAGTCCGATATGCGCAAACGTGGCGTAGTGCACCACGCAGCGCGCGCGAAGCTGGAAGAGCGCGGCGTGGAATTTGGTGCCGATGGCATGCCGGAAGATGCAGCGTAGGAAATAACGTCGCGTTTCCCGAGCCTCCCTTGCTGTCAACTGCTGACCTCAACCAACTCGGCGTGCACTTGCTTGCGGCTTAGAGAATCCGCAGCACCTCAAACTGCTGTCGGATTGGAGCGAGCTGTATCGACACCTCGTCACCCTCGCATTTGCCCAACATGGCCCTGGCCAAAGGGGCTTCGCTGCTGATGACTTGAACAAGCTGAGCGCCGCTGACCAACTTCATGCTGCCCCCATCCGGGCCGAGAAAGAGCTGTTGCTGCTTGTCTTCGGAATCGACCAGGCAGACCAGCGAGCCGAGCTGTATGCCTTTGATCGCGTCGTAAGGACGCGGGCGGAATCGGCGCCAGTTGGCTATCGCCTGGCGTATGGCTTCGGCGCGCCGAGCTTGGCCGGTGGCCAGGTAGGCGGCTTCAAGTCCCAAAGTGTCGTATTTGTTTTCGGCGATGTTCTCTTCGTGAGTCGCCGTTTCATGAGCGGCCCGCACTGCCAGCTCGGCTTGCAGCAGGTCTTCGGCGAGCCGTTCCAGCACCTGCTGTTGCAGCAAGAATTTATCCATGACGAAAGGTCGGCATCTCGAACAAGCGGGGGGTAGGTTTTGGTCATGAAGGGCTCTGGAACCCTTCGACGCTTCTGTTGGCTGCAGGTTGACTTCAAAGTCGACCGCGGCCGACAGCAGCCCCCGGATTCTTGCTTATCCACTGCCCGTCCCCCGAAAGTCCCCTTCCCAAGCCACCCGGCTAAGGAAACCCCCGATGCATGAGTGGTCATCGACCACCTAGCATCGGTAACAGTTTCCCTGTCAAGGTGTACGGAACGCGTCCCGGCGTCCGCCCGGTGACATGGCGTTTGCCTCACTGACCTTCCCCGCGATGACAACTCCACCCGAGTCCGGCCCCACGCTGGACGCCGCCAGCCCCCTCCCCCCCGACATTCCAGCCGCCGACGAACCCACCAAGGTCCCTCTGGCCATCGAGGACTGGCTCACGGTCATCATCATGGGCTCGCTGGCGCTCATCACTTTCGCCAACGTGCTGGTGCGCTACTTCACCGACTCGTCGTTCGCATGGACGGAAGAGTTCTCGGTGTTCCTCATGATCATGCTGGCCATGGTCGCGGGCTGCGGCGCGGTGGCACGCGACCGGCACATCCGCATCGAGTACTTCTCCGAGAGCGGCTCGATGGCGCGGCGCAAGCGGCTCGCGCAGTTCGGCGCGTTGATGATCGCCCTGCTCTTCACGCTGATCGGCACGCTCAGCCTGCGCATGGTGTGGGACGACTACCGTTTTGAAGAGACCACCCCGGGCATCGGGCTGCCGGCGTGGAGGTATTCGGTCTGGCTGCCGATCGTGTCGTTCGCCATCGCGCTGCGCGCGGTGGGCCTCATGATCCGGCGCGGCCGCAAGACCACCTACGGCACCGACAAGAAGAAGAGCAGCAACAGCAGCAAGGGTGACGCACAGTGATCGCCACGCTTCTCTTCGTCGCCTTCGTCGTGATGATGCTGGTGGGCGTGCCCATCGGCGCCGCGCTGGGCCTGGCGGGCGCCGCCTGCATCGCGCTGGCCAACGGCGACGCGCAATGGTTCGGCCTTCTTGCCGTGCCGCAGAACTTCTACGCAGGCCTGGGCAAGTACCCGCTGCTGGCCATTCCGATGTTCGTGCTGGTCGGCTCCATCTTCGACCGTTCGGGCGTGGCGCTGCGGCTCGTCAACTTCGCGATTGCCATCGTGGGGCGCGGGCCCGGCATGCTGCCGCTGGTGACCATCGCGGTGGCGATGTTCATGGGCGGCATCTCGGGCTCGGGGCCCGCCACGGCCGCCGCGGTGGGCGGCGTGATGATCGCGGCGATGGCGCGCGCGGGCTACCCCAAGCCCTTCGCGGCCAGCGTGGTGGGCGCCGCCGCGGCCACCGACATCCTGATTCCGCCCTCGGTGGCGTTCATCGTCTATTCGGTGCTGGTGCCCAATGCCTCGGTGCCCGCGCTCTTCGCGGCCGGCATGATCCCCGGCATCCTGGCCGGCCTGGCGCTCATGGTCCCGGCCGTGTGGCTGGCGCGCAAGCACCACATGGGCACGCTCGAAGCCGCGCTGCCGCGCCCGCCGTTCTGGAAGAGCCTGCGTGAAGCCAGCTGGGGCCTGGCGGCGCCGGTGCTCATTCTCGGGGGCATGCGCCTGGGCTGGTTCACGCCCACCGAGGCGGCCGTGGTGGCGGTGTTCTACGGGCTGTTCGTGGGCATGGTGGTGCACCGCACGATCAAGGTCCGCGACCTGTTCGTGATCCTGCGCGAGTCGGGCGAACTGTCGGCGGTGATCCTGATCGTGGTGTCGCTCGCGGGCATCTTCGCGTACTCGCTGTCGACGCTGGGCGTGATCGATCCGGTGGCCCACGCCATCGTGAACTCGGGCCTGGGCGAATACGGCGTGCTGGCGCTGCTGATCCTGCTGCTGATCACGGTGGGCATGTTCCTGGACGCGTGTCGATCTTCCTGATCTTCGTGCCGCTGCTGTGGCCGATCGTGCAGTACTACAAGTGGGACCCGGTGTGGTTCGGGGTGATCCTCACGCTGAAGGTGGCGCTGGGCCAGTTCACGCCGCCGCTCGCGGTGAACCTGATGGTGTCGTGCCGCATCGCCGGCGTGCGCATGGAAGAGACCGTGCGCTGGGTCGGCTGGCTGCTGTTCTCGATGTTCGTGGTGATGGTGCTGGTCATCGCCTTCCCCGAGCTGGCTTTGTGGCTGCCGCACAAGCTGGGCTACTGATCCGTTTCTGTCCGTTCCGCAAAACCACAAGGAGACCTCTCATGAAATTCCGCCGCACCCTGCTCGGCCTGGCCGCTGCCGCAACCGCCCTGGGCATGTTCTCTTCAGGCGCCATGGCGCAGGCCGCCTACAAGCCCGAGTACAAGATGTCGCTGGTGCTCGGCCCGCCCACACCCTGGGGCCAGGCCGGAAAGATCTGGGCCGACCTCGTGAAGGAGCGCACCCAGGGCCGCATCAACATCAAGCTGTACCCCGGCGTCTCGCTCATCCAGGGCGACCAGACGCGCGAGTTCAGCGCGCTGCGCCAGGGCGTGATCGACATGGCCGTGGGCTCGACCATCAACTGGTCGCCGCAGGTCAAGCAGCTCAACCTGTTCTCGATGCCCTTCCTGATGCCCGACTACGCGGCCATCGACGCGCTCACGCAGGGCGAGGTCGGCAAGGACATGTTCAAGACGCTCGACAAGGCCGGCGTGGTGCCGCTCGCTTGGGGCGAGAACGGGTTTCGCGAAATCACCAACTCCAAGCGGCCGATCAAGTCGCCGGCCGACGTCAAGGGCATGAAGATCCGCGTGGTGGGCTCGCCCATCTACTCCGACATGTTCACCGCGCTGGGCGCCAACCCCACGCAGATGAGCTGGGCCGACGCACAGCCCGCGCTCGCCAGCGGCGCGGTCGACGGCCAGGAGAACCCGCTGTTCCTGTTCACGGTGCTGAAGATGCAGAACGTGGGCCAGAAGTTCGTGACCACCTGGGGCTACGTGGCCGACCCGCTGGTGTTCGTGGTGAACAAGGAAATCTGGGCCTCGTGGACGCCGGCCGACCAGGCCATCGTGCGCCAGGCCGCCGTCGACGCGGGCAAGGAAGAAATCGCCATCGCGCGCAAGGGCCTGGTCGAAGCCGACAAGCCCGTGCTGAAAGACATCGCGGGCATGGGCGTGACCGTGACGAGCCTGACCCCGGCCGAACGTGAAGCCTTCGTGAAGGCGACGCGGCCGGTGTACGACAAGTGGAAATCGACCGTGGGCGCCGACCTGGTGGCGAAGGCCGAGCAGGCGATTGCCGCGCGCAAGAAGTAAGCGCCTCTTCGCAGTCGCACAGGAGCCCCGCATGCGGGGCTCTTTCATTTGCGGCATGCGCTGCTCGCCGCAAACACGCATTGCATCGGCACCCCGTCGCGGGTATCTTCTCGCCGCGCCGCAGAGCTGCACACCAGCCGCCGGCGGCGAGAAGCAAGCAGTCGAACAAACAAACGAGCAAGCAACGAGGGAGAGAGCAATGCTGAATCCATGGAAGAGCGCCGCCGCGGCAGCGCTGGCTACGCTGTTGATTTCCTGCGGAGGCGGGGGAGGTGGTGGAGGAGGCGGCGGTGCAGGCATCGGACTGCTGCCCCCGCCGACGTCGGGCACGCCGGCGCCGACGCCGCAGCCGGAACCGGTCGCGTCGACGTACACGACCTTCGCGCTGCTGCCTTACAGGTCCGTGGTCGTGTCGTTCTCCAAGCCGAACCCGGGGCCCGGCGAGAGCGTCGAGATGCGAACGCTCAACGCGTTCAAGAACGCCGGGGGCGTCGGGCGCGACATGGCCTACGACGCCAAGCGCGACCGGCTGTACATCTCGATGGGCACCCGCATCCTGATGATCCCCAAGGCCAGCCAGGCATCGGGCGACGTCACGAAGGCGCAGTACGACGTGCTGTCCTCCGGACTCGGCTCGTTCAGCACGATGGTGCTGGACGCCGAACGCGACGAGCTCTGGCTGGGCGGCCCCATGTCCCGCCTGCATGGCGCGCTGGTGAAGATCAGCAACATCAGCGCCGCATACGGCCAGATCCGCACGCTCGAATCGATCGGGCCCCAGGAGACGCGACCTGTCGCGTCCTACCAGGTCTGGTATATCCGCTCCTCGATGCTCATGCGCTTCGCGATCGATCCGACCCGCTCGCTCGTCTATACCTCCGACGGCATCGGCGGCGTGTTCGATCTTGCAACGCTCACGCCCGCGCGCAAGGAGCCGACCGGCGATCCAGTCTACGAAGAGTTGGTCGCGGAAAGAAACGCACCGGTGCGTATGCTGTTCAACGGCACCAACATGTTTGCCACCGACGTGGCCCTGGACGTTGCACGCAACAGGCTGTATGTGCTGGGAGGCGACGGGCGCGAGATCATCACGATCAATGGCGCCAGCACCGCCAATTCACCGGGCACCTTCAGCCGGCTCCCACTGTCCACGGTGAACAGTTCCATCGCCGTCGATGCGAAGAACGACCGCCTCTATGTGGGCGGCGTCGACAACAACGCCTACATCTTCAACAACGCGAGCACGATCACTGCGGGCACGGTCGTGCCCGGCACCAGCGTGCTGGGCGCACCGGAAAGCGTGGCGGGCAAGGGCGTGGTCTGGGGCATTTCGTTCCCCTGACCTGACCCGCCGGGGTGCACCCGGGCGCTTCGTCAAGTGCGATAGCGGCTCGGGTTCGCCCCCGCGATCTTCTTCATCAGGCGCCGCAGCGCGGTGGCGTCCTGGTAGCCCACGGCGCCGGCCACCTGCTCGACCGTCATGCGGCTGGTTTCGAGCAGCGCGCGGGCGCGCCGCAGCCGCACGCCCTGCACCAGCGCCTGCGTGCTCTTGCCGGTGGCTTTCTGAATGTGGCGCGACAGCGTGCGCTGCGACATGCAGAACTCTTGCGCCAGCACGCTCACGGCCGGCGCATCGGGCAGCGCCGACTCGACCCGCGCGGCCAGCCGCGCCACCAGGTCGTTGCCGTTGGCCAGCAGCTCCGGCACGATGAACGGCGACTGCGCCTGGCGACCGTCGATCAGCAGCATGCGCGAGACCAGGTCGGTGAGCGCGCTGCCGCAGCGCTCGCGCAGCAGGTGCAGCATCAGGTCGGTCTGCGCGAACGCGGCGCCGGCCGTGACCACGGGGCCGTCGGCGCACACCATGCGGTCGGCGTCGACGGTGCAGCCCGGCGCCATGCGCGCAAGCAGCGGCGCGTACCACCACGAGGTGGTTGCGCGGCGGCCCTGCAGCAGCCCCGCCGCGTTCAGCAGGAACACCGCCGAGCACGAGCCCGCGACCTGCCCGCCCGCCTTGGCATGTCGCACGAGGCCCGCGACGGCCATGGCGGCATCGCCGCTCTCCAGGCAGCGGCGGATGTCGCCCGGCGTGTTGAGCCCGAGCCCCGGCACCACCCAGGTCGAGCGGTCGTCGCGCGACCTGGCGGGCAGGCGCGCGGTGTCGATGGTCATGCCGGCCTGCAGCCGCACGGGGCCGCCCTGCACCGAGCACAACCGCCAGCGCGGCGGCGCCACGCCGGCACGTGGGGCCACGGCCCGCGCGGCGCCGAGGATGTCGAGCGTGACCGCAACGCTGGAATTGAAGGCGCCGGGCAGCACCAGGATTGTGAAGTCGTGCATTTCCGTGGCTGTCTGATCCAGCCCTTAAACAGTCAAATTGGACACTGCCATTCTGGCGGCGCGAACGGCCCAATACAAGCCTCGTCCACGCACATCCCAGCCCTCATGACCAGCACGCGCACCGCCCACCCCCTGACCGAAGACGACCCGCTCGACGACTTCACCGCGCGCCAGATCACCCTGGACGGCGTCCAGAAGAAGGTCTACCTGACGGGCACGGGCCCCGCCGTGATCGTGATGACCGAGATGCCCGGCATCAGCCCGCACGTGGCGCGCTTCGCCCGCTGGGTGCGCGACGCGGGCTTCACGGTCTACATGCCGTCGCTGTTCGGCCGCGACGGCGCGGTGCCCGGCGCGGAAGAAGGCGTGGCCGTCTTCAAGCGCGCCTGCGTGAGCGCGGAGTTCCGCGCCTTCGCGGCCAACGCGTCGAGCCCGGTCACGCAGTGGCTGCGCGCGCTGGCGCGGCTTGCGCATGCCGAATGCGGCGGCCCCGGCGTGGGCGCGATCGGCATGTGCTTCACCGGCAACTTCGCGCTGTCGATGATGCTGGAGCCCGCGATGCTCGCGCCGGTGATGTGCCAGCCCTCGCTGCCCATGGACCAGCCCGCCGCCATGAACGTGGCGCCCGACGAACTGGCCGCGGTGCGCGCCCGCATGGAGCGCGAGGACCTGACGGTCATGGCCTACCGCTTCGAGGGCGACAGGCATTGCAAGGCGCAGCGCTTCGCGGCCTTTGCGGAGGCGTTGGGCGAGCGCTTTGTGGCGCGCGTGCTGCCCGACAGCGCGGCCAGCACCGACACCGCGCCCTTCTTCGCGCAGGTGGTCGCCAGCCCGCACAGCGTGGTGACGGCCCACCTGATCGACGAGGCGGGCCAGCCGACGGTGGCGGCGCGCGACGAGATCCTGGCGTTCTTCGCGCGGCGATTGAAGGGCTGAGCGGTGCCGGGCTCTGGCAGACTTGCCCGGCAGGGGCGCGCCGTCAGCGCCCGCCAGGAGCCTCTTTCATGCCGCAGCCTCATCCCGTAGACACCGCAGACACCGCCACTCACACGCTCGTCATCGACACGGACCCCGGCGCCGACGACGTCATCGCGCTGCTCTTCGCCATGGCCGCGCCCGAGCGGCTGAAGCTCCAGGCGCTGACCACGGTGGCCGGCAACGTGCAACTGGCCAAGACCTCGCGCAACGCGCGCCTGGCCTGCGAGTGGGCCGGGCGGCCCGACATTCCGGTGTACGCGGGCGCGCTGCGCCCCCTGAAGCGCACGCCGATCTACGCGGCCAACATCCACGGCAAGGAAGGCCTCACCGGCGTCGACGTGTACGAGCCCGCCGCGCCGCTCGCCGAAGGCCACGCGGTCGACTACCTGGTCCGCATGCTGCGCGCCGCGCCCGAAAAGAGCGTGACGCTGGCCATGCTCGGCCCGCAGACCAACCTCGCGCTGGCGCTCGAGCAGGCGCCCGACATCGCGCGCGGCCTGCGCGAGCTGGTGCTGATGGCCGGCGCGCATTTCAACGGCGGCAACATCACGCCGACGGCCGAGTTCAACGTGTTTGCCGACCCGCACGCGGCCGAGGCGGTGCTGCTGCGCAGCGGCGTGCCGATCACCATGCTGCCACTGGACGTGACGCACAAGATCCTCACGAGCGAGGCGCGCATCGCGCGGCTGCGCGCGCTGGGCAATCGGGCCGGCGCGATCGTCGCGGACATCCTCGACGCCTATGCGCCGCAGGAAATGAAGCACTACGACATGCCCGGCGGTCCGGTGCACGACGCCACGGTCACGGCCTACCTGCTGCAGCCTTCGCTTTTCAAGGGCAAGCGCATCCACGTGGAGATCGACAGCCGCGAAGGCATGGGCTTCGGCCAGACGGTGGCCGACTGGTACGGCAGCCTGCGCCGGCCGGCCAACGTGAACTGGATCGCCGACGGCGACGCGCAGGGGTTCTTCGACCTGCTGACGGCGCACATTGCCCGCCTGCCCTGAGTTCGCCGCGAGACGCGCCGCCGCAGGGTACCGTTGACGGGAGCGGCATGTGCGACCACCATGGTGGCCGCTTCGGGGAGGCCGTTCGCAGCTGGCTGTCCAGGAGGTCCCATGGCTGAAAGCGACAAGGTGTTCGCGGGTTCGATCCCGAAGTTCTACGACACGCTGATGGTCCCGCTGATCTTCGCGGGCTACGCCACCGACATGGCGGCGCTCGTCGCGGCCTCATCGCCCGGCGCGGTGCTCGAAACGGCCGCCGGCAGCGGCGTGGTCACGCGGGCGCTGGCCCCGCTGCTCGGCGCCGGCGCGCGCTACGTGGTGAGCGACCTCAACCAGCCCATGCTCGACTACGCCGCCACCCGGCTGGGGCCGGACAGCCGCATCGAATGGCGGCAGGCCGACGCGCTGGCGCTGCCGTTCGAAGACGCGTCGTTCGACGTGGTGTGCTGCCAGTTCGGCGCCATGTTCTTCCCCGACCGGGTGGCCGGCTATGCCGAGGCGCGCCGCGTGCTCAGGCCCGGCGGGCGCTTTGCCTTCAGTGTCTGGGACCGCATCGAGGAGAACGCCTTCGCCGACGAGATCACCCGCGCGGTGGCCACGGTGTTTCCGCAAGACCCGCCGCGCTTCCTGGCCCGCACGCCGCACGGCTACCACGACGTCGCCCTGATCCGCGACGAGTTGAGCCGCGCGGGCTTCGCCGCCGTCGAGATCCGGACGCACGCAAAGGTGAGCCACGCCGCGTCGGCGCGCGAGGTCGCCACCGCCTATTGCCAGGGCACGCCGCTGCGCAGCGAGATCGAGGCGCGCGACGCCAGCCTGCTCCCGCTCGCCACGCAGCGCGCGACGCAGGCGATCGCCCAAAACCACGGCGAAGGCCCGGTGAGCGGCAAGATCTCGGCGCACGTGATCGTGGCGGCGGGGTAGAGAAGACGGCGCCACCGCCGGGCGCGCATGAAAAAAGCCACGCTGCGTGAACAGCGTGGCTTTTTTTCTGTGCGCGGCAGCCGGTTCAGTGCTGCAGGATCTTGTTGAGGAAGTCCTTGGTGCGCGGCTGGCGGTTCTCGGGATGGTTGAAGAACTCGTCCTTCGGGCAGTCTTCCAGGATGCGGCCGCCCACGTCGATGAAGATCACGCGGCTGGCGACCTTGCGGGCAAAGGCCATTTCGTGCGTGACCACCATCATGGTCATGCCTTCCTTGGCCAGGCTCACCATCACGTCGAGCACTTCGCCGACCATTTCGGGGTCGAGCGCCGAAGTGGGTTCGTCGAACAGCATCACGATCGGGTCCATCGACAGCGCGCGGGCAATCGCCACGCGCTGCTGCTGGCCGCCCGACAGCTGGCCCGGGAACTTGTCCTTGTGCGCCATGAGGCCCACGCGGTCGAGCATCTTCAGGCCGCGGGTCTTGGCTTCGTCGGCCGAACGGCCCAGCACCTTGATCTGCGCGATCGTGAGGTTCTCGGTCACCGACAGGTGGGGGAACAGCTCGAAGTGCTGGAACACCATGCCGACCTTGGAGCGCAGCTTGGGCAGGTTGGTCTTGGGGTCGTGCAGCGGAATGCCGTTGACGGTGATTTCGCCCTTCTGAAAGGGCTCGAGCGCGTTCACGGTCTTGATGAGCGTGGACTTGCCGGAACCCGACGGGCCGCACACCACCACCACGTCGCCCTTGGAGATGCTCACGTTGCAGTCGTTGAGCACCTGCACCGGGCCGTACCACTTGGAGACGTTCTTGATTTCAATCATTTTTTCGGACATTTCTTTCTCTCCGGTTCAGCCACTCAATCAGCGAATGATGGCGATTTTCTTGTGCAGGCGTTTCACCAGCCAAGAAAGGGCGTAGCACATGACGAAGTAAACGACAGCCGCCAGCAGGTAGGCCTCGATGGGGCGGCCGAAGTTCTTGCCGGCCGTCTCGAAGCCCTTGAGCATGTCGTAGGCGCCGATGGCATACACCAGCGACGTATCCTGGAACAGGATGATGGTCTGCGTGAGCAGCACCGGCAGCATGTTGCGGAAGGCCTGCGGCAGCACCACCAGGCGCATGTTCTGGCCGTAGGTCATGCCCACGGCCTGGCCGGCGTTCACCTGGCCGCGCGGGATCGACTGGATGCCCGCGCGCATGATCTCGCTGAAGTAGGCCGCCTCGAACGCGACGAAGGTGATCACGGCCGAGATTTCGGAACGGTAGTTGGAGCCCACCGAGCCGAACAGCGAATAGAACGACGCCGGCACGAGCAGGAAGAACCACAGGATCACCATCACCAGCGGGATGCTTCGCATGCCGTTGACGTACAGGGCCGCGGGCGCATCGAGCCACTTCTTGCCCGACAGGCGCATGAGCGCCAGCAGGGTGCCGAAGATCACGCCGCCGATGGTGGCCACCACCGTCAGCATGATGCTGAAGTAGAAGCCCTTGACGACGAAGTTGCTGATGACGTCCCAGTTGTAGAAGGACAGGTCGAGATTCATCATGTCAGTGTCCTCCGCCGCCGCTGCTGGCCGAGACGATGAAGCCCGGCACGCGGGTCTTCTTCTCGATGAACGCCATGAGGCGGTTGATCGCCAGGGCCGACACCACGTAGCACGCCGTCACCGCGAGGTAGACCTCGATGCCGCGCGAGGTTTCTTCCTGCGCCTGCATGGCGAACATGGTGAGTTCGGTGACCGACACGGCGAACGCGACGGACGAATTCTTGAAAATATTCATCGTCTCGCTCGTGAGCGGCGGGATGATGATGCGATAGGCCATCGGCAAGATGACGTAGCGGTAGTACTGCGCGGTGGTGAAGCCCACCGCCATGCCCGCGTAGCGCTGGCCCTTGGGCAGCGCCTGGATGCCCGAGCGCACCTGCTCGGCGATACGCGCCGAGGTGAAGAAGCCCAATGCCAGCACCACGAGGATGAAGCTCGGCACGCCCTTCATGACGGGAATCAGCGCCGGAATCACGTGGTACCACAGGAAGATCTGCACCAGCAGCGGAATGTTGCGGAACAGCTCGACCCACGCATTGCCCAGGCGCACGAGCCACGGGCTGTCAGGCAGCGTGCGGATGATCCCGACCAGCGAGCCCAGCACCAACGCGACGATCAGCGCCAGCAGCGCGACCGACACCGTCCAGCCCCAGGCCGACAGCATCCACTGCAGGTAGGTCGGATAGTCCCCCCCGGGGTCTTGCAGGAAGACCTGCCAATCCCAGTTGCCCATTTTCTTACTCCTTCACCATCTTCAAAAAACCAGTCCCTTGAAAAGAAACGCCCACCGCGAAAGGTGGGCGTCATTCGCGCAGCGACGCGACGCTTATTCCTTGGTGACGTAGTCTTCCGCGGGCTTGTCGTTCGGGTTCGCCCAGGCGTTCTTGGTGGCTTCGCCCAGCGGCAGGTTGATGGTCACGCCTGCGGGCGGGATCGGCTTCATGAACCACTTGTCATAGAGCTTGGCCAGCTCGCCCGACTTGGCCTGTGCCTTGATGCTGTCGTCCACGGCCTTCTTGAAGGCGGGGTCGTCCTTGCGGATCATGATGCCGATGGGTTCGACGGCCAGCACGTCGTTCAGGATCTTGTAGTCCTTGGGCGACTTCGACTTGGCGGCCAGGGCGGCCAGGATCGAGCCGTCCATCACGAAGGCGTCGGCGCGGCCGGTCTCCAGCAGCAGGAAGCTGTCGGAGTGGTCCTTGCCGTAGACCTCCTTGAAGGTCAGGTTTTCAGCACGCTTTTGCTTGCGCACGGTCTGCAGGGGCGTGGTGCCGGTGGTGGTGGCCACCGTCTTGTCCTTCAGGTCGGCCAGCGAGTTGATGCCCGAGTTCGCCTTGACGACGATCTTGGTTTCCTCGACGTAGGTGGTCACGCCGAAGGCCACGTCCTTCTGGCGGGTGGCGTTGTTGGTGGTCGAGCCGCACTCGATGTCCACGGTGCCGTTCTGCACCAGGGGAATGCGGTTTTGCGAGGTCACGGGCTGGTACTTGACTTCGAGCTTCTTGCCGGCGGCCTTCTCGAGGTCCTTGATGATGTTGGCGCAGACGTCGTAGTGAAAGCCGGTGTACTGGCCGTTGCCCAGGGTATAGGAGAGACCGGAGGATTCGCGCACACCTTCGGTGATGACGCCGGAAGCCTTGATCTTGGCCAGGGTGTCATTGGCCTGCGCCATCGCGCCACCGGCGGCCAGTGCCGCGATTGCCAATGCCAATACTTGTTTTTTCATAAAGGAAAACTCCTGAGGGTGACTGAAACAGATACAACGAAATTCTAGACATTCACATTTTGCGTGATACCCGGACCAACCCGGTGCATCGATGCACGCATTGCACCGGCCGCGCGCATCGGGGCGCCAGCCTGGTGCGATCCTGCCTCCTGGCATTGTCCGACTTTCACTAAGCAGCCTTTGTGCCCGAAGGCTCGGCGGCCGGCGGAACCGGTGCCGCCGTCAGGCGAACCGGCTGCGTGAGATTCTCGGGCACGAGCAGCGCCTCCATTTCGGCGCGGGTCATGATGCCCAGCGACTCGGCCACCAGGTCGATCGGCCCGCCGGTGGCCAGCGCGGTCTTGGCGATGAGCGCGGCCTTCTCGTAGCCGATGAGCGGGTTGAGCGCCGTGACCAGCGTGACCGACTCGCGCACCCGCTTGGCCAGGAACTCGCGGTTGGCCTCGATGCCCTCGACGCAGTTCTTCTGCAGCGTGTTGCAGGCCTTGCCCAGGTGCTGGATGCTCTTGAACAGGCTCCAGCCCATGATCGGCTCGAAGGCATTGAGCTGCAGCTGGCCGGCCTCGGAGGCCATGGTCACGGTGATGTCGTTGCCGATGACCTCGAAGGCCACCTGGTTCATGACTTCCGGAATCACCGGGTTGACCTTGCCCGGCATGATCGACGAGCCGGCCTGGCGCGCCGGCAGCCGGATCTCGCCGAAGCCGGCCTGCGGGCCGCTGGACAGCAGGCGCAGGTCGTTGCAGGTCTTGCTGAGCTTGGTGGCCACGCGCTTGAGCACGCCCGACAGCTGCACGAAGGCGCCGGTGTCCTGCGTGGCCTCGATGAGGTTGGCGGCCTGCTTGAGCGGCACGCCGGTCTGCTCGGCCAGGTACTGGCAGGCCAGGTTGGCGTAGCCGTGCGGCGCGTTGATGCCGGTGCCGATGGCGGTGGCGCCGAGGTTGATTTCCTCGATGAGGGCGCGCGCTTCGTTCAGGCGGGCCTCGTCTTCCCCGATCATGATGGCGTAGGTCAGGAACTCCTGGCCCAGCGTCATGGGCACGGCGTCCTGCAGCTGGGTGCGGCCGATCTTCAGGATGTCCTTGAACTCCAGCGCCTTGGCCTCGAAGCTGCGGCGCAGCGAGGCCATGGCCTCCAGCAGCCGGCCGATGGCGAACCACAGCGCCAGCCGCACGGCCGTGGGGTACACGTCGTTGGTGCTCTGCGAGGCGTTGACGTGGTCGTTGGGGTGCAGCACGTCGTAGCGCGCCTTCTCGTGGCCCAGCTTTTCCAGCGCGAGGTTGCAGATGACCTCGTTGGCGTTCATGTTGGTCGAGGTGCCCGCGCCGCCCTGGATGACGTCGACCACGAACTCGTCGAGCAGCTTGCCGTCGATGATGTCGTCGCAGGCCAGGATGATGGCGGCGGCGCGGTCGCGGTCGATGGCGCCCAGGTCGGCGTTGGCGCGGGTGGCCGCCTTCTTGACGTAGGCCAGCGCCCGGATCAGGTCGGGCATGGCCGAGATGCGGGTGCCCGAGATGGCGAAGTTCTCGACCGCCCGCGCGGTGTGTACGCCCCAGTAGGCGACGGCAGGGATCTGCTTCTCGCCGAGGAAGTCGTGTTCGGTCCTGAAATTGGCGCTCATACAGGTTCCTCGGCTAAAAAAGCACGCGTGTGGCGCGTGCCGGATGGTGCTTGTGACAGCGGCGTCAAAAAACTGCCGCGACTGTAGTGGCCCCCGCGCCGCCGTGCCAATGCCGTTTGCGGGGAGGCTCATGCGCGGCATTTATAGATTGTGCAGTGCACAAATAATGATCAGCGCGGCGGCTGCGTACCGACCAGGTACGACCACAGCGCGTCGGCCGTGCGCTTGGGCTGCAGGCCGTCGGGGACCGCCGCCTTGGCGGCGCGGCCGGTGCCGCTCTTGACCGGCGCCGGCGCGGTCGGCCGCTCGCGGTAGGCGCGGATTTCCATCGTTGCCTCCAGGCTGTCGATCTCGGGCGGCAGCGCGCTCACCAGCTTGCGCGCCTTGATTTCCTTGCGCACCGCGCTCTGCGGCAAAAAGGCGATGCCGTGGCCTTCGAGCGCCATCACCTTCAGGCCTTCGGCCATGTCGGTCTCGTAGACGCGGTCGAGGTGAATGGCCGTGCCCGACTCTTTGAGCAACTGGTCGACCACGCGGCCCAGGTAGGCGCCCGGCGCATAGCCCAGGTAGGGCAGCGGCTGGCCCGGACGGCCGGGCAGCCGGTAGCGCGGCGCGCCGTCGGCGTCGGCCTTGACCCAGGGGGCCACGGTTTCCTCGCCGAGGCTGACCATCTCGTACTTGTTGGCGTCCAGCTGCAGCGGCTGCGAGGGGTGGTGGTAGGCAATCAGCAGGTCGCAGCTGCCCTCGACCAGCCGCAGCACCGCGTCGTGCACGTTGAGCGCGATGAGACGGCTCTTCATGGGGCCGAAGTGCTCGCGCAGGGTCGTGACCCAGGCCGGGAAGAAGGTGAAGGCCAGCGTGTGCGGCACGGCGAACTCGATCACGTCCTGCCCGGCGGCCGAGTGGCCGCGCAGCATGGCGCGCGTGCTCTGCAGCGACTGCAGCATCTCGATGGCCTGGCTGTAGAGCGTCTGCCCCGCGGGCGTCAGGCGTGTCGGGTACGAGCTGCGGTCGACCAGGTCGGTGCCGGCCCAGCCTTCGAGCGCCTGGATGCGGCGCGAGAACGCCGGCTGGGTTACATGCCTCAACTGGGCCGAGCGGCTGAAGCTGCGCGTTTCCGCCAGGCTGATGAAGTCTTCGAGCCACTTTGTTTCCATACGCGGCGATTATGTCCGCCCCCGGCTTTTCACTTCGCTTCGCTGCGTGTAACTCGCCACCCCCCAGGGGGGAGGCGCGGCCGCCTTGGGGCGGCCCGGCGGCGGCCTCTGGCACATACTGTCAGCCCATTCGCTCCACCCCGCACTTGCCATGCCCTCAGACGCCCTGCTCGACCTCAGCGCCACCGAACTGTCCCGCCGCATCGCCGCGCGCGACGTGTCCTGCCACGAAGTCATGGCCGCCTCGCTGGCGCGCATCGAGGCGCTGAACCCGAAATTCACGCCGTCGTCTCGCTGCGCGACCCCGCGCAGTTGCTGGCCGAGGCCGCCGCGCACGACGCCGAACTGGCGCGCGGCGAACGGCGCGGCTGGATGCACGGCTTTCCGCTCGCGGTCAAAGACCTGAGCCACGCCAGCGGCCTGCCGACCTCGATGGGTTCGCCGCTGTCGCCGCGCTCGCCGGCGCGCACCGACAGCCTGCACGTGGCGCGCGCCAAGGCGGCCGGCGCCATCGTCATCGGCAAGACCAACACGCCCGAGTTCGGGCTGGGCTCGCACACCTACAACCCGGTGTTCGGCATCACGCGCAACGCCTATGCGCCCGACCGCAGCGCCGGCGGCAGCAGCGGCGGCGCGGCCGTGGCGCTGGCCCTGGGCATGGTGCCCGTGGCTGACGGCAGCGACATGATGGGGTCGCTGCGCAACCCCGCCGCCTTCAACAACGTGATCGGCATGCGGCCCTCGCGCGGGCGCGTGCCCGGCGACCCCGAGCAGGAACTGTTCTTCCAGCAACTGGGCTGCGACGGCCCGATGGCGCGCACCGTGGAAGATGCGGCGCGCCTGCTGGCGGTGCAGTCGGGCTTCGACGGCCGCGTGCCGCTGTCGTCGCCGCACGCCCTGCCCTCGCCCGACACGCTGCAGCTCGAGGGCGACGGCAAGGGCCTGCGCATCGGCTGGCTCGGCAGCATCTGGCCCGACCTGCCGCTGGCGCCGGGCGTGCGCGAACTCGGCGAGAAGGCGCTCGCCACCTTCCGCGACATCGGCTGCACGGTCGAGCCCTGCACGCTCGACGTGCCGCGCGAGCACAACTGGAGCGCGTGGCTGCGGCTGCGGCAACTGCTGGTGGGCGGCAAGCTGGGCGCGTACCTGAGCGACCCCCAACTGTTCGCGCAACTCAAGCCCGAGGCGCAATGGGAAATCGAGCAGAGCCGGCACCTGGATGCGGCCTCGCTGTACCAGGCGTCGATGTACCGCTCGAACGTGTACCGCGCGTTCCTGCAACTCTTCGAGAAGTTCGACTTCGTGGTGGCGCCGACCGCGCAGGTGTTTCCGTTCGACGCCGAGCTGCACTGGCCGGCCGAAGTCGCCGGGGTGAAGAGCGACACGTACCACCGCTGGATGGAAATCGTCACGCCGTTCACGCTGGCCGGGCTGCCGACGCTGAATGTGCGCGCGGGCTTCGGCGAGGGCGGGTTGCCGATGGGGTTGCAGTTGGCGGGGCCGATCCATGCCGACCTGGAGGTGCTGCGGCTGGGGCATGCGTACGACCAGGCGTGCGGCTGGGCGTCTCACCGCCCCCCTGCATTGGTTTGACTCCCTCCCCTTCCGGGGGAGGGTGGGGGTGGGGGCAAGGCGGCGTATCCAT
>NZ_MOWM01000154.1 GCF_016082275.1 Variovorax sp. E3
CCTGCGCCGCGCGCTCGTGCTGCTGGCCGACCACGAACTCAACGCATCGACCTTCGCCGCGCGGGTGACGGCATCGACCGGCGCGTCGGTCGCCGCCTGCCTGCTGACGGGCCTTTCCACATTGACGGGGCCGCTGCACGGCGGCGCCGCCGCAGCGGTGCAGGCGCTGATGCGCGATGCGGCCGGCGCCGATGCCGAGGCCGCGGTGCGCGACTGGCTCGCGCACGACCGCACGCTCGCGGCCTTCGGCCACCCGCTCTATCCGAACGGCGACGTGCGCTGCGGCGCGCTGCTCGCGAACATCGCACTGCCGCCGGCCTTCGCCGAACTGCGCGGGGCCGGCGAGAAGCTGCTCGGCGAAGCAGTGAACATCGACTTCGCGCTGGCCGTGCTCGCCGCCGTGCACAAGCTGCCGGCCGGCGCCACGCTCACGCTGTTCGCATTGGCGCGCACCGTCGGCTGGACGGCGCATGTGCTGGAGCAGCAGGCCAACGGGCAGTTGATTCGACCGCGTGCGCGCTACACGGGGCCGATGCCCGCCTGAGGGCTACTTGTCGAGTCCCGCGAGGCAGACGTATTTCACTTCGAGGAAGTCGTCGAGCCCGTACTTCGAGCCCTCGCGCCCCAGCCCCGATTGCTTCACGCCGCCGAAGGGCGCCTCGGCCGTCGACACGAGCCCTGTGTTCACGCCCACGATGCCCGACTCCAGCGCCTCGGCCACGCGCATGATGCGGCCGATGTCGCGCGCGTAGAAGTACGCGGCAAGGCCGAACTCGGTGTCGTTGGCGGCGGCAATGGCTTCTTCTTCGGTGTCGAACGCGAAGATGGGCGCGAGCGGGCCGAAGGTTTCCTCGCGCGCGAACAGCATGTCGGCCGTGGCGCCGCCGATCACGGTCGGCTCGTAGAACAGGCCGCCGAGCGCATGGCGCTTGCCGCCCGCCAGCACCTTGCCGCCCTTGGCCACGGCGTCGGCCACGTGCTCCTCGATCTTCTCGACCGCCTTGCTGTCGATCAGCGGGCCCTGCGTGACGCCGGCCTCGGTGCCGTCGCCGACCTTCAGCGCATTGACCTTGGCCACGAGCTTTTGCGTGAACGCCTCGAGCACGCCGCGCTGCACGTAGATGCGGTTGGCGCACACGCAGGTCTGGCCGGTGTTGCGGTACTTGGAGACCATCGCGCCTTCCACGGCCGCATCCACGTCGGCGTCGTCGAACACGATGAAGGGCGCGTTGCCGCCGAGTTCGAGCGACAGCTTCTTGATGGTGTCGGCCGACTGCTTCATGAGCGTGCGGCCCACCTCGGTGGAGCCCGTGAAGGTGAGCTTGCGCACGATGGGGCTGCGCGTCATTTCGCCGCCGATCTTGCTGGCCGAGCCGGTGAGCACCGACAGCAGGCCCTTGGGCACGCCCGCGCGTTCGGCCAGCGCGGCAAAGGCCAGCGCCGAGAACGGCGTCTGCGTGGCGGGCTTGACAACCATGGCGCAGCCCGCGGCCAGCGCGGGGCCGGCCTTGCGCGTGAGCATGGCGGTGGGAAAGTTCCACGGCGTGATGGCGGCCGTGACGCCCACGGGCTGCTTGAGCGCGAGGATGCGGCGGTCGGCCTGCGGTGCGGGAATGGTGTCGCCGTACACGCGGCGCGCCTCTTCGGCGAACCACTCGATGAACGACGCGGCGTAGGCGATCTCGCCGCGGCTCTCGGCCATGGGCTTGCCCTGCTCGCTGGTCATGAGGAGCGCGAGGTCGTCGACGTTGGCCAGCATCAGGTCGTTGAGCTTGCGCAGGATGGCCGAGCGCTCCTTGGCCGGTACCTTGGCCCAGGCCTTCTGCGCCTTCTCGGCGGCGGCGATGGCGCGCACGGTCTCGTCGGTGCCGCACATCGGCACGGTGCCGATCTCCTGGCCGTTGGCGGGGTTGGTCACGGCTACGGTGGCGCCGTCGTCGGCGTCCACCCACGCGCCGGCAATGTAGGCCTGCTGGCGCAGCAGGGTCGGGTCCTTGAGCTGGATCTGCATCTTTGAAAGTCTCCGTGTGCTTGTATGAAGGCAAGGGGCGAAAAAAGCCGAAGGCCGAGCGGACCACGCCGCCGGAGCGGGCGCAAGCGGCGCACCGCAAGTCCGCGCGGCGGGCTCGGGTTTGAAGCGCGACGAGAGCCCAGCGGGAGGCCCATCCTGCCTCATTGCATAAGGGCTATTGGGGATAGGTCAGGTGCCGGTCAGCCCTTAAGATCGCGGCCTTTTTACCCCCTCTCGGAGACGAAATGAAGAAACTGTTCGCCCTCGCGGCGATTGCCGCCGCAGCTGTCGGTGCTCACGCCCAGGACTTCCCCGGGAACAAGACCGTCACGCTCGTGGTGCCTTTCGCCGCCGGCGGCCCGACCGACCGTGTGGCGCGCGACCTCGCCGAAGCCATGCAGAAGACGCTCGGCACCACCATCGTGGTGGACAACACCGCGGGCGCGGGCAGTTCCATCGGCACGGCCAAGGTGGCGCGCGCCAACCCTGACGGCTACACGCTGCTGCTCAACCACATCGGCATGTCGACGATGCCGGCGCTCTACCGCAAGCTGCCCTTCAACGTCGAGACCGACTTCGAGTACCTGGGCATGGTCAACGAAGTGCCGATGACCCTGATCGGCAAGCCCGGCCTGCCCGCCAACAACTACAAGGAACTGACGACCTGGATCGCCGCCAACAAGGGCAAGATCAACCTGGGCAACGCCGGCCTGGGCGCCGCGTCGCACCTGTGCGGCCTGCTGTTCCAGAGCGCGATCAAGGTCGAGATGACGCCCGTGCCGTACAAGGGCACGGCCCCGGCCATCGCCGACCTGCTGGGCGGCCAGATCGACCTGCTGTGCGACCAGACGACCAACACCACGTCGCAGATCGAAGCCAAGAAGGTCAAGGCCTACGCCGTGACCACGGCCAAGCGCCTGACCACGCCGGCCCTGAAAGACCTGCCGACGCTCGACGAGTCGGGCCTCAAGGGTTTCGAAGTGACGATCTGGCACGGCGTGTACGCGCCCAAGGGCACGCCCGCGCCGGTGCTCAAGAAGCTCAACGAAGCCATCAAAGCCGCCATGAAGGACCCGGGCTTCATCAAGCGTGAAGAAGCGCTGGGCGCGGTGATCACCACCGACAAGCGCACCGAGCCGGCGGAACACAAGAAGTTCGTCGCGGCCGAAATCGCCAAGTGGGGCCCGATCATCAAGGCTGCCGGCGTGTACGCCGACTGATCTTTTCAGGCTCAAAAAAAAGCCGCCGGTCCTTTCGGGCCGGCGGCTTTTTTCATCGGTGGCTACTTCGGCCGTATCGCGTCGGCCGTCCCCTGGATGAAGGCCTTGATGCTCTCGATCTCCTCGCCCGAGAGCTTGCCCGTGAAGTCGGGCATGCCGCGCGCCATGGCCGGGCCCTTCAAGATGAACTTGTCGAGGTTCTCGATGTAGGCCGCGTCCAGGTAGCCGAGGTTGGGGATGTTGCCGCCGCGGTCCACACCCGGCACGCCGTGGCAGAACACGCAGTTGCTCACGTAGAGCATGGTGCCGGCCTGCACCTTGGCGGGGTCGTACTTCACGCCCTGCACCAGCTTGTCCATGCGGTACTGCACGAAGTCCGGCATCTTGGCCGTGCCGCCCACCGCGAAGGTGTAGACCGTGCCCGGCCCCTGCCGCTCGGTGGCGCGCTGTGCCAGGCCGTACACGCCGCCCCAGCCCACCGCGACCGACACGTACTGCTTGCCGTCGACCATGTAGGTCGAGGGCGCCGCCACCACGCCGGTGCCGGTGGGCGTTTCCCAGAGCTTGTCGCCGGTCTTGGCGTTGTAGGCCAGCAGGCGGCCGTCGGCCGTGCCCTGGAACACCAGGTTGCCGGCGGTGGTGAGCGTGCCGCCGTTCCAGGGCGACACGTAGTCCACGCCCCAGGCTTCCTTCTGCGCGACCGGGTCCCAGGCCACGAGGCGGCCGAAGGGCTTGCTCTTGGGCGGCTCGACGTTCGCGAACTTGGCCAGGTTCCAGCCCAGGCCCGCGTGCGGGCGGCCGGGCACGTCTTCGTTGAACTTCCAGTCCTTGTCGTCCATCAGGTTGATCGGCACGTGCTGCGACGGCAGGTAGGCCAGGCCGGTCTGCGGGTTGAACGACATCGGGTGCCAGTTGTGCGCGCCGAACGGGCCGGGAATGGCGTCGTTGGGCTTGGTGCCGTCGCGCGCGGCGGCCACGCCGATGGGCCGGCCGTTCTTGTCGTAGCCCGTGGCCCAGTTCACTTCGGTGAAGTTCTTCGCCGAGATGAACTTGCCGTTGGTGCGGTCGATGACGAAGAAGAAGCCGTTCTTGGGCGCATGCAGCAGCACCTTGCGCGGCTTGCCGCCCACCTTCATGTCGGCCAGGATCATCGACTGCGTGGAGGTGTAGTCCCAGTTGTCGCCGGGCGTCTCCTGGTAGTGCCACTTGTACTTGCCGGTGTCGGGGTCCAGCGCCACCACCGAGCCCAGGTAGAGGTTGTCGCCGCCCTTGGGGCTGCGCGCCTTGTGCGACCACGGCGAGCCGTTGCCGGTGCCCACGTACATGAGGTTGAGCTCCGGGTCGAAGGCGAAGCTGTCCCACGCGGTGCCGCCGCCGCCGGCCTCCCAGTACTTGCCCGACGGGTCCCAGGTCTTGGCGGCCTTGGCCATCGATGCGTCCTCGAAGGGCTTGCTCGGGTCGCCCGGCACCACGAACCAGCGCCACTTCTGTTCGCCCGTCTTGGCGTCGTAGGCGGTGACGAAGCCGCGCACGCCGTACTCGGCGCCGCCATTGCCGATGATGACCTTGCCCTTGAACACGCGGGGCGCGCCGGTGATGGTGTAGCTGCCCTTCTGGCCTTCGAGCGTGTCCTTCTCCCAGACCTTCTGGCCGGTGGCGGCGTCCAGCGCGATGAGCCGGCCGTCGAAGGCCGCCACGTACACCTTGCCTTCGTGGATGGCCACGCCGCGGTTCACCACGTCGCAGCAGCCCTTGTAGCCTTTGGACTTATCGACCTGCGGATCGAAAGTCCACAGCTTCTGCCCGGTGCGCGTGTCGATGGCGTGCACCACGCTCCACGAGGCGGTGACGTACATGATGCCGTCCACCACCAGCGGCGTGGCCTCCACGCCGCGCGTCGACTCCAGGTTGTACGACCAGACCAGCCCCAGGTCTTTCACGTTGCCCGCGTTCACCTGGTCGAGCTTGCTGAAGCGCGACTCCGAATAGTCCAGCCCGACGCTGGGCCAGTCGGGCGTTTGCTTCTGCGCCGCGTTGGCGCGGATGAAGTTGCCGTCGACGCGCTTCGTGGCGCTCGCGGCGCGGTCTTGTGCGTTCTGGGCCGTGGCCGCGGTCGAAATGCCCAGGCACAGCAATGTGCCGGCGAGCATGCGCAGCCCGACGTGTGTTTTTGTCATCGCAGGTCTCCTTTGTGCCGCAAGGATCGTCCGCGCGGGCCTTGTGTTCACCCCCGGGATTTCCCCAGTCCGGTGCTGTTCCATTGCGGAACACATTCGCTGCTGGTCCCGGATCCAGCGAGGCGGCGAACCCCATGTCCCTACAGAAGTTCGACAGGCTCGGCACGGCGGATGCGCCGCGCCAACTCTTTGCCAGCACGCCCGCGCAGCGTGTGGCGCTCGCGCGGCGGCAGTTCTTCGAGGAAGGCGTGCGCCCCTCGGGCCTCGTCGGCGAGGCGGTGATCCAGTCGTGGATGCGCTGCAGCCGCACGCATGCGACCGCCAGCGCATCGTGCCCTTCGACGCGGTCACGCCCAGCCGCCTGCACGCCACGCTGTCGCGCAACCGCGAGCTGCTCGAGGTGGCGCGCCAGGAACTCGCGCAACTGGAGAACATGCTCGCGGGCACCGACTGCCGCGTCCTGCTGACCGACCGCGACGGCGTGGTGGTGCACGTCACCGACCAGCCCGCCGCCGCGCACCAGCCGGTGCTGCGCAAGACGGCGCGCGTGGGCGTGAACATCTCGGAGCGCATCGTCGGCACCACCGCGCCCGGCATCGTGGCCAGCACCGGGCTGGCCTGCACGGTCGACGGCGCGGAGCACTACTTCGACGTGCTCGGCCACATGCAGTGCGCCGCCGCGCCGATCCGCGACGTCACGGGCCAACTGGCCGGCGTGCTCGACCTCACGGCGGAGGCGCGGCGCTTCGGCTTCGACGCGGCGTCGATGGTGGCGCTGTATGCCACCACCATCGAGAACCGGCTGCTGCAGGCGCAGTCGCGCGACCACCTGATCCTGCGCTTCCAGGCGAGCCCCACGCTGCTGGGCACGCCGCTGGAGGCGCTGGCCGGCATTGCGCCCGACGGCACCATCGCGTGGCTCAACAACGCGGGCGCGCGGCTGCTGGGGCGGCTGCCCGAGGCGGCCGACGAGCGCGATGTCGAATGCCTGCTGGGGCACGACCTGGCAAGCCTGCTGCGGCTGGGCCGGCGCGAGGCGGCGCAGCCGCTGCGGCTGGCCAGCGGCCTGGGCGTGTGGATGCAGGCGCAGCTGAAGGGCACGGACGGCGCGGACTTCCGCCACGCGGTCGCGATGCCGGGCGAGGCGGCGCCGATGTCGATTGCGCGCGGCGCGGAGCCCGCCGCCGCTGAAGCCTGCATTGCCGCCACGGACGACATCGAGCACACGCCGCACGCTCCGAACACGGAGACGCTGCGCGAGCACAGCCGCAAGCTGATCGAAGACACGCTGGCCGCGCACGGCGGCAATGTGTCGCAGGCGGCGCGGCAGTTGAATGTGTCGCGCGGCACGCTGTACCGGCGGTTGCGCGGCTGGCGCGATGAAGGAGCCAACACGCCGCCGGCCGGCCCGTGAGCCGGGCTCGGGCTCGGGCTCGGGCTCGGGCTCGGGCTCGGGCTCGGGCTCGGCCGCGTCTTGCTAGACGCCTGCCTGCGCCGCGTCCGACTGCTCGCGTGCGTACTGCGTCGGCCGCAGCCCGACATGGCGGGTGAAGGCCACGCTGAACGTGCTCGCGGAGCTGTAGCCGACGCGCTCCGCGATTTCGGCGACACCGCCTTCGTTGCGGCGCAGCAGGTCCTTGGCCAGCGCCATGCGCCAGGCCAGCAGGTACGCCATCGGCGCCAGGCCCACCTCGCGGCTGAAGCGCTCGAAGAACGACGAGCGGGAGAGCGCGGCCTCCTTGGCCAGTTCGACCACCGTCCATGCCCGCGTCGGCTGCGCATGCATCGCGCGGATCGCCGCCGCGAGGCGCACATCGGCGAGTCCGCGCGCCAGGCCCGGCGATGCCGCCGTGCCCGACGCCGAGCGCAAGGCCTCGATGAGCAACACCTCCAGCAGGCGCGCGAGCACGACCTCGCGCGCGGGCCGCTGCGCGTGAGACTCCTCGCGCACGAACTGCACGAGCGTTGCCAGCCGCTGTTCGCCGCGCACGTGAACGAACTGCGGCAAGAGCGACACCAGCAGGGCCGCATCCGGTGAACCGAAGCTGCAATGGCCCGCGAGGATGCGCAGGTCGGTCGGCCCTTGCGGCGCACCGATCCTGAACAACCCCTCGCCCAGCGCGACGGGCATCGAGTCGAGAGTGACCGCGCCGGCCGGCGGCTCCAGGCTGGACATGGTGACGCCGAAGGCCGCGGGCACGAGCACGAAGTCGCCCGCCTGCAGCTCGATCGGCTCGTGCCCGTCGAGCGCGAGGCGGCAGCCGCCTTCGAGCACCGCGCAGTAGAAGGGCTGCCCGGCGTCGGAGCGGCGGATCCGCCACCGGCCCGCGCCGACGACGTGCTTGGAGAACCGGGCGGCCGGCTGCAGCAGCGTCACCACCTCGGCCAAGGGATCGGTCATGGCCGGACTCTCGAACATCAGTTATGGACTCAGGATGGTAGCAAGTACGACCGGTGCCACCTATCGTGAAGGCATCGTCATCCACACCAAGGAAAACACTTCATGAAAACCGTACTGATCAGCGGCTGCTCTTCCGGCTTCGGCCTGGAGACCGCGCGCCACTTCCTGGCGCAGGGCTGGCACGTGGTCGCCACGATGCGCACGCCGCGCAACGACGTGCTGCCGCCGTCCGAACGCCTGCGCGTGCTGCAGCTGGACGTGACCGATGCGAGGAGCATCCGCGAGGCCGTGGACGCGGCGCTGGCCGCGGGCCCGATCGATGTGCTCGTCAACAACGCCGCTTCGGCGCGCCTTCGCCCTTCGAGCTCACGCCCATGGACACGGTGCGCGCGCTGTTCGAGACCAACACCTTCGGCACCATCGCGCTCACGCAGGCGGTGCTGCCGCACATGCGCGAGCGCAAGTCCGGCGTCGTGGTGAACGTGACCTCCAGCGTCACGCTGAAGCCGCTGCCTTTGGTCGGCATCTACCGCGCGGCCAAGGCAGCGGTGAATGCGTTCACCGAGTCGATGGCCGGCGAGCTCGAACCCTTCGGCGTGCGCGTGCGCATTGTGCTGCCCGGCTCCTCGGGCGAGACGAGCTTCCGCGACACCGCGCGCACGCGCCTGCGCGGCATCGACGACGCGGCCTACGGCGGGTTCATGCAGGAGACCATTTCCCGCATGCTCGCGTCCACCGGCCCGGGCACGCGCGCGCGGGACGTGGCCGAAGCGGTGTGGCGCGCGGCCACCGATCCGTCGGCGCCCCTGCGCATTCCGGCAGGGGCGGACGCGGTGCAATGGGCGGCCGAAGAGGCGCAAGCCCGCTGAAGATCGAAAGGCTCAGGTCGCCGCGGAAACCCGTGCGGCTCGCGCGGCCTGCGCGCGGCGCGCCTTGGCATCGGGCTGCAGCGGCCGCAGGTATTCATGCAGCGCCAGCGCGGCGGCGCCCACCGCCGGCGCCAGCGCGCCGTAGCGCGCGGTGCGCAGGTCCGGCGCGGGCATGCCGGCGCGTTCGGCGTGCCGGTGCACGTTCTCGAACGCGGCCTGCGCAAAGCCGCGATGGTCGGCGCAGGCCTTGCCGCCCAGCACGATCGCGCGCGGGTTGAACGTGACCCACAGGTTCTGCAGCATCACGCCGAAGAAGGCGGCGGCGCGCTGCATGTCGCAGCCTTCGCGCTGCAGCACGCGCGAGCCGAAGAAGGCCTCGGCGCAGCCGCGCCGCCCGCACGAGCACAAGGGTCCGTCGAGCTCGAGGATGGTGTGGCCGATTTCGCCGGCCATGCCCTGCGCGCCGGTGAAGAGCCGGTCGTTCAGCACCACGCCGGCGCCCACGCCCACGTCGCAGTTGACGAAGATCAGCGGGTCTTCGCCCTCCTGGCCTTCCCCTGCCGCGAACTCGTACTCGCCGAGCGCGGCCGCATCGGCGTCGTTCTGCAACTGCACCGTGACGCGCGGCAGGCCGACAACGGCAAAGGCCTTCTCCAGCGCCGGCAACAGGCTCACGTTGCGCCAGCCGAGGTTGGGCGCGAAGCTGACCTCGCCGGTGCAGTCGTCCACCGCGCCGGGCACGCACACGCCGATGCTCGACAGGCTCAGGCCGAGTTTGTCGAGCTGCGCGTTCGCGGCGGCGGCCATGCGCGCCACCTGCGCGCACACGCCGGCCGGCGCGCCGTCGGTCAGCGCCTGGGTGTCGTCGTACAGCACCTCGCCCTGCAGCGACACGCACACGAGGCGCACCGTTTCCACGGCGATCTCCACGCCCATGAGCGCGCGCACGCCGACGTCGATCTGCAGCGGCGTCGAAGGCCGCCCGAGCCCGTCGGCCACGGCCGCGCCCGATTCGCTGAGCCAGCCTTCGTCGATCAGCTCGCGCACCAGCAGGCTCACGGTCGACTTGGTCAGGCCGCTCTCGCTCGCGAGCCGCGCGCGCGACAGGCCCGGCTGCGCGCGCAGCAGCCGCAGCAGCACGCTGCGGTTCATGCGCTTGAGCAGTTGCTGGTCGCCGATGGTCTTCACGTCAGGCCATCGCGGCGGTGTCGGCGTGGGGGGCCTGCGCCTTGCCCTCGGGGCGCTTGCCGGCAATGATCATGCCGAGCACTTCGTCCTCGGTGACATCGGCGGTGCGGTAGGTGCCCACGAGCTTGCCGTTCTTCATGACGGCCAGCCGGTCGCTCAGCGAGAACACGTCGGGCATGTCGTGCGTGATCAGGAAGATGCCCACGCCGTCGGCCTTGAGCTGCTTCACGAGCCCGCCGACCATCGCGGTTTCTTCGGGGCCGAGCGCGGCGCAGGGCTCGTCCATGATGAGGATGCGCGCGTTGAAATACAGCGCGCGCGAGATGGCCACCACCTGCCGCTGCCCGCCCGACAGCCGGCGCACGGGCACGCGGATGTTGGTGAAGTTCTTGTTCAGGCGGTGGAACACCTTGCGCGCCTGCACTTCCATGAAGTGGTCGTCCAGCGTGTTCCAGCGCGTCATCTTCTCGCGGCCGAGGAAGAGATTCGACACGGAGTCGAGGTTGTCGGCCAGCGCAAGGGTCTGGTAGATGGTCTCGATGCCTTGCGCCTGTGCTTCGGCGGGGGTGCGGATGTTGACCTTCTCGCCCGCGATGAGCGTGTCGCCCGAGTCGATGGGGTAGGCGCCCGCGAGCATCTTCATGAGCGTGGACTTGCCAGCGCCGTTGTGGCCCAGCAGCGCGACGACTTCGCCGGGGTACAGGTTCACGCTCACGCCGTCCACGGCCTTGACGCCGCCGAAGGCCTTGCGAATTTCGCGCAGCTCGACGAGCGGTTGGGAGGTATCGATGTCGGCCATGTCAGTTTTCCCCGAACTTGCGGCGGTACAGAACGTCGAACACGACGGCCACGATCAGCACCTGCCCGATGATGACCATGCGCTTGCCGATGGGCACGTCCAGCAGCAGCATGCCGCTGTCCAGCGACTGCATGATCAGCGCGCCCAGCACCGAGCCGAAGATCGAGCCGCTGCCGCCCGCCAATGCGGTACCGCCGATGACGGCCGCCGCGATCACATAAAGCTCCATGCCCGTGCCCAGCGAATTGGTGCCCGCGTTGAGCCGCGCGATCGACACGATGGCCGCGATGGTCACCAGCACCGCCAGCAGCGCGAACAGCATCAGCGTGACGCGCTTGACCGGAATGCCCACCAGCGCCGCCGCGTCGGGGTTGCCGCCCATCGCGAACACATAGCGCCCGAAGCGCGTGCGGTGCACGATGAACGACAGCACGATGGCCACCGCCGCCCAGATCAGCACCGGAATCGGAATGCCCTGCGGCTCGCTCTTGGACGAGATCTGGTAGTTGTTCATGACCCAGGCGAAGCCGAACACCACGGCCACCGGCACGGCGGTGATGAGCACGTCGAGCCACAGCGCCTCGGTCGGCATGTCGTAGCGCTGGCGCGCGCGGCGCTTTTGCAGCATGCGCGCGAACAGCACCACGGCCACGAGGCCCGCGAGCACCCAGCTCGCGGTGACGCCGATGCCGCCGTCGTAGCCGCCGCCCAGGCGCTGGAAGAATTCGTCGTTGACCGGCTGCGTCTTGCCGTCGGCCACCAGGAAGGCCGCGCCGCGGAACGACATCAGGCCGCCCAGCGTGACCACGAACGAGGGCACGCCCAGCACCGCCGTGAGCCAGCCCTGGTAGATCGACACCAGCAGCGCCACCGCGAGCCCCGCGAGGCAGGCCGTGGGCCACGACCAGCCCGAGGTGTATTGCAGGTACGCGATGAGCACGCCGACGAAACCCATCACCGAGCCCACCGACAGGTCGATGTGGCGCGCCACGATGATCAGCACCATGACGGTCGACACGATGCCGACCACGGCCGTCTGCTGCGCGACGTTGTACAGGTTCTCGGGCGAGAGGAACACGCCGCCCGACATGACGCTGAACACCACGGCCATGACGACCAGCAGCAGGCACATCAGGATCAGCCGCAGGTCCAGGCCCGTGCGGCGCCACCATCCGGGTGTTGGATTGCTCATTTTTTCAGACCCCCTTGGGACAACGGATGCGCAGGCCCTTGCCAGCCGGGCCCGCCAGGGGCCGGCCGGTGGAGCGCTGCGCGAATGACCGGGCTTGCGTGCCGGCCTGTTACTTGCAGGCCGCGGGCGCGCTGGCGCCCGTCACACCCTTGCACAGCTCGTCCTTCTTGATCCAGCCGGCCTTGACCACGACGTCGAGGTTGTCGCGCGTCACGGGCACGGGCGTCAGCAGGCGCGACTGCAGCGAGACCTTCTTCGGACCCGAGTTCCAGGTGCCGGCCTTGTCGACCGGCTTGCCCTGCGACAGCGCGATGGCGGCAATGGCGGCTTCGCGGCCGAGCTCGCGCGAGTCCTTGAAGATGGTCGCGGTCTGCGTGCCCAGCGCGATGCGGTTGAGCGCCGCGAAGTCGGCGTCCTGGCCCGACACCGGAATGCCGCGCAGGCCCTTGGCCGTGAGCGCCGCCACGGCGCCGCCGGCCGTGCCGTCGTTGGCCGCCACCACCGCGTCGACCTTGTTGCCGTTCTTGGTGAGGATCTGCTCCATGTTCTTCTGCGCGACCTCGGGCTTCCAGCCTTCGGTGTATTCGTCGCCCACGATCTTGATGTCGCCCTTCTTGACGGAGGCGTCGAGCACCTCCTGCTGGCCCGCGCGCAGGAAATCGGCGTTGGGGTCGCTCGGCGAGCCCTTGATGATCACGTAGTTGCCCTTGGGCTTGACCTTGAGCACCTCGCGCGCTTCCATGCGGCCGACCTCGACGTTGTCGAAGGTGATGTAGAAGACGCCGGGCGCCTCGATGAGCCGGTCGTATGCCACCACGGGCACCTTCTGGCGCGTGGCCTTGGTCACGGCGGGCAGGATGGCGTCCTTGTCCATGGCCAGCACGATGAGCGCCTTGGCGCCCTTGGACATGAGGCCTTCGATGTCGCCCAGCTGCTTCTCGGGCGAGCCGCCCGCATCGGCACTGATGTACTTGGCGCCGAGCTTCTCGAGTTCGGCCTTGATGGCGGCCTCGTCGGTCTTCCAGCGCTCTTCCTGGAAGTTGGACCAGCTCACGCCGACCACGGTCTGCGCCAGCGCGCCCACGGCCGTGAGACCGAAGGCCATGGCGGCCAGGGTGTGTTTCAGTTGCATCGATGTCTCTCCAGAGTTGGTGCGCCCCACAGGCATCAGCCAGGTAAGAAATTAGTTAGTTTGAAGGGCGAACTAACTATCCCATCGCTGCCGCGTGCTGGGCATCCGGGGTTTCCCGGAGCGCGCGGCACGCATGAAAAAGGCCGGGAGGGCCCGGCCTTGGTGCTGTTTGCGGCACCGTTTGCGGCACCGCTTTCGCGATCATCAATCGCGCGCACGCGCGGCGTTGCGCAGGTCGCGGATCTGGTCGTGGTTGCGCTGCGCGCCTTCGGCCTGCGCCGCGACCACGCTGCGCACGTCGGCCGGCAGGTTCTGCTTCAGGGCCTTGCGATAGCGCGCCACGGCCGTGTCTTCACCGCGTTCGCACGATTCGAGAATGGAGAGTTCGCTGTTGGCGCCCAGCGAGCCCTTCACGTGCACCCAGCCGCGATGCAGCGCGCCGCTGGCGGTGCCGCCCTCGGCCGGCTTGCCGCCGTACGCGGTGATGAGCGCGACGAGTTCGCCCTCGGCCTTGCGGCATTGTTCGGCGCGGCTGGTGAACAGCAGCTTGGCCTCGGGGCTCTTCACTTCGTCGGCGCAGGCGCGAAAGCCGTACTCGCCGTCGCGCGAGTTCTCCAGCAGGTCGTTGAGCACGTCCACCACGTCGTCGTTGGCCAGCACGGGGCCGGTGGTCTGGAGGGTGTCGATGGGTGCGTCGGTGTATGCCATGTCGGGTCCTTTCAATGGATGTGGAATTGCTGTCTGTCGAAGACCCATCGTTGAAAGAACCACCCGGGCGCGGCGTCGTCCCATCGGGCGACACCGCGTAGGCGAAGGACGACCCGCCTCAGCCCAGGCGCCAGGCCTGCGTCCACACGGCGATGCCGTCGAGCAGTTCGTCGAGCGCCTCCTCGTCGGTCCGGCCGCCGCGCTTAAGCACATGGAACGAGTGGTCGGCGCCGTCGATCTCCAGCACGGTGGCCATCGGCCCCAGCGCCCGCGTGGTGGCCTCGAAGGGCGCGGGCTCGGCCAGCGTGTCGCGCGGGCCGTGCGCGAAGAGCATCGGCACGTCGACATCGCCCAGGTGCGCCGCGCGTTTTTCGGCGGCGGCCGGCGCGCCCGAGGGGTGCAGCGGAAAGCCCAGGAAGATCAGCCCGTGGGCGCCGGGCAAGGGTTCCAGCGCCTGGGCCTGCGATGTCATGCGCCCGCCGAACGACTTGCCGCCGGCAAACAGGCGCAGCCCGCCGAAATGCGCCGACGCGCAACCGACCGCCGCGCGCACCGTGGCATGCGCGAGCGCGGGCGCGTCCGTGCGCTTCTTGCCCTGTTCCATGTAGGGGAACTGGTAGCGCAAGGTGGCGATGCGGCGCTGCGCCAGGCCCTCGGCCACGGCCTGCATGAACGGGTGCGTCATGCCCGCGCCGGCGCCGTGCGCCAGCACATAGCAAGACTCGGGCGCGGGCGGCGACACGGCGAGCGCGGACACCGCGATGCCGGGCGCACGGCGATGGAAAGGGGCTGGGTGGGGTGGGTGGTGGAGGTCACGGCGCTAGTGTGCCAACACACGCGCCTCGCCAACATCCGGCTTCGGCGCCGTCCGACACGCGACGGCCTGCATCCGCTGTAAATTGATGTTTCAACGACCGGTGGCATCCCCGCCGGTTTTTTTCCGGCCCCTTGTCCTGGACCTTTTTCTTGGAGTCACCGTCGTGAGGCACTGGTTGATGGCGATCGGCATGGTCGGCTGCTGCGGCATCGCGCTCGCGCAGCCCGGCTGGTTCACCGTGGTCGGCGATCCGCTGGACAAGGCGGCGGACACCGTGCAGGTCGACCCCGACCGCGTGGCGCCCGCCGAGAGCGCGAACGCGAACGCAACGTCGAAGGCCATGAACCTGCGCGTGAACCGCTCGGCGCCCCGGTTCAACTGGGAAGGCATTCCGTACCGCTCGTACGAATCGCGCGTGGTGTTCGACTGCCAGTCGCGCCGCGCCAGCTACGTGGCCGCGCGCTTCTACATCGAGCCGCTGTGGCAGGGCGAGCCGCACCACGTGGCCGACTACGGCGCCGACCCCAAGCCCATGCTGTTCAAGGACATGAAGATCAACCCGACCCTGCGCATCGTGCGCGCGGCGTGCAAGCCGCGCACGAGCTAGGCCCCTCGCCCGCGAAACAGCCGGCCGCCTTTCAGAGCTGCGACGACAGCAGCGCCGCCAGGTGCTCCATCGCCTTCTCTCGCAGCGGCCGGTTCTTCCACGCCTCGTAGTCCAGGCGTTTCGACTGCCGCAGGTCGGCCTCGAACTGCGCGGTCTGCCCGGCGGCGAAGGCCTCGTCGTAGATGTTGAGGTTGGCCTCGTCGTTCAGGCGGAACGAGCGGTTGTCGAAGTTGGTCGAGCCCACCGACACCAGCAACCCGTCGACCGTGAACACCTTGCAATGGAACATGGTCGGCTGGTATTCGCTGATCTGCGCGCCCGCCTCCAGCAGCGGGCCCCAGGCCGCGCGCGAGGCGCCGCGCACGGTCTGCGAATCGATGATCGGCCCCGGCGTGATGATGCGCAGCCGCACGCCGCGCTTCATGGCCGCCACCAGCGCGCCCACCGTGAGGTCGTCGGGCACGAAGTACGCGCTCGACAAATCGATGGTCCTGGTGGCCGCCGCGATCGACAGCAGGTACATGAGGTGCATGCTCTCGCTGCCGCCCGAGGGCGAGCTGCTGAACATCTGCGCGCGGCCCTCGCCCGCGGCGGGAATCGCCGGAAAGTAGCGCTCGCCGTGCAGCACGTCGCCCGACACCTTGACCCAGTTGTCCATGAACACGGCCTGCATCTGCGCCACCACCGGCCCCTCGACGCGGTAGTGCGAGTCGCGCCAGTGCTCGGCGTCCTGCGCGTGGCCGGTCCACTCGGGCGCGATGCCCACGCCGCCGGTGAAGCCGATGCGCCCGTCCACCACCAGCAGCTTGCGGTGGGTGCGGTTGTTCATGCGCGCGATGTCGTACCAGCTCGGCTTGTGGAACTTGCGGATCTGGACGCCGGCGCCTTCCATCTCGCGGACGAAGTCGGCATCGACCTTGGCGCTGCCCACCCAGTCGAGCAGCACGTGCACCTTCACGCCCGCGCGGGCGCGCTCCGACAGCGCGTCGGCGAAGGCGCGGCCGATGTCGCCCGACCAGTAGATGTAGGTCTCGAAGGTGATGCTCTGCTTCGCACCGCGAATGGCCGCGAGCATCGGCGCAAAGATCTGGTCGCCGTTCTGCAAGGCCTCGAAGCGGTTGCCGCCGGTGATGGGCGGCCCGAGCATCACGCCCAGCGCGCGCTGGTACTGGGCGTCGTGCAGCGCGTATTCGCGCCGGACCTGCTCGTCGAGCTTCTTCTCGCCGCTGGCCAGGTTCAGCGCCAGCAGCGTGGCGGCCAGCGTCAGGACGAAGGTCCAGACAACGGCCTTGAACGTCCCGCGGTGGCGCACGTCAGGACGCCGTGAAGGCTCAGTCGATCAACTGCGTCTTGATCGCGTAGTAGGTCAGGTCGCTGTTGGTGGAGAGGTTCATCTTCTCCATCAGGCGCGTGCGATAGGTGCTGATGGTCTTGACCGACAGCGACAGCGCCTCGCCGATGCTGCCCACCGACTCGCCCTTGGCCAGCTTCAGGAACACCTGGAACTCGCGCTCCGACAGATGCTTGTGCGGCGGCGCGTTGTCCTTGCGCTCCAGCTGGCCCGCGAGCAGCTCGGCCACCGAGGGCGAGATGTAGCGCCGGCCCAGCGCCACGGTGCGGATGGCCTTGGCGATTTCTTCCGGCTCGCATTCCTTGTTGAGGTAGCCCGACGCGCCCTGGCGGATCAGGTTCACTGCGTAGTGCTCCTCGGGATAGCCGCTCAAGATGAGCACGCCCAGGTCGGGCGCCTTGGCGCGCACCATGGCCAGCGCGTCGATGCCGCTCTGCCCGGGCATCGAGAGGTCCATCACGAGCACGTCGATGTCGGCGGTGCGCACGAGGTCGATGGCTTCGCGGCCGGAGGCGGCCTCGCCGACCACGCGGAAGTCGACGAAAGTGGAGAAGAACGCCTTGAGGCCTGTGCGGACGACGGCGTGGTCATCAACGATGCCGATCTTGATCATGGTGCTGCTCCTGCTTGAACGATGCGCGCCGTTTGGCGCGATAGGGGAGCGACGATGCCACAGCCCGATGCCCCCGGGAGCCCCCAAACGCAGGTTGCGGCGTTGTCCTGCACGGCATTGCCGCATTGGCTGTCGCTGGCGTCGGACGGGGGCGACGCTTCAGGCAATCGCCGGGTAATGCCCCGTGCCCTCGGGCCAGGGCGTCAGCACCTCGAACCCGTCTTCCGTCACCGCCACCATGTGCTCCCACTGCGCCGACAGCGAGTGGTCGCGCGTGACCACCGTCCAGCCGTCGGGCAGCTCGCGGGTCTCGCGCCGGCCGGCGTTGATCATGGGCTCGATGGTGAAGACCATGCCGGCCTCCAGCCGCAGGCCCTGGCCGGGCTGGCCGTAGTGCAGCACCTGCGGGTCGTCGTGGTAGATCTGGCCGATGCCGTGGCCGCAGTACTCGCGCACGACGCTGAAGCGCTCGCGGTGCGCCACGCTCTGGATCGCGTAACCCACGTCGCCCAGCGTGGCGCCGGGGCGCACCTGCAGGATGCCGGCGCGCATCGCCTCGTAGGTGGTGTCGACCAGCCGGCGCGCCAGCGGGCTGGGCTCGCCCACGAAGTACATGCGGCTGCAGTCGCCGAACCAGCCGTCCTTGATGACGCCCACGTCGATGTTGATGATGTCGCCCTTCTTCAGCACCTTCTGCGCCGACGGGATGCCGTGGCACACCACGTGGTTGACCGACGTGCACACCGTTTTCGTGAAGCCGTTGTAGCCGACGTTGGCCGGAACGGCGCCCTGCACGCCGACGATGTGGTCGTGGCAGATGCGGTCCAACTCCTCGGTGCTGCGCCCGCCTTGACGTGCTCGCCGATGACGAGCAGCACCTCTGCCGCGAGCCGGCCCGCCGCGCGCGCCATCGCGATGTCGTCGGCCGACTTGAGCGTGCCCGCCGCCCTCATGCGCGCGCTCCGGCCACCTTGCGCACGGCGGGGAGCGCGGCGGCGGGTGCCGGCGGCGCCGCCAGCGCTTTGGACACCGTTTCCAGGTCGAAGCCGCCCGCCTGCTCGGCGCGGATCAGCAGCTGGCAGATCTCGCGGTGGTCCAGCGCCGGGTGCAGCTCGGCCAGCATGCCGATGCGCATCCAGTGCTCGGCCTGCGCGTTGATGGAACGGCTCAGCGCGTTGCCCGCGATACGCAGGTTCTCGTGCATGAGGTCTGAAATCTTGACGATGCCCATGGCTCTTTGAATATATGAAACGTATACGAATCATATAGCATCGACCGACGCCTCGCCGTGTCGCCCCACGCGCCGGGAAAACTCTGGGGACAGTTTCGGCACAAGGCCCCTGTTATCCACAGCGGGGCCGGCTGCCTCCGAGTTGTCCTGTCTCCAGGACGACCCGAAAACAGAGGTACACACAGTGACGCACGCATGACAAGTCGTTGTCAGCCAAGGAAAAAAGCGCCCTGTCCACAGAGCGGGTTTACCCTTATCTACTACTACTAAATTAAATAAGAAGAATAAATAAGAAGAAAGGGAAGAGGCCTCAGGCGTCCGGCCGCGCTCGCGCCATGGCCGACGACAGCTCCGATGCGCCGCGCTCGCGCAGCGCGTCGATGGCGCCGCCCAAGTCGCGCGGCTCGCGGTTCTGGCCCAGCTTGCGCTTGCCTTCGAGGCGCGTGATCTCGACCTCGAGCCCGACGATCATCTTGAGCATCTGGCCCAGGTAGTCGGGCGACGCGTCGGCCATCTTCCAGGGGCGCGGCTCGCTCGCCTCATGGCGGCGCGTGAGCCGGCCGACGATGCCGCGCACGAACTTCTCGTCATCGACGACGCGCAGCCGGCCGTGCGCATGCACGACCTCGTAGTTCCATGTCGGCACATGGCGATGCGTCTCGTGCTTGCTCGGATACCAGCTCGGCGAGATGTAGCCCTGCGGTCCCCGGAACACGACCATGACTTCCGCGCCCGCAGGCAGGTCGGACCACAGCGTGTTGGCGCGCGCGATGTGAGCCTGCAAGGTGCCGAATTCGCCGCGCCCGGCGTCCAGCTCGAACGGGATGTGGTTGGCGTCCAGCCCCGTGGCGGGGTGATGCGTCACGAGCGTGCCGAACGGGTGCGCCTGCATCAGGCGATGGAGCTCCTCGGTGCGGGCTTCGGCGAAGTGGGGCGGCAGGTACATGTCGTGGGGCCTCGGTGGGGTTGCGCGATGGCGTTGGCAAGCCCGACTGTGCCGCCTCCATGGCATGATGAAAATGGCCAATTCCGATCAATTCAGCTGGACCAGTTCACGACATGGCGACACGCCCGGCTTCACAGGACCACCGGGGCCGAGGCCGCGCGCTGTACGAGGAAATCAAGGCGCTCATCCTCGACGGCACTTACGGCAGCGGCACCGGCCTGGCGTCGACGCGCGCCTGCGCCGCCGAGCGCGGGCTCTCGCGCACGACCGTGTCGACGGTGTACGAGCAACTCGCGGCCGAGGGCTTCATCGAGACGCGGCCCGGCGCCAGCAGCCGCGTCGCCGCCGGCGCCATGG